>DAISXU010000036.1:0-20596 GCA_036825655.1 Flavobacteriales bacterium | reverse complement strand
AATCTCGCTGAAATATGTGGCCATTGGGTATGTTGTTTTGGACTACATCATGCTCAGTTCAGGGGACAATTCGGGTGGGCACATCGCCCATCTGGGCGGGGCGTTTTTTGGATACTTGTGGGCGAGAGGAATGCAACGCCAAGTAAGCCTGACACGTTGGCTGGAGAGCTTGTTGGATTTTCTGGCTACCGGACGCCGTCCGTTGCGGGTGGTAAGAACAAAAAAGAAGGAGACGCGCACAAGCCGGATAAAGACGGATGACCAATTCAACGCTGAAAGGAAGGAAGATGCTGATCGCTTGGATCGCATCCTCGATAAAATATCCCGTCATGGGTATGACCGATTGACGGCAGAAGAAAAGGAGTTTTTATTTCGTCAATCGAACCAGTAACGTGCCATCGAATTCGAAGACCGACAACAGGAAGGCCATCGGAAGTGGGTTGTTTGTGGCCATTGGAGTCATGGGGGTGCTGGCTGCGGAAGTGGCTGTGCGTGTTTCTCCCGAATTGTTTCCGTGGTTCGCATTGGCGGGTTTGGTGTATCCATTGTCCCTTGCTTCGCTCCTCTTGGGTTTTGCGTGGAGGCTTTTGGCCGCACGTTGGAGGGGGATTTGGTTTCCTTTGTTGGTTCTCTTTGCCACGATTTCACACCTGAACTTGCATTGGGGCGGTGGGGGCGAAACCACAGTGGAGGATGACTTGAGGTTGCTCACATGGAATGTGAGGCAGTTTGACCGCTACGGTCAGCTGCAAGGCGAGACCACTCGCGATGCGGTACTTGATCAAATTCGCGCCATGGGAGCCGATGTGGTCTGCCTGCAAGAGGCTTACGAGCACCGGGGGTCTCCACCATTTGTGAATGCAAAAATGATCCAAGCAGCCACCGGCTTGAAGAACGTCCACTCCTTTTTCGAGCAGGACACAAGGAAGCGAGAGAGTTTTGGTGTGATGACGCTTACCCGTTTGCCCATTGTAGGGCGATCTCGCTTGAGGTTTGATGAAGACCCCGGGAACGGTGCGGTCATCACTGATGTGCTTTTTGAAGGGGACACGGTGCGCATCATCAATGCCCACCTCAGCTCAATTGGCTTGGGCAAATCTGAAATTGATGCTGTTCGAGACGGACCAGATCGTGCATCCAGCCAACGGTTGTGGAGCCGACTCAGCAATGCCTGGAAAAAACGTGCAAATCAAGCCCATCGGGTGGCGAGTGAAGTGACATCAAGTCCCTATCCAGTCGTGTTGTGTGGGGATTTCAATGACCCCCCCATGTCCTATGCTTTGGAGGTGCTCCGTGCTGCTCACCTCAGCGACTCCTTTGCCGAGGCCGGAACTGGTTTTGGTGGGACGTACATCGGGGACTTGCCATCGTTGCGCATTGATTATGTGCTGCACGATTCGATGTTCGAAGCGGTGCGTGTCGAAGTCGGTGAAGAGGAATTCAGTGATCATCGATCGGTGTTGGCAACCTTGCGCAAGGTGCGATGAGCCTGTCAGTCGTATTTTTGTGAGCATGAAGACCCAACACCTGCTCGACATAGTTGCATTTGGTGCACATCCAGATGATGTGGAGTTGTCCGCCGGCGGGACACTTGCCAAGGAGGTAAAGGCTGGGAAGAAGGTGGGCATAGTCGACTTGACCAAGGGGCAACTCGGCACTCGCGGGTCGGTGCAGCTGAGAGCAGAAGAAGCCCAAAAGGCCCAAGAAATTCTGGGCGTACAGCATAGGGAAAACCTCGGAATGGAAGATGGTTGGTTCGAGGTCGATCAGGCGCATTTGATGCGCGTCATTGAAGCACTCCGTCGCCTTCGACCCCAAGTGGTTTTGGCCAATGCCCGTGCAGACCGGCATCCGGATCATGGGCGTGCTGCAGAACTGGTGCAGAGAGCTTGCTTTCTGTCAGGCTTGGCGCGAATCGAAACCCCTGGGCTAGAGCCATGGAGGCCCAAGGCCGTCTATCACTACATACAAGACCGAGATCGGACGCCTGATTTCGTAGTGGACATCACAGGCTTTGAGGAAGTCAAAATGCAAGCGGTTTTGGCCTATTCCAGTCAATTTCATCAGCCGGACGCAACAGGGCCGCAAACTCCCATCAGTTCACCAGAGTTCTTAGATCATTTGCGAGGCAGAATGCAAACCATTGGAAGACCTGCGGGCTTCGCCTATGCGGAGGGGTTTGAGTCGGTCCGCGTATTGGGAATTCAAGACTTGTTTGATTTGATCTGAGCCCAATCGCCTCTTCGAGGCAACCATTCAGCACCCTTTATTTGCTCTTCTCGCGTCATGCCGATGAACAGGCCCAAAACCTGAACGAAACCAGCGACGGATGCCGCTGCTGCAGCCCCAATGCTGCCGTTTTTCTCATACCACAATGCGCCCAAGAGGATTACCGTTGTTAAGCCGGCTCCTGATGTCCACGCGTTCCATCGGTGCTGCCCAATGCCGCTCAGGTGGTGAGAAAAAATCCCAGCTACCGACCCGCAAATTACCGCAGGTCCCAAAACGACTAGCACGCCACGAATTCCGTCAACCTCAAAGATGCGCTCGTAGACAAATTCGGGCACGGCCGCAGAAATGAGCCAAAGAACCAGCGAAATCACAAAGGTCAACGTGGCAAAAGCCCGAGTGGTCAAGATCCGGCTAGCCCGGTCCTTGTTCTCAGCAGTCCGAGCATGAAGAACCGGGGCCAGCGCCCGAGCGGCAGTCCACATGGCCTCCATGCCATAAAAAGCGATGGAATACAGGCCGGCTTGTGCCGTGCCGTTCTGCCCTAAGCGCGCCAGCCACGCGAATGGAAGGCGGTTGGAGAGCAACTGGAACAGGGCTCCCGTTTGAGCTGATCGCCCATAAAGCCAGAGCTGCCGCCAGGTTGTAGCATCCAATCCCGACTCGGAAGGTTCTATTTTGGAGTAAACCGAACGCATCGCATCCAGGGCAGTCAGCGTCAGCGCGCCGAGGAGAACAGCTACGAAGGCCTCCAACTCCTGCCAGCCATTCGCATAGGCGAACAAGAGGCCAACGGCCAGAAGTAAGGTCTGGATAAAAGCCAAGCGGTTGTGCGCCTTAATGGAACCGGTTGCCAGGAGAATTTGGCCATGAAAAATAATCCCAGCTTGAAGCCAACCTGCAACAGCAATGGCTCCGATGTGCGGGAAATTCCCCACCCAAAGCAAGAAGCTACCGACCGATAAGGTGCAACATGCCATCCAGATGTGACCTGCTTGCCACATCGCCTTAACCGCGAGCTGTTGTTTCAAGAACACGACCGCTCCGCCTGCAATGAACCCGCTGCACGCGCTGATCAGCAGCATGCCCAATTGGAAAACGGCTACCTGTCCTTGACCTTCTGCTCCGAGCACGCGGGCATTGAGAAGGACGACGGCAGCCGTGGCCATCAACACCCCAAAACGCAGGGTAATGCTGTTGCTGATGACACGCTTTTCAGTCATGCCTCAACAAGGATTGATAAACTTCGAGGTAGGCATTTCCAACGGATTGGATGCTGAAATGATCCGTGGCATATTTCCGCAATCGCTCGCCATCGACGGGTTCATTTAAAAGCTGAATGATGGCTGCACCCAACGCGTTTTCATCTTCTGAAGGCACGCACTTGCCTCGGAAGTCCAGTCCATCTGCGGGCAGATGTTCGCGGATTCCACCGACATCTGTGGCGAGGACTGGCGTACCCGTAGACCAGGCCTCTGGAATGACGCATGGGAAATTCTCAAAGCGACTGAACAAGAGAACTGCGGTGGCTTCGGCCATGCGTTTGGCAACTTCGGCCAAAGAAACCTCGCCATGGGTTAGAATTCGGTCGGACAACCCGAGCGATTCAACCAACCTAGCATGGGGCATGGGGTCCCCGTCGCCCACGATATGCAGTTTGGTTCCAGAAGGCAAACGATCCACCACCCGTGCAAAGGCGCGAATCAAGCCGGTCACGTTCTTTTGTTCGTCCACCAGGGAGCTGATGTGGAGCAATACAGGTCCAGGGAGTTTGGTTCCAGGCTTAAAGAGCTCGGTGTCTACCACGTTGGGAACAACCGTAATGGGGGCCGACAGGCCAAAATCCGTCATGCTGTGACCAAGCTGAGCGGTTACCGGGCACATTTCGTGAATGGCTTTTCCCGTCCAGCGCATGGCAAGTTTGCGCCACCAAGTGAGCTTCTTGCGTTGATCGGCATGGTAAACCGTCCAGTGCTCAGTGAGTACCAAAGGAACATTCCATCGCTTCGAAAGGATGCGCGCGGCCAATCCCGCCGGATAGGCGACGTGCAAGTGAATGGCATCGGGCACTTCGGCGGATCGGGACATCCGGAGCAGCATGCGCGTCACGACCACCGACCAAGGCAACCACTTTGAAGGCCTCGCATAGGCGATGCGCTCAGTGACTCCTCGTTGGTGGTGAACCGTCGAATGAGCCTCTCCTTGAGCAACATACCAAACTTCAGATGAGGTAAAATCCCCTACTGCCTCCACGTGGCGCTGCACAAAATTACCGAGCGTTCCATGCGCGGAACTGGGGTACCAGCTGGCCAGGTGCAAAATGCGGAGTGATGCGGAGGGGGTTCCCATGACTGCAAAGATGCGCAACCGGAGTCAAATGCAGGGAGCACTTTGGATGGAGGGGTGCGGAGCATAGCGAATTGCTGTTTAACTTGTTCGCATGTTCAGATTTCCCTCTACAAAATTGATCTTCTTATCCATGTTGCCTATGAGCCTAGCGGCTTTGGTCATGGGCCAAACACCTACTTTCCATGCGGATGTAGCCCCAATCATTTATCAAAATTGTACGCAATGCCATCGAGCAGGAGAAATTGGGCCAATGCCTTTTACCTCTTACGAGGAAGTGAGTGATTACAGCGCTTTCATTTCCTACGTGACGGCTTCAGGCTACATGCCCCCGTGGTCGCCAGACCCAGAATATGCATCCCTGCGGGGGGAGCGGTTTTTGACTCCAGAGGAGATTCAAACTTTATCCGACTGGCATGAGGCTGGGGCACCAGAGGGCAATCCTTCAGACAATCCCGGCCTGCCAGATTTTCCTGAAGGAAGCCAAATCGGAGAACCAGATTTGGTGTTGGCCATGCCTGAGGCGTATGTGCACGGCGGAGATTTGTTGGATCAATACCAGGTGTTCGTCTTGGATCCCCAAGTCACTGAAGAGACTGAAATCCGAGCAGTAGAGGTCCGTCCGGGAAATGCAGCCATCGCGCACCATGCCTTGATTGCATACACCGAAAACGCGAACGCCATCAATGCGGCCACTGCGCTTGATTTGAACGACCCAGAACCTGGATATGAGAGTTTTGGAGATTATGGTGTGGATGTTGAGGACTTTCTATTCGGTGGCTGGGTTCCAGGGGCCTCGCCGACGGAATTCCCCTCTACGATTGGCAAGAAAATCAGCCCCAACGGCAAGTTGCTGCTCCAGATGCACTACGGCCCAACCTCCATCGAAGAAGTGGACGTGACAGAAATTAACCTCTTCTTCGCCGAAGAGCCGATTCAGAGGGAAGTTGATTTGATTACGATGTCACCGGTGCACTTGACAGAGCCCTTTTTCATCAACGCGAACGAGGTGAAGACCTTCCATGGGATCTTTGAGGTTTGGGGTGACATCAGTGTGCTTTCCATTACGCCACATTGCCACTTACTGGGTCAGGCATGGGAGGTATATGCCGTCGCTCCGAACGGTGCAGATACCATCCCCATGATTTCCATTCCCGAATGGGATTTCAATTGGCAGGGGATTTTCAGCTACCCCTCCCTCAAACACATTCCTGAAGGCTACACCATTCACGCGTTCTGCACTTACGACAACACGTCCAACAACCCCAACAATCCCAACGATCCACCGCAATGGATGTCATGGGGTGATTTGACGGGAGATGAGATGTACGTCATGTTCTTGCAGTATGTGCCTTATCTGCCGGGCGATGAGGACATCACATTGTCCGCAGCTGATGAAGACGCTCGGATCGTTTACCAAGTGGACAACCTCTTTCCAGCTTGGCCCAATCCTACGCGTTCGGGAGGAGAGGTGAACATTGGCTTTCACCTCAGGCAAGCCACTGAAGTAGGGATCGAGTTGTACGATGTAAAAGGAAGGTTGTTGGATGAATTGATGCCTTCTGTGCTCCGTGCTGCGGGTCATCACCAACACACGTTCATTCTGCCAGACTTGTCAACAGGAACCTATTTCTATCGAATGACTACCTCGGCCGGAACATCGAGAAGCCATGTGATTCAAATTGTGAACTGATGTGGAAGGTTTGGGTGTTTCTGGCGCCACTTTGTCCGATTTGTCAAGATTATACATTCTACCTCAACACTCTACATGAGGATTGGGAGGAACGTTTTCAAGGAGAGGTTGAGCTTGTGGGCTGGTTTCCGAACCCGAGGGTCACCGATGAAGAAATAGCCGATTTTGGCCTGCGGTATGGAATCCAATGGGACCTCGCTCGGGATACAGTAGGTTGGGCAGATGGCTTGGAAGCGAAGTGGACACCGGAGGCCTTTTTATTGGACTCGACAGGGCAAGTGCTGTTTCGTGGGCGAATCAATGACCTGTATTATGCTTTGGGCAAACATCGTGCAGAGCCACGGCGCATGGATTTGGCCCTCGCTGTGGAGCAGGCCATGCAGGGAGAGCAAATAAATCCAGCGATAACAGATGCCATAGGTTGTCCCATTGAAAAGCGATTGCCATATCAAGATTCGCTCGCTCGTGTGATATTCTTGTCTGGGTTGAATGGACTTTAGGATTCTCCATTTATCTTTGCGCACCCTTACGGGAAAATGGTGGCTATAGCTCAGTTGGTTAGAGCATCGGTTTGTGGTGCCGAGGGTCGTGGGTTCAAATCCCATTAGCCACCCAAGAAAAGCCTCGCAATGCATTGCGAGGCTTTTCCTTTTTCTCCCTGATGGTGGTGTTGCGAGGAGTTGAGATGCTTAGCTTTGATGGAATTGAACAGGTCAGAATGCCCACCAGATTAACGAAAGAAACACGCACTCGATGGCAGGAGTCAAAATTTGCCATGCGCCGCGGCGTGCTGAGTTCATCATGGAATACAGCAGAAGTCAGTCCGGGTTCAAGATTTTTATGCGATGGACTAGGTGCGTATTTGGAGCGGGTTCTGAAGGAACATGCAAAGGGTGAATTGCTGGATGCGGGTTGTGGGAAGGCGCCGTTGTTTGGCGTATACGAGCACCTTGTTTCTGGCTACGTGTGGATGGATTTCAGTGATCGAAATGAGGAAGGGACCATTGATGTGGTCGCCGACTTGAATGGTCCAATCCCGCTTCAGTCCGCGCAATTCGATACGGTGCTCTTGACAGACGTGTTGGAACATCTGCACCAACCACAAAATGCCCTGAGTGAATTGCATCGGGTGTTGACCGAAGGGGGGACCTTGATTGCTACGGTTCCTTTTCTTTACGGCTTGCACGAAGAACCGAATGACTACCATAGATTCACGGAGCACGCATTGCGCAGCAAATTAGCATTGGCAGGGTTCAAATCGTCAGAGATCCATGTAATCATGGGTGGGCTTGATGCCTGGATTTCCCTTTCTCTCAAGTTGCTTCAGGGCATGCCTTTTATCGGAACACCATTGGTTAGGTTGTTCTATCACCTTTCACCGGTTCGGAAGTGGATTCCGGGCTACCGCTGGTTTCAAAGGAAATACAGCCGTATTTTCCCATTGGAATACGGTATCATCGCAGTAAAATGATTGCAAAAGCACTTGGTTATCAGAAAATAAGGCCTGAAGTATTCATTTCAGAGCCTTTTAAGGACGCCTATGAAATTAGCAAGGCATTTACCATGACCTCTTTGGCCCGGATGACTTGCTTGTGGCAGGCTTCGGATTGGCTCAATGCCAATGGCATTGAAGGGGACTTCATCGAATGTGGAGTTTGGAAAGGAGGGAGTTCGATGCTCATGGCCCAAAATCTGTTGCTCCACCCCAATGTCAAGCGCAATTTACACCTTTATGACACCTTTGAAGGCATGACGGAGCCCACGTCGCACGATGTGGATTTTAAGGGCCAATCGGCCGAAGAACTCATGCGCAGTGCTTCAGGCAGGAAAAAAGAGGCCACCATTTGGGCTTATGCACAGTTGTCGGAGGTGAAAAAGAACATCGCGATGACGAATTTCCCATCAGAACAGGTGCATTACCATGTAGGGAAAGTGGAGGAGACCATTTCCAATCCCCCCCTTCATGATCAGATAGCGCTGCTTCGTCTGGATACGGATTGGTACAGTTCCACGAAGCATGAGTTGGAATGCCTTTATGATCGCATTGTCGAAAACGGCATTTTGATCATTGACGATTATGGCCATTGGAATGGATGCCGAAGAGCAGTGGACGAATTTTTCGAATCCAAAGGCATGCGTCCCTTCTTCGTTCCGATAGACTACACGGGGGTCATTTGGCAGAAAAGGTGAGGGAGGTCACTGGCGTCTTTTCAATTTCCGCTTGAACGTCACGCACATTCGAGCCCAATTGAACGCTTGGAAGTAGGCCCTTTATGGGCCGCCTGAAAAGCTGAACGAGGAGTTCCCACATCAAGTCAGCCAAGGATGGATCACTGACCGTGATCGGTTGGTCGGCGTGCGAATGTGCTCCTAAAATCCAAAATCAACATCAGGTTAAATCTCGCTGCATTCTCAGGGATTTGCGCCCATTCATTCAGCTGTCCGTGGACGAATTCGTGGCGTTCAGTGGCAAACGCCGCAGTTCCTCTGAGGATTGACATGTAGAAGATCGCCAAGAAGTTTACTGCCCCATTGATCTTAGAACTTTGAAGCCTCCTCGTAGTTTTTTTTCGTTCATCACAGCTGGTTCGAGATGAGTTGAAGTAGGTTTTTTGAGCGGTTACCATGAGGCGCGATCTTCTGGATGCGCTCGTATCCCGCTTGTCCCATTTCGTCTTGGAGCTGAGGTGAATCGAGAAGCAATGTCATTCGTTCCGCAAAGGTTTCAAAATCATGTTCTTGGACCAAATATCCTGTTGTGCCATCGATTACGGCCTCGCTGATTCCACTGTGAATGGTGCTTATTGTGGGTTTTCTGTGGAGCATGGCCTCTGAAATTGCAACCGGAAAGCCCTCTTGGTCGCCGTCTCCTGAAGTGACGGAGTGTTGGACGAATATGCGAGCATTGCAAAGCAGTTTCAATGTCTCTTGGTGGTTCAATGCACCGAGCATGTGGATGTTCTTTTGGAGCCCATTCAATTGAATCAGTCGCTGGACAATTGGCGCTTCTTCCCCGTCTCCGACCAAGGCCAAGCTTGCTTCTGGGTGAATTTTGACGACACGGGCCATGGCTAGAACCAAAGCCTGTGGGCATTTCTTTTGCACCATTCGGCCTATAGCGATGAAATCAAATGGAACGGAACGCTCCTGTGACTCCACTTCTTGAGCGGCTTGAGCATCGTATGGGCTGACGTGTATGTCCTGATGATCCACTCCAACGAGTTCGAGGCGCCTCCGCAGGTGGTGGGAAGGGACAAAGTGAAATCGCGGTTGGAGCTCCACGATGGCTTTCGCATAAAACGGATAATGCAACCACTTTGTCGCGTCTATTCCATGGTAGTTTATGCTGAATGGGGTGTTCTGAGAGAGGAGGAACCGCTTCGCAACAACCGCGCACACGCCGTATTCAACAACTATGAAATCAGCCGGGGGGAGGTGGGATCTTTTCAACCTTCGGAAGGCGTGGTTTTGCCTAATCTGCATTTCAAATGCATTGAACCGATCCCGAAACTTAGGAATGTAGCGGAGAAATGCCCCAAGACGAACCAACTTCAGTCTCCACATGGAGGATGAAAACCCGGTGTAAATCGCATGGGCATCTCCTCGGGTTTTGCCACTTACAACAGAGATTTCATGCCCAGCTGCCTCGAGTTCAAGGATGTTCTTCCGAATGAACGTGTCAGAAACGCCAGTCCCATCGGAATTCAGCAAGATGCGAATTTTCATTTGCTCGGTTTAGGTGTTGATAGGGTGTCAGAATCACCTGGGAAGTTCGTGGCATTGGGCTTTACATGGAGGGCTGCAGGCGTGCATGCGTTGCCGATTTCATTGCGCCTTTGTTCCAGCCAAATCTTGCGTTCATGGCCGTGCGTAGAGGACGCGTTGGACGAATGCATCCGGCAAATTTGAACAACTTGGCGGGCATTGGCAGGGCGCAGCTGGTTGAGTTCGAGCAAGCGCTCTGCACGTAAAACACACTCTGTGTCTCCTGCGATCCGTACATCCATGAATCCGCCAATTGCATTCCAAAGCTCTCGCGTGTACAGCGATGGACAATAGCCATAATAGCGTCGGTGGTTTTGGGTCATGCTGGCATTCACCCGCTGCAACAAAGGCCTAACGAGGTGCATTCCGGGCCGACACTGGTGCAGCATATGTTCCAGCCAGCCAGGGCTGGCCACATCATCAGGGTCGATGAAGGTGACGTGTGTCCATGCGAGGTGCTTCATCGCCGCTATTCCTGTGTTGCGAGCGCAATAGGCCCCGCTATTCTTGGGGAGTTGGACGAGTTGGACTCGTTCATCCTTCATGCAATATGGGCGAATGACTTGAAGGGAACCATCTGTGGATTGATCATCGATCAAGACAAGTGTCCAACGCGTAAATGATTGACGGATGACGGATTCAATGCAGCCGCCAATCCATTTTGCATGGTTGTAGTTCGCACAGATGACTAAGACGTGAGTGAAGTCCGTGATGGGATAGACGGGTTGGGAACGAAGTGCCAACCTGCGCTTAAAATTGTCCCAATAGTCAATGGCCGTCAACAACCCCCAAGGCCTCAACAGCAGAACCAGCCTCACCCGTAAGTTTTGAAGCCAACTGGTCTTTTCGGGTTGATTCTGGTTCATGTAAAAAGGCGGATACACGCTGTTGAAGGGGGCGAAATGGATCTGGAAAGCAATATACTGCAGCAGCAACGACGAGGCGGTTGGCTGAGCGGCTATTGTTGGTGGGTGAGAAGGGAGATGCGTCCTTTCAGCTAAATATAATCATTATACAATGCATATTATACGATAATGGTTTGTATATTACCCGTACCAAAATTTCCTGATGTCATGCCCATTTTTCTCAAATTCGTGCATCATTCGCTCGTGATTGGATGTTGCTTAGCGTTCTCTTCTTTGATCCATGCCCAGGTGACTCAAATTGTTGCCGAACCGATTGCCATCCACACGGGGGCCGTGGGAGATTCTAATCTCGAGGGGTTTACGACGTTTGGCATTTACGCTGAGCTCACATCTTCCACCGACTACCTCACGGCGGTTTTTGGTTCGGCTGAGTTTCCATTGAACATTTCAACATCTACTTCATTTTGGCAGCATGGTGCTGGGGGCAATTTTGCCACGGATCTCAATTCATTTTTTTTGGGAATGTTGCCAGAATTGGCTTTTGATTCATGGTTGACGATAGGATTGACCCAAGCCCCTTCTGGAGCTGGCGAAGAAGGGATTGGAAGCATTGGATTGACGAGTGCGCTGGCAGCTTTTGGAGCAGGAAATGACTTGGAATTAAGCACGATGTCTGGCGGGAGTTGGTATGCACTTCCTGGGTCCAGCAATGGTTACCCAGACGAGAATTTAAGGGTGTTGCTCGCTCAAGTGACCACCGATGGACTGATTTCGGGCACGCTGAATCTTCAAGTATTCATTGAAGGCAATTCATTCAATGAGCAGTTAGAGGCATTCAGCTTCGGTGCGGGGCTTTTGGGCTGTACAGATGCTGATGCATGCAATTACAATCCTTCTGCCACTTCAAATGATGGCAGCTGTGTGGGGCCGGAGCCTTATTTGAACTGCGACGGCGAATGCACGATGGATGCAGATGGGGATGGCATTTGTGATGAATTCGAGGTTTTGGGCTGCACAGATGATTCAGCGTGTGATTACGATTCAGAAGCAACCGACTCAGGTGCCTGTTCCTATGCGGCCGAAGGGTTGGATTGCGCTGGAACGTGTTTGGAAGATGCGGATGGGGATGGCATTTGTGATGCCCTTGAAGTCACAGGTTGCACGAATTCAGAAGCTTGCAACTACGATGCGCTCGCCACGGATGAGGACGGGAGTTGCGTATTTGCTGATCTTTATCTGTTGTGCGATGCCTCCTGCATCAATGATCAAGATGGAGATGGTGTTTGCGATGAACTTGAGGTGCCTGGGTGCGTTGATGTGAATGCTGACAACTACAACTCATTGGCCACTGATTCCGATGGAACTTGCTTGTACGAAGGCTGCATGGATTCCTTGGCATGCAACTTCGATGCAACAGCCAATGCTGAGGGCAATTGCGAATACGCCGGTGAAGGACTAGACTGTGAAGGGGGCTGCTTGTCTGATGAGGATGGAGATGGAATTTGCGATGGTGACGAAATATGGGGTTGCGTTGATCCCTTAGCAGACAACTACAACTCGGATGCCACGGAAGACGATGGCAATTGCGTGGTTCAGCCAACGGCATATTGCGGAGCCGGTACAGTTTGGGATGAGGTAAGTGGTCAATGCGTAGCCATGGTCACAAGCGATGGAGGTGTCGGAGGTTATGGAACGCCGTGCTTTGGTGACTTCGACGGAGACGGAAACATTGGTGCAGCAGAACTCCTTCTTTTCTTGGGGGTATATGACACGAATTGTCAGCCGGAGTAAAGGAAACGCTGAGCTATAAAAAAAAGGCGACCCGAAAGGAGTCGCCTTTTTTATGCGATGCCGCCTCGTCCCATCAGTGAATTCCTCGGTCGGCGAGGTAACGTTCTGCATCCAAGGCAGCCATGCAACCAGTTCCAGCTGCCGTCACCGCTTGACGATAGGTTTTGTCCGCTGCGTCTCCCGCTACGAACACCCCTGCGACATTGGTTTTCGATGTCCCAGGCTTTTCATAGACAATGTACCCCTGGTTGTCCGTGTTGATCCAAGGCTTGAAGACGTCGGTGTTGGGTTTGTGGCCAATGGCAACGAAAAATCCGGTTGCAGGAATGTCGGACTCTTCGCCAGTCGTGTTGTTTTTCACACGAACTCCCTCAACGCCTTGGTCGCCCAATACTTCTAGAGTTTCCGTGTTGTAAAGCACTTCGATGTTCTCCATGTTGTTCACGCGGTGCTGCATGGCCTTGGATGCACGCATTTCATCCCGGCGAACGAGCATTGTGACTTTGGTGCAAAGTTTGGCCAGGTAACTCGCTTCTTCGCATGCAGAATCACCAGCTCCCACAATCACGACTTCTTGGCCGCGGTAGAAAAAACCATCACAAACAGCACAGGCACTTACGCCTCCACCTAGATCTCGCAACCGGAGCTCACTCTCCAACCCCAACCATTTCGCAGATGCTCCAGTAGATATGATGATGCTGTCAGCATGGATTTCGATTCGGTCATCACCTTCGCCAACCCAGGCCTTGTGAACCGGCCCTGTAAAGTCAACTTCTGTTACCCAACCCGTGCGCACATCCGTCTCGAAACGCTTAGCTTGGGCTTCGAGGTCAGCCATCATGGCAGGGCCATTGATTCCTTCGGGGTATCCAGGAAAGTTATCTACTTCAGTGGTTTCAGTCAGCTGCCCACCTGGTTGCATTCCTTGGTACATCACAGGATGCATGTCTGCTCGAGCCGCATAGATGGCGGCAGTATATCCGGCGGGACCTGATCCAATGATCAAGCACTTGACGTGTTCAGGAGTCGTATTCATGCCGCAAAGATAGTTCCTCATCCCCTGTTGGAGGGCCTATGAAGTCACACTTCTGCACCCTGGTCGGGCAACTCATTTCCCCTGTTCCGACCGGATCCATTCATCCCACAACACGTCGGCAGGCGGAGGGGCAATGATGGTCATGGCTTCTCGCTTGACGGGATGGATGAAATCGATTCTCCTCGCGTGCAGATGAATGGAAGCGTTGTCATTGGTTCGCCTCGCCCCGTACTTGATGTCACCTTTAATGGGGCAACCGAGGCTCGCAAGGGTTACTCGGATTTGATGGTGGCGTCCCGTTTTGGGATGCACTTCCACAAAGGTGTACTGGTCCGTTTTACCGACCACCTTGTATTTCAGTTCCGACTCTTTCCTTTTGCCACCCGGCTTGTCGAAAGCGAAGCTCTTGTTGAGTTCGTTGTTTTTGGCCAAATAATTCACGACATGCCCTTCGGATTCATCGGGGGCAGGTTTGACAACGGCCCAATACGTTTTTTGCACTTCTCTCAGGCGAAACATGTTGGTGAGGCGGGATAGGGCTTTGGAGGTCTTGGCGTATAAGATAACGCCGGATACGGGGCGGTCGAGTCGATGAACCGTCCCAATGAATGCTTCCCCGGGCTTGTCGTATTTCAGTTTTAAGTACTGGGCCACTACCGCATTTAAGGCGGTATCCTTTGTGTGATCGTCTTGGACAATGTCGGAAGGTCGCTTGTTGATGGCGATGAGGTGGTTGTCCTCATAAAGCACCTGTAAGTTTTCTGCGGTGCTCATCACGACGGGGATTTTCGGCTTTCGGCCTCCCCATTCGTGGTTGCTTTCGACTTTTGACTCCATGAGGCCCGAGATCAGTACTGCTCCTCGGAATTAGGGAAATCCCTTTTGCGCACATCACTTACGTACTGCTGGATGGCATGTGACATTTGGTCTCCCATGTCCAAATACCGACGCAGAAAGCGCGGCGAAAAACTCTGGGTAATGCCCAGCATGTCGTGCAGAACTAAGACTTGTCCATCGCATGCAGCCCCAGCTCCAATGCCAATGGTGGGGCAATGAATCGCCTGACTCACCTCGCCGGCCAAACCTGCAGGAATCTTCTCGAAAACCACCGCAAAACATCCAATTTCATCCAACAATGCCGCATCTTCTCGCAACCGTTGGGCTTCTTCCTCTTCTTTCGCGCGAACGGTATAAGTGCCAAACTTGTAAATGGATTGGGGGGTCAAGCCCAGATGCCCCATAACGGGGATGCCGGCACTCAGAATGCGCTCGATGCTCTCTTTGACCTCGCGCCCGCCTTCCAGCTTCACAGCATGTGCACCGCTTTCTTTCATGATGCGTATTGCGGAATTGAGGGCTTCTTTTGAGTTGCCCTGGTAGGTTCCAAATGGAAGGTCGACGACCACCAAGGCCCGTTTTGCTGCGCGAACGACGCTAGCAGCGTGGTAGATCATGTGATCTAAAGTAATGGGCAAGGTTGTTTCATGTCCAGCCATGACATTCGAAGCACTGTCTCCAACAAGGATGACATCAACCCCGGCTTGGTCTACGAGGGTGGCCATGGAATAGTCATAGGCCGTAAGCATGGCAATTTTCTCACCATTGTGCTTCATTTCCTGAAGCACTTGGGTCGTGATGCGTTTTGCGTCTTTATGAACTGACATGGCCCAAAAATAGCACGCAATCCAACGCGCTCCTCAGAGCAACGCGGCGATGTATGCCAAGTAAAGTCCTACGAGCAACGCCCCCTTCCACTTCTGAAATTTCCGTGTGTGCAACATCATAGGGAGCAGGATCAGGGCAATTCCAGCCATCCACCAGAAGTCAAAGCGCAGGAACTCCGGGTCTACGGGCATTTCTGACACCAATGAAGTGACTCCCAATGCGAGCAGGATGTTGAAAATATTGGAGCCAATTAAATTGCCTAGCGCCAAGTCACTTTGCCCTTTTACTGCCGCGGCCCCAGAAGCGACCAACTCTGGAACGCTCGTACCAAATGCGACGACCGTAACTCCAATGACGTGATCGCTTACACCTGCAGATTCTGCCAGGCCTCTTGCGCCGGCGATGAACCACTCGGCACCATAATAAAGACCAATGCAGGCCAAGCCACCAAGCATGAATAAGAGGGCATAAGGACGTTGCGAAAACCGATTGAATTCTTCCTCTTCTGCGCCATCGAGTTGCTCTATGGAGGATTTACGTGCCCTCCTTGCGCGCGCAATGAGGTAGAGGATGAAAGCGAGGGTGCTCATCAAAAGGCCCCCCCCTTCAAGCTGCGTGAATTTCAAGTCCCAAGCGAATGCTCCAAAAAGTAGCGTGGCTGCCAGCATGATGGGCCAATCTGACTTGAGCAATACCGGGTCTACATTCACTGGCCGAATCAGCGATGTAATGCCCAAAATCAATGCAATGTTCGCGATGTTGGACCCCACGACATTGCCAATGGCTAAGCCAGGATTTCCCGCCAAAGCCGCCTGGATGCCGGCAAAAATTTCTGGGGCGGATGTGCCGATGGAGACAACCGTTAAACCCACAATCAAGGGGGGAATCGATGCCTTGATGGCCATTCCAGCGGCGTTGCGCACGAGGACTTCACCACTGAGCACGAGCAATGCCAAGCCCCCAATCAGGAGCGGAATGTCATAACTCATGCTGTAGGCGTCTCGGATTTGCTGCCTTCGCTTTCAGGAGATTCCGTGGGCTCTTTAGGAGAAGGAGGCGGTGCAGCGGATTGCTTCCTGGGAGCAGTGGGGCGAGGCTTCAATCCCTCTGAACTGCTCAGGATTTCTCGTTGAATTTCATCCGAAGCGCTCCGAAATTCCCGGACAGCCGACCCCAGGGTTCTGGCAAGTGATGGCATCCCCTTGGCTCCAAAAAGCAGCAAGTAGATCACGAGTATGAAAATAATTTCCGTTGCTCCCATAACGCACCAAAGGTACATCATGCTGTGCGCTTCTGTACCTTCGGATTTTTGACAAACCCATGCTACACTCTACCATGCCACGCATCATCTCTTCCTTAATGTTCTTTTGTTTTGCAGCTGTTTCTGCAGCTCAAGCACCTTATTTTCAGCAAGAGGTGAATCACCAGATTGAGGTGACTCTTGATGATGTGCTCCACGAATTGGACGGTTTCATCGAAACCACCTACACCAACAACAGTTCAGATTCACTTGATTTCTTGTGGCTCCATGTTTGGCCCAATGCTTATGAAGGACCTCATACCGCCTTGGCACAGCAGTTTTTCAGGGACGGGGACCTATTTATGTTCTGGGCTATGGCGAAGGACCTTGGAGGCATGAGCGCATTGGAATTCCGAGTGGATGGAGAATTGACTTCTTGGGAGTTTCATCCCACCCACAGGGACATCATTCGATTGGATTTGTCCCAAGCGCTTGCTCCGGGTGAGCGTTTGACCTACAGCACGCCTTTTCGGGTCAAGCTGCCTTCAGGCCAAATCTCTCGCCTTGGGCACATCGGTCAATCCTACCAAATCACCCAATGGTATCCGAAACCTGCGGTTTATGATCGAAATGGATGGCATCCCATGCCGTACTTGAATCAAGGTGAATTCTACAGCGAGTTTGGTTCATTTGATGTGCGCATCACCTTGCCTGCAAATTATACGGTGGGGGCTACGGGCGATTGGGTGGAAGGGAGCGCAGACAACGACGCGGAGAAAATTCGTTTGGACTCCTTAGTTCGTGCGACCAACCGGGCATTCGAATTGGGAATGGCATCCAGTCAATCCATGGATTTCCCTCCATCAGATGCGCGCTGGAAGACGCTCCATTTGCGTCAAGATAACGTCCATGATTTTGCTTGGTTCGCTGACAAACGTTGGATGGCATTGAGAGGGGAGGTCCGGTCGCCTGCGGTGGATACATGGGCCTTTTTTACCCCAGCTGAAGCCAACTTATGGCAGCGGGCACCGGAGTATTTGCACGACGCAATTTTGGCCTATTCTCGCTTCAATGGTGATTACCCTTACAAGCAAGTAACGGCTGTGGACGGCACCATCAGCGCGGGAGGAGGAATGGAATATCCGAATGTGACGGTGATTGGGAAAAGCGGAACGGATTTGGGATTGGAAACCGTCATTGTTCATGAGGTTGGCCACAATTGGTTCTATGGGATACTGGGCACGAATGAACGCACCGAAGCTTGGATGGATGAGGGGATCAACTCCTTCAATGAAACCCGCTATTTCGTTGAAAAATATGGGGACACCCTTTCCCTGACAGGCCGAAGTTCAGGGCCAAAAGGCCTGTTTGAATCCATCGAAGCCACGCGTTTTTCGTACGCCATGCGAGATCAATTCGCCTATTTGATTTCTGCTCGCTCAGGATTCGATCAGCCCATGGCTTGCCACAGTGCGGAATTCAGCGATTTGAATTACGGCACCATCGTCTACAAAAAGTCAGCTGCAGCAATGGAGCATCTGCGTGGCGCCTTGGGCACAACCACCTTTGATGCAGGAATGCAACGGTACTTTGACGATTGGAAATTCAAACACCCGACGGCAGCGGACTTGCGCGCTTCGCTTGAGGCCGTGTCCAATCAGGACCTCGGTTGGTTTTTTGACGAGCTCGTTCCGACCACTGAGGTCGTAGATTACCGATTGGGCCGCATTCGCTCAGAGGGAGCTGATTCAGTTCGAGTAACGGTGCGCAATGTTGGGGGGATTCAAGCGCCGTTCCGCTTGGACGCCGTTGGGGCGACAGGCCAATTGCTGTCCAGTTCTTGGCATGAGGGCATGGCAGGCGGAATTCAATTGACGGTGGATGCTCCGGTTGGAGTGGCGAAATGGGTTTTGGATGAGGAAGGCCAAATGCTGGAGTACGATCGCAGAAATAACACCCGAAGAGCTCAGGGACTCTTGAAGGGGATTGAGCCTCTTTCTCTCCGGTTTTTGACGCGACTTGATCGGGAAGACCGTACGCCTGTTTTTTGGATTCCTACCGCTGGGTGGAATGCAAATGATGGCTGGATGGCAGGTCTGACGCTGCACAATGTGACGTTGCCTTTTCGGAATTTTGCATGGCACGTTTCCGCCTTGCGGGGATTGGATTCAAAAGAGTGGGTAGGAACTTCGGGACTTTCACTTCGCACGGGAGAATGGACTTGGGAAGCGGGATTTCGCCGGTTCAGCAACGAAGAGTTGCCTTTCATCTCTTCCATCTACAACCGGGGAGCCCTGTCCGTCTCAGGGTTGTTCAATCGTTCACCAGGATCTCGGATGCGCTCCAAATTGCGCCTGGAAGCGGTCAACCTTTCCGAAGAACGGACGCATTCTGATGCATTCATCGAAGTCCTGATGCCAGAACAGTGGAGGCAGGCGTTGGGTGCACATTATCAAGTCCAAACGAACGGAGTAAGAAGCGCAAGTGTATGGAATTTGAATGTGAGAACGATTCGCCAACGTGACAGCTGGGGGGCGCTCGGCCCCATTTGGGAGAATGCCCGATCCACTCGGTTGGCGAGCCTGTCCTTTGAGACGGATTACCTCTACAACCAAAATAAAAAGTCGCTGATCTTCGGTGGTTTTTTAGGCTGGGTCAGTGGAGACCAAGGACTTTATCCGCTTCAAGCTTCAGGCATTTCTGGACAATTCGACCCCATGCGGGATGGGTTGTTTTTCGGGCGTGGAATGGCCGATGGTTTAACTTCTCGTCAGATTTTACTCAATCAAGGCGGTTTGCCCTTGATGTCGGGTGCTCCTGTTGCCGAGGAAATGATCTTGACAGTTCGGGCGGAATGGGAATTGCCTGTGAATCTGCCTCTTTCGCTTTACGGTGGATTGGGATTAGCTGATGGCATTGGAATGGGCGCCTCAGGTGTGGCGGCAGACTTAGGGCTGCTTAAAGTATTCGTCCCCTTGGTGAATGCGAGAGGCGGTCAATTTGAGGAGCGTCCTTTGAGTGGAGTCGTGTGGTCCTTGAATCTGCTCGAATTTAGGCCTACACATGTTCTGGAAAATGGCCTGAATTGAGGGGGCTAGCCCCATCGTGTTGCGGCATAAAAAAAGCCCCGCATTGAGCGGGGCTTTTTTGCAAATCCGTGAAAGTGATTAGTCCTTCAACTGTTTCGTGAAGTCCAATACACTCGGTGTGGCGATGAAAATCGAAGAGTACGTTCCTACAACAACTCCTACCATCAAGGCGAAAATGAAGCCTTTGATGTTGTCACCTCCCATCAAGAAGATGGTGAGCAACACGACAAAGGTAGAAAGCGACGTGTTGACTGTCCGGCTCAACGTGCTATTCAACGCGAGGTTCATGGTGTCTTCATCGCTGTTCTTTGATCCGTAAAGGCCGACGTACTCACGGATGCGGTCGAAGACAACTACCGTGTCATTGATGGAATAACCAATGACGGTCAGTATGGCCGCTATGAATGCTTGGTCGATCTCCATGGTGAAGGGCATGATTCCAGCGAAAATGCTGAAGAAACCGAGCACAATCAATACGTCATGTACCATGGCAATCAATGCTCCCATTCCGTATTGCCACTTGCGGAAGCGGACGAAAATGTATAGGAAAATGATGAGCAATGAGAAGATGGTGGCATTGCGGGCTCCGTTTCGGAAGTCATCGGAAATGGTTGAATCTACTTTGTTGTATTGATCGATGGTGTAGGCGATTCCAAATGGCGCTAAACCATCATTCAAGGCCTTCTGAATGAGCTCATCTTGGTTCTCATTCAATGAGTTGATCATGAAGTTCGTCATCACACGAACCTTCGCATCGCTGTCCTTCGTTTGGACGATTGGATTGCTTGGCTTACCGTCTTCAGCGAAGGCTATGGACAAGGTGTCTCGAACGGCTTGCACATCGACAGGGCTTTCGAAGGTCAAATCGAAGGTTGT
>DAISXU010000035.1:7048-20742 GCA_036825655.1 Flavobacteriales bacterium | reverse complement strand
TTTGGTTCGGGGAACCTGTGCCAAATTGGGAAATCGCTGAACGCAAAGCACAAGATGCACAGGCCTTATTGGTCATCGGGACATCCCTCCGCGTTTACCCTGCCGCGAGCATTGTCCAAGTCGTTCCGGAGGATTGTTCCTTGCTCGTTGTGGACCCGGAACAGCCAGAGAATTTCTTTGGCACACGGGTCCTCCAGCTTCCTGCATCCGAAGGGTTGAAGCAACTTTGGAAGACGTGGTTGCCTCACCAACCGCTTCCGTAACTCAAGTCCTAGCCGCTCGCCATGCGGAAATGGCATCACCGGCGGGCGCATTGGGCTTGGTGCCTGACTTGAATCGACCTTGCTCCACTGCACCGGCGGCAAATGGCGCCGCATGTTCGATGGAAAGGTGAAGCGGCCTGTTCTCTGCTTCTGAATGGTGATACAACCCCACGAAATGGGTGTCGAATTTTCCGGAACGGAAGGCCTCGTGATTCACCGCAAACCGGCCAAAATCGAGGGTGGTCTCCACGCCGACCACTTCGTAGGAATCAATGGCTCGAATCATACGGTCTATGGCCGCTTCGCGCGTTTGACCATGAACCACCAGTTTGGCCAACATGGGGTCATAGTGGATTGGGACTTCATCGCCTTCTTCAATGCCGTCATCTACTCGAATGCCTGGTCCGACGGGGGGGCGATAGCGCGTGAGTGTGCCTGTGGCTGGCAAGAAACCTTCTGCTGTATTTTCTGCATAAACCCTTACCTCTAGCGCATGACCAGTGATCCGCAGATCTTCCTGCTTGAAGGAAATGGGGTGGCCCTCAGCAATCCGGATCTGCTCGCGCACCAAATCCACTCCAGTGATGCACTCCGTGACGGGATGTTCCACTTGCAGTCGGGTGTTCATTTCCAGGAAGTAGAAGCGCATTTGGTCATCCAGAAGAAACTCCACGGTGCCCGCTCCGACGTAGCCGCAACTTTTGGCGACTTGAACGGCGCAGGCGCCCATTTCGGTCCTCAGTGATTCCGTCAAGACTGCTGATGGTGCTTCTTCTACGACTTTTTGGTGACGGCGTTGGATGCTGCATTCTCGCTCAAACAAATGCACAACATTCCCGTGTTGGTCGGCCAAAACTTGCACTTCAATGTGACGTGGAGAAGTGACGAATCGCTCCAAAAAAACACTTCCATCTCCAAACGAATTCACCGCTTCTGAAACAGCCCGTTTGAATTGATTGGGCAAATCCTCTGGCTTCTCAACCACCCTCATTCCTTTTCCACCGCCACCTGCACTTGCCTTGATTAACAGAGGATATCCGATTTCTTCAGCAACCTTCATTGCCGCCTCTGGATCGGTAATGGCGTGGGCCGTTCCTGGAACCAACGGCACATTGTAACGCATGACAGTTTCTTTGGCTGCGAGCTTTGATCCCATGGTCTCAATCGCTTCGGGCTCTGGTCCGATAAAACGGATGCCAGAAGCTTTTACCTGACGCGCAAACTCTGCATTTTCTGAAAGGAACCCATATCCAGGATGAATGGCGTCTGCTCCAGTAGCAGCAGCAGCTTCCAAGATCTTGGAAGTTACCAAATAGCTTTCAGAAGAAGGGGCTGAACCGATGTGGATGGCTTCATCTGCGAAGCGGGCGAATGGTGCCCGCGCGTCGGCATCCGAATAGACGGCCACAGTGGATATGCCCATTTCACGCGCTGTCCTCATCACCCTTAGGGCGATTTCGCCACGGTTGGCGACCAATATCTTTCGGATGGGTTGGGGGCTTTGCATGGTGCTGGTGGTCTGAATTCCTGCAAAGATGAGCATCATTGGCCCAAAACGAGCCTCAAATTATCAACGAGACCTCCAGAAAATTCAGGGCACGAAAAAAGGGCAAGCGATTCTTATCGCGCCGCTACAACCGCCTGCCCTTGCTTCCTTCCGGACCTGGGGGATTCAGCGGGAGCTGGCCGTAAGAGACTTGCCCCGTGCAAAGGTATCGCATTCTTCGAGCGAAACCCTAAATTCGCCGCATGAATTTTAATGCAACTGCCATTCGCCATGGCGCAGTCGTTGGATTGGTACAAGTCGTCCTGATGCTGCTGGTGTACCTTTTGGATACAGCGCTTTTGTTCAACTTTTGGATGGGACTGTCTACTTGGGTATTCGCATTTGTTGCGATGTACTTGGGGTTGAAAGGGGTTCGCGAACAGGAGGGCGGTTTGCTCTCGTTTACGCGTGCCTGGGGGCATGCATACATCGTGGTAATCG
This sequence comes from Flavobacteriales bacterium, assembly GCA_036825655.1. Lineage (GTDB taxonomy): Bacteria > Bacteroidota > Bacteroidia > Flavobacteriales_D > Sanyastnellaceae > JALQTD01. The sequence continues at coordinate 18,492 of DAISXU010000035.1, read as the reverse complement.
CCATGACGGCCCTTGTTACACTATTCAATGTTGTGCTTTACAATTTCATCGATCCGAGTTTGGTGGATTTAGCGATCAAACAAACCTTGAATCAAATCGAGGAAGTAGCCTTGATGTTCGGTGACGGGATGGATTTGGAAGAGATGAAGGGTGTCATTGAAACTTCATCGAGGGAAGCCATGAAACCCCTCGGTTTGGTGTCGGCTGGCTTTTGGAGCTTGTTGTTTTACATTGTGCCAACCTTGATCATGGCGGCGATCATGCGCCGAAAAGAGACATTCTTCAAAGCATAACCTTGGGGTGCATTTATTCGTAAACGAAATGACCATGTCTACAACCAACAAAACGACCAAGGAGTTGAGCATAGTCATTCCGTTGTTCAATGAGGAGGAGAGCCTCCCTGAGCTGAAGAACTGGATAGACCGGGTGCTCGTAGGTAGAGATTACGAGGTAGTCTTCGTTGACGACGGGAGCAGGGATGCATCTTGGAGTGTCATTCAATCGCTTCACCAAGCGGATCCAGATCGGGTCGTCGCATTGCGGTTTTCGCGGAATTATGGAAAAAGTGCAGGATTGCACAAGGGATTTGAAGTTTGTTCGGGTCGGGTTGTCATCACCATGGATGCTGATTTACAGGACAGTCCGGATGAGATCATACCCCTGGAAAAGCAAATTCTGGAGGGCGGTTTCGATTTGGTTAGTGGATGGAAGAAGAAACGCCACGATCCGCTGAGTAAGACCATTCCAACCAAACTCTACAACTGGGCCACGAGGAAAGTAAGCGGCATTGAGTTGAATGATTTCAACTGCGGATTAAAAGCCTACCGATTGGAAGTGGTGAAGGCCATTGAGGTGCAAGGAGAAATGCACCGCTACATTCCTATTTTGGCGAAGAACGCTGGGTTTAATAGGATAGGGGAGCGCGTTGTTCAGCACCAGGCCAGGAAATATGGGGTCTCAAAATTTGGGATTGAGCGGTTTGTGAATGGCTTTTTGGACCTGATGACCATCGGCTTCATGTCGAGGTTTGCGAGGAAGCCCATGCACTTGTTTGGCGCCTTAGGTTCCATGATGTTCGTACTAAGCGCCTTGGCCTTGCTGGTCATTGGAGGAACAAAGTTGTATCACTTGTATGAGGTTTCTGTTTTGGGAGTGCAACTTGAGGCGCGCAACATTACAGAGATTTCGGCATTCTACATCTCACTGGCAGGCATGATCCTCGGTGCTCAGTTCTTTCTCACGGGTTTCCTCGCTGAGATGATTGCTAGGACTGATTCGAATCGGTCCAATTATTTGATCGCTGAAACCCTCTAAAGCATCAATGAAAAAAGCCCGACCAATTAAGCCGGGCTTTTTCAAAATCGAAGGGTTGAATCTCAATTGAGTTTCATGAAGGTCGCTCGGCCTGTTTCATATCCCTGTTGGATGTCCATGAGGTACATGCCAGCGGGCCAGCCTTCCACCAGAATGCGAGGCATTCCACCAGCTGGGATTTGCTTGAGGTAAACCACCTTGCCGGTCAAATCTCGAACCGTTACATCAATCGGGAAGTTATGGTCCCATCCTCCTCCTGCAACGTTGATCACGTTTTCAGTGGGATTTGGATAAGGAGTGAAGGCGATGGTTTCGTCGAATTCCCATGGTGAACCACCAAAGCCATCAAAGTCGGTTCCGCAATCCGTCCCGAGGCCAAATGCTTCCTCCATGATTGGGGTATCGTCCACATCCATGAATACACCCGATCCGTCTTCCATGAACATGCTCGCAAAAGCACCCAAGAGGGAGGAGCCATCTACGGATTCAAGTCGGAAATTGTAGCATCCGTCTTCCAGGCAAACATTGGCATACCATCCACTCTGGATTGCTTCATCTACGATGACGTTTCCAGCAGCATCGGTCAATTCCACCCACGCGTCAATTGGAGCGAAAACGGTGATGTCGATTTCCTGTCCAAGCGGGCATGCGCTTGGGTATACGCACGATCCATCATCCACAGTGGCGAGCTCGTCGAAGTTGTTGGCTGCCGGGTCTGTGCATCCCAAGACCTCCTCTGTTTCTTCGCAAGCACCAAACCAACCGAAATTGGAGGTCTCTTCGGTTGAGAAATCACTTAAAGATCCACCGGCAATTTGAATGCCTTCAACATCCAACCAATAGTATCCACCATACCAACCTACCCCCCCGGAGATGTTCGACATGGTCACGGTGTAACATTCCTCGGGGTCGATGCACAATTCAGTGTACATGATGGCCATGTTCGAATAACCTTGCTGGTCATACACGGTCGTGCCTTCGGAGGTTTCAATGGTGAGTGCTACAGCGTCCCCGTTGCTAAATGTGCAAACGTAAAGCGTTCCGAAAAGTCCGTCATCGCACGTCAAAGGATACGTACAAGAACCATCGTCTTCCGTGGCAGACGGGTTGTAGTTTTCCGCCTCAGGGTCCGTGCAACCGGGCAATGTGAACTCACAAGGAACATCAATGCCAATGCCCCATCCGAAGGAAGCGCTGAACTGGTCTTCTTCCAAAACGAACGTAGTGGTGATTCCGTCGGCGGTGGCTAAAGCAGTCACTTCTGATCCTGACCACGTTTCATACACGATGAAATTGTAACAGCCAGGCTGCGCACAACCAACACCGTACATGGCACCATCGAGGTCGTACTGAATGACGAATGGATAAGGATCAGTCGTGTTGTACAAGCTGAAGTATGCCGAAACGAAGTCAAGGGATTCTGTTGACGAAATCAACTCAATGTTAATCGCGATTTCATCGGCTCCGCAAACGGGGGCATACAGGCAATTTTGATCCACATTGGCTTCTGGGTTGTAGTTCAGAGCGGTTTCGTCGGTGCATCCGTAGACAGGGGCATTGACGCAGTCGTCAAAGTAAGAGATGGAGTACCCCAAGCAGGCAGCCTCACAGGCGTTGTTTAGGGTGATGTAGGTGCCATTCCAATCCCAAACACATACAGGTTCATAAGCCGCGTCATCGCAGTTGCAAGATGGCAAACAGCTCCCGTCATCATAAGTAGCTTCTGGGTTGAAGTTAGGCGATTCAACATTCGTACACCCCGAAATGCTCTCACATGAACCGTCGGTGGAGAACACATAGGTCGCCGAGGTGTTGTCACTCGAAAGGGTGATGTTGGATGCATAGATTCCTCCTCCGTTGATGGAAAAATATCCTCCATACCACCCCGTGTTGCCGGCAACATTGGATAACGTGGCTGTGTAGCAGCCGCTTTCCAAGCAGAAGTCTTCATACACGATAGCTACATTGTTGAATCCAGCCTGGCTGTACAAGGTGTCCCCTGATTCGTGAACAATGTCCAAACCGACCTCTTCACCATTGCTAAATGTGCAGAGGTAAAACGTCGCCGGGTTGAAATCCTCACCACAGGGATAAACGCAGCTTCCATCGTCGTACGCCGCCCAACCATTGTAGTTGGATGCTTCGGGGTCTGTGCACCCCCCTGTGGCAGTTCCACAATCCCAGTCTTCCAATAGAATCGCTCCTTCACAAAGGGCCAAACAGGCTGAGGCATAAGTGAGGATTTCACCCGAATTGATGTTTAAAGCACAAACGGGGTCGACTACCGATTCATCGCATCCATCACAATCGCTTGCATAGACGCAAGAACCATCGTCTTCTGTAGCTTCAGGCTGGTAATTCAAGGCTTCCGAATCCGTGCACCCAAAATCAAGCACTTCGCAATTTTCACCAACCGGGACATCCACAATTCCGAGTGTTCCTGCCACCAATGTGAAAGGCCCGATGACCGTGGCGTCATCAATGATCATTGACCAAACAGCGCCATTCCAACCGTCACCAAAACTATCGATCATGTGCAGCGTGTGGCAACCTGTTCCGAGGCAAACATCGAGCGTTTGAGCATCGCTGCTGTTGTATCCATCTCCGGAAGCAATTACATCCCCTAACTCGTCGACGAGTGTCCAGGACACCTCTTGGCCCCAAATGTCTGTAGCGAAAACAATTGTAGCGATGTTATCGCATTGAGCGGAGGCCATGCTTGTGATGAGCAAGGATATGGACAGCGCGAAGATTTTGATGTTTTGGAGCATGGGTTTGGTGGGTAGGTTTTTTCAATAACAAGGTGAAGGTATCAAAGGTTGCGTCAACCTAAGATAACTCCAGAGCCGATGAGCTCGTTGCCCTTGTACCAGGCAGCAAATTGTCCAGCTGCGACGCCAGTTTGATTTTCTTCAAAAGTCAACCTCAACCGAGTTCCCTCGTGCTCAATGGTTCCTTTCTGAAGTTGCTGACGGTAGCGAATGCGAATGGTCCAATTGGATGCTTGATCACCTGGATTCAGTGCCAAATCTTTGCGAATCCAATGCACATCACTTTCCAAAATGTAGAGGGCAGTCCTGACCAAACCTGGATGACTTTCCGATTGCCCGACATACAGCGTATTCGTTTCAACATTCTTCTCTAGGACGAACAACGGTTCAGCCTTTCCTCCCACGTTGACTCCCCTTCGCTGTCCAACGGTGAAGTAATGCGCCCCTTGGTGTTCGCCGACTAGCTCCCCGTCTTCCGGTGACCAGTGAATCGGTTCCGCAGCATCCTGGTGGGTGGCGAATTTCGAGTGATCGGCAGGTATTTCAACGGTATTGCCTTTCAGAGGTGCCAATTGCTGCTGAAGGAATTGAGGCAGCCTCACTTTTCCGATGAAACAAAGTCCTTGGCTGTCTTTTTTTTCAGCGGTGGGCAGGCCAATTTGGCGGGCTAAATCCCGCACTTCGGACTTTTGCATTCCTCCAATTGGAAAACGAGCTGCAGCCAGTTGTTCTTGCGTCAATTGGCAAAGAAAGTAGCTTTGATCCTTGTTGGGATCTGCGCCTGCTAACAACCGATAGATTGCACCTCCTGCAGTGGAGATTTCTTGGCGTTGGCAGTAGTGACCTGTGGCTACAGCTTCTGCACCAATTGCGCGAGCTGCTTCAAGGAAAATATCAAATTTGATCTCTCGGTTGCAAAGCACATCAGGATTGGGAGTTCTTCCTGCGGCGTATTCGTCGAACATGTAGTTGACGATGCGCTCTTTGTATTGCGCGCTGAGGTCGAGTACCTGAAAGGGGATGCCCAAATGCGATGCCACCAACATGGCGTCCTGGCTGTCGTCAATCCAAGGGCATGCTTCATCAATGATCACGGATTCATCGTGCCAGTTTCGCATGAAAAGCCCGATGACCTCATGCCCCTCCTCAACGAGCAGGTGCGCAGCAACACTTGAGTCCACTCCACCAGATAGTCCAATGACAATGCGCATGGAACAAAGGTACAAGACACTTCATGCGTGCGATTAAAACAGGTGTGAAAAGTAGTATCTTCGCGGAACAGTTTGGTTATCACCTTGTTGCACAACGCAAGGCAACCTTCGACTCAGATGAACGTCATAAACACAGCGCAAGATGCGCCCGAGGCCGAGTTGCGAGCAATCCTGGAGGGTTGTAAGCGAGGCGACCGGAGGTCACAACAATGGGTTTTTGAGCGATACTATCGTTCGATGTTCGGCGTTTGTTTGCGTTACATTTCGGACCAGGATGCGGTTCAAGATGTGTTGCAAGAGGGGTTCCTGAAGGTGTTTTCCAACATCGAAGGGTACACTTCGAAAGGTTCTTTTGAAGGTTGGGTGCGGCGAATCATGGTGAATACGGCTATCGATTCCATCCGGCGCAAGCGCGCTTTAGGTTGGGAGACAGGTGACGACATGACCATGGAAGCATTGGAAAGCACTGATCCGGCTCCGGACGAAATGGACGAAGAAGAACACTTCAGCGTCCAAGATGTTTTACAAGCTATGGACCAGTTAACTCCTATGTACCGCGCAGTGTTCAACCTTTATGTGTTTGAGAATTTGGGCCATCAGGAAATCGCTGATGAACTTGGTATCTCAATAGGGACCTCAAAAAGTAACCTGGCAAAAGCCAGGCGGAATGTTAGACAACACCTGCTTTCCTCCAGGGGAGTAGAAAAATAAATCACTCGGAATGCCTGAGTTGAATTCATTTGATGAGCAGTTGAGATCTGCTTTTGACAGCTTTGAGCCGGAGGTGACTCCGGATTTTGGAGCCTTCGAACAAGCGTTGAACCGGCGCATGAGTTCGAACAATGACGTGATCTCAAAACGGTATAAAGCGGTGCGTCGCATCGCCATGACATCGACCGTTGTTGCACTGAGTTTGATGGGGTACATGTTGGTTCAATTAGATGACCAAGTGATTCCGGAGAAAGATGGCAACAATTCCGAAGCCGTCCAATGGAACAAATTTGAGCAGATTGAACCCGTTTCTTCGAAGCCTGGGTACCTGTTCATCGAAGATGCCTCCAGCGGCTCTTCTGCTCGTACTTCCAACTCCTTGCTCATCCGTGATGAGCTTGCAGCGGGTAAAGAATCGACTTCATCAGATCACCCGTTGGATCGAACTGAAGAGCCTACAGCAGCGACCAATAAGCCCATAGGTTCATCGTCCAACGCGGATGAAGTTGCAACCAATCGAGACCGAGGAGCTCAAGACATAGCGAGTGATCCAGAAGAAATCCCATCTGAAACTTCTGCCTCCGCGGCATTGGGATTCGAGAGTTCTGTGCAGGAGGCGTGCGAAGGGACAGAAGTTTCCTTCAAACTCGATGGAGATTGGGCGGAAGGGTCATTCCTGTGGAATTTTGGCGATGGCGCATTTAGCAGTGATTCGGAGCCTTCACACGTTTTCAATCGGCCTGGAACGTACGACATTACCATATCGGTTAGAAGCCACAACGATGGGCAGATTCGGACGCGTACGGTTGAGAATATGATTGTGGTGAGGCCCCGTCCTGACGCAGCGTTCAGTTGGAAATTGCCAGAGGCAGTAATCGGAGAATCCGTGTCTGTACAATTGTTGAACCAAACAGAGCGGTCCAGTAGCTCTACCTGGTTGCTCGGCGAGGAGCAGCTCAACTCCAGCACTTCAAAGCTGAAGATACCTGGAGAATACCCTGTTCATTTGATTGCGAGCAACGCCTATGGCTGTCAGGATCACTCCATTGAAACGTTGAGGTTAGGAGACCGACTTGGTGCAGGGGCGCCATCGAGTTTCTCACCCAATGGAGACGGTCGTTACGATTCGTTCTTGCCCAAGGCAGCTGCGGAGTCGTCAGGAAATTGGTCTTTCAGCGTTTTCGATTCAGATGAAGTTGAAGTGTTTAGAACGGACAATGCCCAGCGGCCTTGGAATGGGGAGTTAATTGATGGAGCTTCCAGTGAGGGTAAGCGTTTCCAATGGGTTTTGATTATGAATGACCGAGATGGTAACCCCATGTTGTACTCAGATGAGGTTCGCGTTGAATGACGGACTTTGACTGAAACAATTTGAACCCGAAGGGCGGCCGAACCAGCCGCCTTTCTTCATTTGGTTTTCATGCGCCTTAGAAGTTCCTAGATTCCCCTTTTTTCGTGGAAAAAGTCGTTCAAACAAGCAACCATTTACTGTGAAATGAGTTCTTGAATTCAGGAACTTAGCTGTCGACAACATACTGTTTAAGGAAGGTTGAAAATGAAGGGTCAGGGAATTTCGATTTGGGGTGTGATCGGGGGGGGATTTCTCCTCTTTTGGACTATTGGTCTAAGCCATGGTCAGGACGTCTATCAAATCAGTGACGCAGATGTGACGGCCTGTTCAGGTTTATTCGTGGACGATGGGGACATTGGTGATCCAGCAGGAGGGCCTTATTCAGCAACGAATTACTCCATTACCATTTGTCCCGATAACCCAGGTGATGCGATTGCAGCGGAGTTCATCTCGTTTTCGTTGCAGACGAACGCCAACCCCAACAACAATGATGTGCTTTACATCTACGATGGCAACTCCACGGGTGCACCGTTGATTGGAGCCGGGACAGGGAATAATTTCCAAGATGTCACGGCAACGGCCTCTTTGAACAATCCTTCAGGATGTTTGACGTTTCAGTTTGTTTGCCTGAATGGCGCCACAGCAGGGGCAATTGGTTGGGCTGCAGAGATTTCCTGTGTAACTCCTTGCACCACTCCTGTGTCGTCGTTTGATTTGGTCGATCCCGATGCATTTGAAGGAAACCCATTGAGCGTGGGTGTTTGTCCTGACCAAGAAATCACCTTTGATGGTTCATCCAGCGTGGGGGATGGTGTGCCACTGGAATCTTGGATATGGAATTGGGGAGATGGAGCCGTCACGACCAACAATGTCGCTGGTGCCACCCACAGTTACGCCATTCCAGGTGAGTATTTGGTGTCGCTGGTTGTGGAGGATGAAAATGGATGTGGGAGTACGAATTTGGAGCCGTTTCAGGTCTTGGTGAGTACGCTTCCGGTATTCAATACAGCAACGGAATCCCCTGTTTGTGTTGGGCAACCGACCTTCCTCGATGGCTCGGGATACCAAAGCATTACTTGGACGGCATTGCCGCCAGTGTCAGTTTCTGAGGAGCAGGCGCTTCCTGACAACTCGAATGTGCCCTTCGATTCGGAAATGACCGTCGATTTTTTCGATGATGGCCAATTGGTCGAGGAGTGCAGTGACATCTTGAGTTTTTCGGCTGAAATGGAGCACACTTGGATTGGCGATTTGACAATCTGGGTGGAATGTCCAAATGGTCAGGAGATGTTGCTGTTGGACAACGGGCCCAGTGGCACGGCTGACGCTTCAGGGTGCATGTATCCTGACTTGGGTGGGAACAACTTGGGAGACCCCTTTGCTGGCATTGGTTGGGATTATTCGTGGTCCATGGACGCGGATTACATCATGGATGACCCCAGCAATCCTGCTGTAGCTGGTGGAGCGACTGTTCCTGCTGGCGATTACCTGCCATGCGGTGACATGTGTGATTTGGTTGGATGCCCACTCAATGGAGTATGGACGTTTTATGTGCATGACCAGTGGCTTGGTGATGACGGTTTCTTATTCAATTGGTCCATCGAATTCGATCCGGAAATTGTGCCAGGTGTTACGACTTTCACCCCCACCATTGGCGCAGAGTCGGATTCGAGCTATTGGGATGTGAGCCCGGGCGATTATGGTTTTCTTGGAGTGGATGCACCAGGTGATTATGCTGATTTGCTCTTTGATGCTGCCGGATCCTATGATTTTGATTACGTCGTGCAAAACAACTTTGGCTGCATGTGGGACACCACGGTGACCATCGAGGTGCTCGACCCTCCCAACATCTCAGCGGGAGAGGATTTCTTCGCCTGCGGCGATTTTCAATTGGGTGCTGGGCTGCTTGATGCAGATCCCGCGGTATGCAGCGAGGATGCTGGGGCGTTTGAATATTGCTACGACAACGGTGAGAATTTCACGTGGACATTCTGCCCGGACGTGCCTGGTGATGGCTCCACATTCATGACGGTGAGCTTCCAGCAAGGATTCGTTGAAAATTTCTTTGACCCGTTTTATGTCTACGATGGAGCGGATGTGAATGCACCCATTTTAGCAGGACCTATCAGTGGGGATTTATCAGGCCAAACCTTCACCGCATCCAATGCGGATGGGTGCATCACCATCGGATTCTCTTCTGATGGTAGCGTTTCCTGCTCGAGTACACCGTCATATTTGCCGTGGCAATATACCGTCGGATGCACCAATGCGAGCGGAATTGATTGGTCCTGGACACCTGACACGGATTTGATCGGTGCCGATACGCCTTCTCCATTGTCCAATTCCCTGAATGAAGAAACGACTTATACAGTCACAGGAGGTTGGTCATTTCTTCCGGGTTGTTCAACCACCGATGAAATCGTCGTGTCGCCTTCATTTGACATCGCAGTGACTGCCACGGATCCAACTTGTTTCGGAGACGATGGTTCTCTCGAGGTTGAAATCACGACGTCAGGATCTGTAGGACCCTGGACCGTGGAAGTATACAACGGAGCGGCTTTGGTTGGGTCTTCTTTCACGAGCACACCTGGCCTAGTGAGTGTCGAAGGATTGCCGCCCGGTAACCTGTTGGTCCAGGTGAGCGATGACAATTGCATCATTGAAGACAATGTTGCCCTCGCCGCTGTGCCGGTTCCTGTGCTCAGTGCATCAAATGACACGACCATTTGCATCAATGGTGAGGCAACGCTTCAAGCGCAGCTGCTTCCGGTGGTTCCGAATACGACCTATTTTTGGAGTTCCAATCAAGCGGTCGAAAACCTGCTCGTAGTGGGGCCAAGCAGTCCTACGCTCTATACCGTTTATGCTTCTTACGCAGAGGGGTGCGTCACGTCCACCGAACAAATCTTTGTCGACATATACGAGCCCATGAACTTGCAGGTGACGGCGAATGAATTGATTTGCAGCATAGATTCCGCTTGGGTTGGTGTCAATGAGGTGACGGGTGGTTTGCCGCCCTACTCATACGCTTGGTCGCCCAATGGAGTGGGGGATGGGTTTTGGAGTTTCGTGGATGCCACGACGGAGTATTGCGTAGTTGTTTCGGACCAGTGTGAAACGCCTACCGTTGAGGGGTGTGTTGAAGTGTCCGTGCCCGATGACATCGACCCCACATTTGTAGTGGATACTTTGGGGGGATGCCATCCCGTGACAGTAGGATTTACCTCCAACGCGTCTAACCCAGAAGAGATCGCCTCGAGCTTATGGACCTTTGGTGACGGGGGGCAATCTACCGGATTGACCGAAGCATTCCACACTTACATCGAAGCTGGTCTCTGGACTGTTGGTCATGTCATCACTTCGGTGTACGGTTGCGTTTATTCAGATAGCCAAGTGGGATTGATTGCAACCTACGATTGGCCTGTGGCCGCTTTCTCGAACACACCTACAGTAACGGCATTGCCCAACACGCACTTCGAATTCGAGAATTACTCCCTCGGAGCCAATTCGGCCTTTTGGGAATTCGATGCCTTAGGAGCATCAACAGAGTGGTCTCCCTCGTTCGATTTCCCCCTAGACCAATCAGGTGAATACACGGTAACCTTGGTGGTCGAGAATCAATGGGGTTGCACGGATGAAGAGGCAAGAAACTTGCTCGTCAATGAGAGTTTCACCATGTTTATACCCAACGGTTTCACACCGGACATGGACGGATTAAACGACGCTTGGGAGTTGCATGGAATTGATGTGGATGAGACAGACTTTCATGTGTTGATTTTTGACCGGTGGGGACGGAAGGTGTTTGAATCGACCGATATGCATGAAGCTTGGGTTGGAGACAACCTCGGAGGTTCATTTTTTGTCCAAAATGGAGTTTACACGTACTTGATCACTACGCGGTCAATTGCAACAAAAGAAAGAAAGGTGTTGAAAGGAACCGTAACCATTACGCGATGAAGGAATTCTACAACAAGGCTTTATTGTTGGGGTTGTCTATGCTGGTCGCACTTCATGTGACGTCGCAAACCAACATCCAAATCAACGAGGGAGGAGAAGTTACTACGTGCAACGGATTCTTCGTCGATG
>DAISXU010000035.1:0-7038 GCA_036825655.1 Flavobacteriales bacterium | reverse complement strand
ACCGAACCAGATCTCGAGCTACTTCTTCGTCGATGATGGCGACATAGGGGATCCTGCAGGCGGTCCGTATAGCAACAATGACTTCACGATTACCATATGTCCCGATAACCCTGGGGACGCAATTGCAGCAGAGTTTCTGTCGTTTCAGCTGCAGACCAATGCGAACCCCAACAACAATGACATGTTGTTCATTTATGACGGCAACTCCACGGGAGCTCCGCTCATTGGAATTGGCACGGGGAATAACTTCCAAGACGTTACAGCAACCGCCTCGTTGAATAATCCGACAGGTTGTTTGACATTTCAGTTCGCTGTCAACAACGGTGCTACAGCAGGATCGATAGGTTGGGCTGCACAAATCACTTGCGTAACGCCTTGCACGGTTCCAGTTTCAGCGTTGGAGTTGCTCGATCCCGAAGCGTTTGCCGACAATCCCAATAGCGTCGGAATTTGTCCCTTTCAGGAGGTGACGTTCGATGGTTCGAATTCAACTGGCGATGGGACGCCCCTTGCGAATTGGATTTGGAATTGGGGGGATGGAAATGTGGAGACAACAGCGGCTAACTCTGCAACCCACAGTTATGAAGTTCCTGGTGAATATTTGGTGACCCTCGTAGTTGAAGATGAAAATGGATGCAGCAGCACCAATTTGGAGCCTTTCCAAGTTTTGGTTAGCACCATCCCTTTGTTCAACGCAACATTTTCAACTCCTTTGTGCACGGAGTCTCCTGGATACTTGGATGGAAATCCCGTTCAAAGCATCACTTGGACTGCATTGCCTCCAATTTCTGTTTCAGAGGAGCAGGCACTTCCTGACAATTCGAATGTCCCTTTTGAATCTGAAATGACCATCGATTTCTTTGACGAGGGCCAGGAGGTGGAAAATTGCGATGACATTTTGTCTTTGACGGCCTCGTTGGAACACACCTTCATTGGCGACTTGACGATCTGGGTGGAATGTCCCAATGGGCAAGAGATGCTATTGCTGGACAACGGACCGAGTGGAGGTGTGGATGCTACGGGATGCATGTATCCTGATTTGGGTGGGAATAACTTGGGGGATCCCGTGGCTGGAATTGGTTGGGACTACACTTGGGAAATGGATGCCGAGTACATCATGGATGATCCAAGCAATCCTGCGGTTGCGGGAGGAGCAACCGTTCCAGCCGGTTCTTATTTGCCATGCGGCGACTTCTGCGATTTGGTGGGATGTCCGCTCAATGGCGTGTGGACATTGAACATCCATGACCAGTGGTTGGGGGACGATGGCTTTCTCTTTGATTGGACCCTGGAGTTCGATCCAAACATCGTTCCGGGTGTGACGACCTTCACGCCTACCATCGGTCTGGATGCGGATTCCAGTTACTGGGTTCTGGACTTGGATACCTACGGGGTGACTGACTTGGACGCAGAGGCGGATTACGTTGGATTGGAATTTGATGTGCCCGGGGATTACTCGTTTGATTACGTGGTAACAAATAATTTTGGTTGCACCTGGGATACCACGGTCGTAGTAACCGTCGTGCCTGGTCTTGGGAATTCTGTGACTGCAGGAGAGGATGTGATCTTCTGCCAGAATCCAGTGCAGTTGCAAGGAGCATTCACCGGCTCGGATCCTTCGGCGTGCGGAGGTTCTGAAGGAACCTTTGAGTTCTGCTACGGCAACGGCATTTATGAAGAATATTACTTCTGTCCGGATGATCCAGGTGATGGAACGATGATTACCATTTCCTTTGAGCAAGGTCAAGTGGAGAATGCGGTTTTTGATCAGCTCTATGTGTACGATGGCCCGGATGCGACTTCTCCTATATTGGCTGGTCCATTGTCTGGAGATATATCCGGGAACGTTTTCACCGCGACCAATCCTGATGGGTGCTTGACCGTGAGCATAGATACCGATGGGAGTGTGTCCTGTGCTTCTGGTAGCTACGACCCCATCATCATTTGCACATCCTGTGGTGGCAGCACGAGTTCTTGCGGGTACATCTGGTCGTGGGATCCGCCTCTGTATTTGGACGATCCCAACATTCAAAATCCAACTGTAATGGATTTTGATGGTGAACCTTTCACCTACACCCTCTTGGTCGAGCCCGTTGACATGCCCAACTGCGGGACAACGGACGAAGTCATGGTTTTGCCCGGATTCAATTTCACCTATGATGTAACTCAGCCGAGTTGCTATGCAAATGATGGAGAAGTGGCTGTTACCATTTCATCTCCACCCGCTGATGGCCCCTGGATCATTACGCTATCTGAAGGAGGAACTCTTTTGGAATCGATTGACGCGGGTGGGGGATTGAGTGTGATTGCTGATTTGGTTCCTGGCGATTACGTCCTTGAAGTTTCTGATGGAGCAGGATGCCAATACAATTTTGACATCGAGTTGTTGGAGCCAGAGCCCTTGTTGTTTGAATTGACTCCAGACCCTACCATTTGCATCGATGGAGCAGTGACCTTGGAGGCTTCCTCGGACATGGATGTTGATGGTGACTGGACCTACCATTGGGACAACAGCTTAGGAACTGGAAACAGCCAATTGGTTTCGCCTGTTCTGACCACCACCTACACGGTCTATGCGACCACGTCGAATGGATGCCCTTCCGATGAATTGAGTGTATCGGTAAACGTGTTGGATAGTTTATCCGTTCTGCTGGGCGGAGATGACCTCATCTGTGGAGGTACAATCGCGACTTTGGATGTGCTTGATGCCGATGGAGGGTCAGGGAGTGGCTACACTTACTTCTGGGAGTGGCAGGGGATAGATGTAGCCAATGGTCCTGCAGATCAGTTGATGGATGGTCCACCTTCTACGGGAGTTTATTGCGTCACGTTATCCGATGATTGTGAGACGCCAGATGTTACATCCTGCCACGAAGTGGTCATTGAAACGCCCATTCCAGCGAATTTTCACCCGGATACTACGCACAGTTGCATTCCGGGCATCATCCAGTTTACCAGTGATGTTGATCAGTCGCTGATCCAAGATCAACATTGGACTTTTGGTGATGGAGACGGAGCGTTTGACTCAGATCCTGTGCATGTATATCCGAATCCGGGATCGTACTCCGTTTCGTATCACATCACGTCCTTGCTAGGGTGCAATTATTCAATGTTAGCATCGGGTTTGATTGATGTCTATGATGTGCCGTCCGTAGGATACGCTGCAAGTCCGCAACCAACTTCGGTTCCAGACACTGAGATTTCCTTCGAGTCCGTGAATTCTGCGGGCGTTTTAGAATGGGACTGGACATTTGGTGTTTTGGGTGAGTATGGGGCATCGAATGAAATCGATCCCACATTCCTTTTCCCAATTGATCGAGGTGGGTTGTATCCAGTTACGCTATCTGTAACGGATGTCAACGGATGTTCTGCCCAAGTGACGAGGGTCATTGAGATTTTTGACTTGTTCAATCTTTACATCCCTACATCATTCACTCCGAATAACGATGGAGTCAACGATGCATTTTTTGTCCAAGGCACAGACATCGATCCCGATCGATTCCTACTCCAGATTTTCAACCGCTGGAACAACATTGTTTTTGAGACGAAAGACATGAATGAAGTTTGGCATGGTCCAGCTGTTCCGGATTCCGAATATTTCGCCCAGAATGGAATGTACTTCTACCGAGTAGTCGTTTACAACAAGAGCCAATCTGCTGAGCGCCATGAGTACACGGGGACAGTGACCATCTTGCGCTGATCCTTTGGAATCGAAAAAGCCCCGAGTGTTTTTGTTCACTCGGGGCTTTTTCATGCGACTTGAAAACGGTCAATCCATTTTCACTCCCAACAGTTCGTCCATTGTGCCAGTGGCTACGCTGTGGTAATTGGGTCGTGCTTTGGCGTAGATGTTGCGTGCCATCTCACCTTGGCCGGTATCCTCCATCGCTCGATACAAAGGGGTCAGGAACTTCCTTCGGCCTACCACCACCAGAAACTCTTCCAGCCGCGCATAGCATGGTTTGTACTCGCTCCGAATGCCTTGCTCCAACCATGCGAACAGCACTTCATTGTTTCCAGTGGAGGTGATGCCCCAAGTGGCGTCCAGCTCAGCCATGCGAGTCGCACTGGTGTTGTCTGGAAGGTTGGAGAGGAAGCGGTACCGCTCTTGGTAAACCCAATCTGTCCAAGGCAGAGTTGAAGTTTCAACAGCTCCAGCAATCCAACGCTCCAGCATGTCATCCACCTGTTCCAATCGAGTGCTTGACACTTGAGGGCACGTCGCAGGAAGGCCTTCGCCAAAGATCCATGCGTCCATGTCCACTTGAGCCAGTAGTTCAGGAGTATTCAGCAATTCGGTCTTGAGGTAAGCAATGAATGCATCGGTGTTCATTACGCTGAAGGCATGTGCGTCGAAGTACGTCCTTAAAAAGCCATCCCAAGCTTCCCTTCCTACGGTTTGCTCGATCAGGCGCAAGAAGAAGTAACCTTTATCATAGGCTATTGCCGTCATTCCGTCGTCTGGGTTTCGGTCCTTCAAGTGAAGCTTCAGGTGAGTGTCATCGGGGTTCAAGTCCATGATGGCATCTACCTCATCTACCAAACCTTGGTAGCTCAAAGTGGCCAACATCTCGGAAATCTCACCGCCATAAACCGCCTCCATGATGCGCTGTTCGAAGTAAACGGTGAATCCCTCATTCAACCAGAAATCATCCCAAGTTGCATTGGTCACCAAATTTCCACTCCAACTGTGAGCCAACTCGTGGGCTACCAAAGACACCAAGCTTCGGTCGCCTGCAATGATGGTGGGTGTTGCAAAGGTCAAGCGTGGGTTTTCCATGCCGCCGAAGGGAAATGCAGGGGGCAGAATCAAGAGGTCGTAACGTTCCCAAGCATAGGGACCGTAGAGTTCTTCCGCGGCTACCAATAAGTTTTCCATTTCCGCGAATTCATATGCCGCGGCATCAATCAAATCAGAAATGGCATAGACTCCAGTGTGTGGGCCCACTTCCCGGAATTCTACGTCGCCTACTGCAAGAGCCAACAAGTAAGACGGAATGGGCTGATTCATTTCAAAGGTGTAGGTGCCATTCGCTGACTTTTCAGTTGGATTCGTCGCGCTCATCAAGGCCATGAGGTTCTCGGGAACCTGGACGGTAGCGTGGTAGGTGAATCGAATTCCAGGGCTGTCTTGGCAAGGCACCCAAGTCCGTGCTAAAATTGCTTGGCTTTGGGTGAACAAGAAAGGAGAATCCCCCTCGACCCAAAGCAGTGCTTCAGCATCGGCTGCTGTGCTGTAGTGAATGGACACTTGCTTTGATGTCCCAGTTACAGGGATGGAAAGCGGTTGACCGATGAAGGGTTGCTCGGTGCCCATGACGAACTCCACAGTTTTGCCATCAACCTCGACCAAGGAAATGGCCAAATCTCGGGTGTCAAAGACAATGCGTTGGGCGTCCTCTGCACAGCGAACGTCGTAGGTAGCCGTTCCGGTAATGGTCCGGTTTTCAAAATCGACAGAGGCACTCCAATTCAAGTGAGTGACTTGGGCTTCATCGGGCTTGCTGAAGCTGTGGAAATCCGTGGCTCGTTTCATGTCAAGAATGGCTTGTTGCTTGGCGTTCGGTTTGTCATCGGTTGGAGCATCTGAGCATCCAAAGATCATCGCTCCGAAGGCGAGTGCAAGGATCAGGTTACGTTGCATGGTATGGGGATTCAAAGTCCCCAAAGGTAATCAGGTACGACGTGTCCGGTCTGCGATTCGACCAATGGCCGTCAGAATCAGCGTGCCTGCTGCCGTTTTAATGATCAAACCTGGAACGAGCGGCTCGATTGATTCCCAAATGGACTGGGTCATTGGAACGATGTTTCGTTGCCACGACATGCCTAAGGATAGGATTAGGATTTGGCCTAAGAGCAACAAACCTCCGCTGCGTAAAAAACGGAAGCGAACGCCCGAAGGTGCCATCCAGCCGATGATCAAAGCTGCAATTGGAAAGGCCAACAAGTAGCCTCCAGTGGTCCCAGTAAACCGCTCCCAACCTCCAGTGAAATGAGCAAAAACCGGAAGGCCTAATCCACCAGCAAGCAAGTAGAGCAGGGCAGAGGCAAAGCCAACTTCCCAACCGAAGAGCAGCGGCGGCAATAAGACGAGCAGGGTTTGAGCGGTGAGGGGAGCCTCGCCTTTTACCTCTATGGCAATGGGCCCCAAAAGCCCCGCCGCAACCGCACAACCCAAGGCAACGGCCAGTGCAACCCACTTGGGCTGCTGCATGATTTCTTGGCGGTACATCAATTCCGTTTCTTCTTGTTCCGTTTTGTTGAGTTCTTCGGCAATTCCATGGTTACCTCTTCGAAAGGAAAATGGTCATTGGCGTCTACGACATCAGCGATCCAACCTTGTGGGTCCAAATCAACGGCAGTTACGTTTTTCCCAGGTGAAAGGGAGAAAGAATACGCAGGATTAACCCAAGGCCAATCGGGGAGAAGTTCTGCTCCTTCAGGAAGTACATGGCCTCGCATCATGCGGAGTGGGATGTAGAACAGCTGCGTGCTGCCATCATCAAAGGTGACTCGAACCGTCGTAGGCATGGGCATGCCTCCTAGTTTTTTCAGTTGAATTTCTGAGCCATTCACTTCAGCAATGGCGTAGTCAATTGTGTGTGTGGAATGAACGAAGTACTGAAAGTACCAGTCCAATTCTACGCCTGATGTGCGTTCCATGCACCGCATCAGATCAATCGGTCCGGGGTGCTTGAAGGCGAATCGCCGGTAGTAGTCTTTGAGCCCTTCACGAACGGCCTCCTCGCCAATCACCGCGCGCAGCTGAGCTACGAGGACTTCTCCTTTGGAGTATGCTGCGATGCCGTAACCGCGATTGGTGGAGTAATGATCGGCATGAGTTGCCAAAGGCTCTTCCGCGCCACTCAGGGCATGTTGCATGTAACCAGCGTAAGCGTACCGGTGCGGATTTTGCGAATCGGGTCCCTCAAACAAATGTTGCATGCAAAGCGCTGAAACGTATGAAGTCATGCCTTCATCTAGGAATTCATAGAGGCTCTCATTGGTGGCCAACAACGCCTGGAACCAAGAATGTGC
>DAISXU010000034.1:0-21038 GCA_036825655.1 Flavobacteriales bacterium | reverse complement strand
GACCTTCTGCACGCTATCCAAATGGCCGCGGAATTCCGTCCGACGGTGCACCAAGGTGACTTCTTTTGCGACACCTTCAGCCAAGAAAATCGCCCAATCCAACGCTGAATCTCCCCCCCCGCTGATCACCACTTTCTTGCCAGCGTAAAACTGGGGATCCTTGATGATGTACTCTACCCCGTGGTCCTCAAACGCCTCCAAACCAGGTACCGGCGGTTTGCGCGGCTCAAAACTCCCGAGTCCTCCGGCGATTGCGATGATGGGCGCCCGGTGCTTCGTTCCACGATTCGTGGTCACGATGAACTGTTCCTCCTCATCCCGCTCGATGGATTCGGCTCGCTCACCCAACGTAAAACCCGGATGAAAAGGAGCTGCTTGTTCCATCAATTGATCCACGAGCTCCCCAGCCAAAATGCTCGGGTAAGCCGGTATGTCATAAATCGGCTTCTTCGGATAAATCTCTGCACATTGTCCGCCAGCCTGTGGCAAGGCGTCAATGAGGTGGCAACGCAACTTCAGAAGCCCCGCTTCAAAAACGGTGAAGAGTCCCGCTGGGCCTGCTCCAATGATGAGGATATCGGTTTGAATCATGTACGAATGGGTGGTCTAAAGCTTTTCGGACCTGTCGATTTCACGGACAAAAGTACAACGTCATCGAAACGCAGGTGCAACTTTCAACAAATCAACTTCACTCCGAGTTCAATTCCGCTCATCCGCGCCAATTGACCGCTTCCACGGAAGTTACTTCAGGAGCTGCGGCTTTCACAGCTTGCTCCACACCGCCTTTCATGGTCATGTGAATCATGGAACAATCCACGCACGACCCATGAAGCTTGACCCGAACGGCGAGCTCGTCAGTGACCTCCACCAATTCGATGTCTCCACCATCCGCTTCGAGGTAGGGTCGCAAACTGGACAGTGCGCGGGCGACGCGCTCTGTTAACTCCTTCATGTCTGTGGCAGACGGATTCATGATTCTTCGAACTTGGGTTTGAATCTCAGGCAATGGTTTTCCCCAATTCCTTCAGCAAGTTAGCTAAGATTGCACGAATTGCAGAGGAGGCCGGGGAATTCGTTTGCAGGGCAGCGGGGCGTCCCGCATCCCCAGCTTCCCGGACGCTCTGAATCAAGGGAAGTTCACCCAGGAAAGGCACTTCCAGACTGGAGGCCAGCCGCTTGGCTCCATCTTGACCAAAGATGTGGTAGCGCTTTTCAGGTGAGTCCGGCGGAACGAAATAGGCCATGTTCTCGATCATACCGAGCACTTTCACGTTGACAGAATCCAGTCGGAACAAACCCACCCCTTTGCGAGCATCCGCCAAGGCTACTTCCTGCGGGGTGCTCACCACTACTGCTCCGGTGAGGGGCACCTCTTGCACCAACGACAAATGGATGTCGCCGGTTCCCGGCGGCAAGTCGACAATCATGAAGTCCAACTCACCCCAATGCGCGTCGGTGAACAACTGCGTCAAAGCGCGACTCGCCATGGCGCCACGCCACGCAATCGCTTGATCAGGATCAGCGAAAAAGCCAATGCTCAAGACCTTTACACCGTATTGCTCAATGGGCTCAATGACCTGCTTGCCATTGATTTCAACCGCCCGAGGCTTTTCGCTCACCACATCGAACATGGTCGGGACACTGGGGCCGTGGATGTCGGCATCGCACAATCCCACCTTGTAACCGAGTTGAGCCAAACCGACAGCCAAATTGGCCGCCACAGTGCTCTTTCCCACCCCGCCTTTTCCCGATGCCACAGCAATCACGTGCTCCACACCGGGCAACACCTTGCGGGTTTCAGCGGTTCGCTCCTCCTGCTTCAAGGCCACGACCACCACGTCGGACTCCACCTTCCCAAAGGTCCGCTCGAAAGCGAATTGGATGGCCTCCTTCATGCGGCTGCGTGCGTGCATGGCCGGGTTTGAAGATTTCACTACCACTCGGATTTGGCCTTCCTCAATGGCCAACTCCTCTACGAAATTGAGGCTGACAACATCCTTCCCCAAATCTGGCTCCATCACGCCCGAAAGGGCTTCCAGTACCTGCTCTCTTGTAATCTCTGACATCATTTCGACTATTCCGATGTTACCATTCCTGATTGGGGTCCCAAAACACTTCTTCAAACGCTACTACACCACCTGACTCCACTTCGATTCCTTCCTGCTGCAATGCGACATGCATGGGCCGATCTTCGGGGAAATGTGCTGCTCCCGTGAGCAGGCCCAATCGATTCACCACGCGGTGCGCAGGAACCGGTGGCACCTCGCCGAAGCACTTGTTCAGCACCCACCCCACTTGCCGAGCGCCTAGGGGCTTGCCCAGCGCGGCGGCTATCGCTCCATAGGTGGTCACTCGTCCCGCTGGCACCTGCCGAACCAGTTCATAGACCTCGCGCTCAAATTGCCCCCGTTGATCCCTCATACCTTGAGTTGCATGTAGTGTATTTTGCGCCCCTCTTCCAACCACATTTGCTCGTAGAAAGTCCGGATTTCCAGCAAGGCTCGCAATTCATCATCCACCCGATGCACGAGTTCTCCGTACACATCCTGGCTGTCCACCAAAATGTCATAGCCCGCCTCGAGGTAACTTTCTTTTGAGAGCGCGTAAAGCAATGGGCTATCGGATTTCACGTGCACCAAACTTCCTGGCTTCAGGAATTTTTTGTACCGTTCAATGAAAATGCTCGAAGTGATCCGCTTCGTTCCTTTCTCATCCTTCGGCTGGGGGTCACTGAAGGTGATCCAAACCTCATCCACCTCGTTGGGGGCAAAGAAGCGATCGATGAACTCGATGCGGGTTCGCAAGAAGGCTGCATTCGCCAAGGATTCCTCGTTCGCTGTTTTCGCTCCACGCCAAAAGCGATGCCCCTTGATGTCGACGCCCACAAAATTCTTGTGCGGGTATTTTCTTGCCTGGCCCACAGTGTATTCCCCCTTGCCACAGCCCAATTCCAGTACAATGGGGTGGTCATTCTGGAACACATTCTCCCGCCATTGTCCCTTGTGAACAAATTCCTTGCCCTCCACAGCCTCCTCCAATGGCGGCTCAAAGACGCGGTCGAAGGTGCGATTCTCCAACCACTTTACCAGTTTTCCTTTTCCCATGCTCGGCAAAATTACGGAACTTGGGGGGATGGAAAGGACCGTTTTATTCGCCGTGTTGGATTGGGGGCTGGGGCATGCCACGCGCACCGCGCCATTGGTCCGCGCGGCCTTGGCTGACGGGCATCGCGTGCACCTCGCTTCCAGCGGTCCTGCCTTGGGTTGGTTGCAGGCGGCCTTTGCCGATGACCACGTGACGTTTCATGAAAAGCCGGGGCGCGCCATCCGTTATGCACGGGTGGGTACGCGGGCGAGGATCGCCCTTCAGGTGCCGGGGTTTTTGGCGAGCATCGCCGAGGAGCAGCGGTGGACCGAGGACTGCGTGCGCCGCCACGGAGTGGATCGGATTTTCAGCGACAACTGCTACGGTGTGGTGGCGGAGGGGGTGATGAGCGTGCTGATGACGCACCAGGTGCATTTGCCAGTGCCCGCGGGGATGCAGCGGGCGGCGCGGGCCTTTGTGAAAAGGCAGGCGCGGCGATTTGGGGAGGTTTGGGTACCGGATGGGCAGGGGGCGGAAGGCGGGGGGGTGTTGAGTGGGGATTTGGGCGGGCCAGCGTTGCATCCGCGAACGGAGTTCATAGGCGGGCTGAGTCACCTGCCGGTGGATGGGGAGGTGACGCCCTGGAAGGTCGTGGGCATGGTCAGCGGGCCGGAACCCTTGCGCACCGCCCTCGAGAAGGCATACCGAAAGCGCTTTTCTGAGGTGCTGAAGGAGGGGGAGTCGGCCTTGATCGTAGCGGGCAAACCTGAGGAAGTTTCGCGGCATGATGGACCGGTGACGACGTGGTACAATCCCGATTCGAATGCGCTTGCTGGTGCATTGCGCGGTGCCGAGCAGGTGGTTTGCCGCAGCGGGTATTCGACGCTGATGGATTTGGCCTCCATCCAAGTGCGAGCTCACCTCATCCCCACTCCTGGGCAGCCAGAACAGGAGCAGCTCGCGGCTCATTTTGCCGAGCGCTACGGGTGGTCTACCTCGCATCAACGAGCCTTCGCCCGAGGCGGCGATTTCACACCCTCCGGTGAGCCCATCCACATGCCGGCCAACAGGCTTGCCATCGCCACCCTGAGGAGGTGGTTGCAATGACATCGGTTCTTCCGAACTTCACGCCATGGATTCCTTGCGACCAGAAGACCCCAAGGTGGACGAACGCTACATGCGCCTCGCCCTGAATGAAGCTCAACAAGCTGCAGAACGCGACGAGGTGCCCGTGGGCGCGATCATCGTCGCTCGCGACCGCATCGTCGGGCGCGGGCACAACCTGTGCGAGCAATTGCATGACTTCACGGCACACGCTGAAATGCAGGCCTTCACAGCGGCCTCTGAATCGCTCGGGGGCAAACACCTTGAGCAATGCACCCTTTACGTCACCTTGGAGCCCTGTCCGATGTGCGCCGGTGCGGCATTTTGGACGCGCATTGGCCGCATTGTCTATGGAGCTTCCGATGAAAAGCGCGGTTTTTCCCGATGGAACGAAGGCCCTTCCACCCGCATCCTCCATCCTAAAACCGAAGTGTTGTCAGGAATACTCGAAGAGGAATGCAGCGATTTGGTGAAGGAGTTTTTTGCGCGCAAAAGAAGGAAGAAAAACGGTTGAAAGCCAGTCGCTGTCACTGAACCACCACCAAGCGACTCGTCAGCACCCCACATGTGACTGCTAGCATAAAAAGCCCGGAGAGGCGGGTCCTTCAAGGTGGCTCAATCTCCGAGACCTGTCGCCACGGACCGGCCCTGCATGACATGCCACACCCACCGAGCAGGTGGATTGCCGGAGCATCCTTTGATGGCCAAGCGCTCGCCCGCTACAACAGGATTTGGATGCGCCGTCACCAGCCTCTCTGGCGCCTCGGGTCGCTGCACCTCAACGCCCATTGCGCACAGAGTTTCCAAAAACTACCAAGCGATTTGAGTCGTTGGCACCTCGGTCAATTCGCCATGGGACCCCACCATTGGTGCTCCCCCCCATTGACGACCGATTTCATCGCCGCAAGCGAGATTCTTAAGAAGTCGAACTACCTTTGAATGCGCCGCACACCTCGTTTCCCATGCTTAACATCGACAAAGCTCTTCTGAAGGACATCCGCGACCAGATCGAATCGGGATCTGATCGCGAATTGTTGGGCCTGCTTGCCGAGCTTCACGCCGCGGATTGGGCAGAGGTCATCGACTCGCTGCGCCGAGATGAAGCACGGTATCTGTTTCGTCTGGTACCCAAAGAATTGAAAAGCGATGTCCTCATCGAGTTGGAGGAGGATCTGAGGCTCGAACTCCTGACGGGAATGACTTCTGCCGAAATTGCCGAGGATGTCCTGGAGGGATTGGATTCCGATGATGCAGCCGATGTGATGGCGGAGCTTCCTGATGCCAAAGTGGAGGAGGTCATAGAGCTGCTCGAGGACGATGCACAGGCCAGCGACATCCGAGATCTTTTGTCCTATGAAGAGGGTACGGCGGGAGCCCTCATGGCGAAGGAATTGGTTCAAGTCGAAGCCAATTGGACCGTTGCTCGTGCCATCCGCGAAATCCGGCGCCAGGCCGAAGAGCTCGAGCACGTCTACACCATCTACGTGACCGACGCCGATGGATTGCTCACAGGGCGCCTGAGCTTGAAGCACCTGTTGCTCAGTGCTGCCACTACGCGCACGCTCGTAAGCGAATTGCAAAGCGATAAGGAACTCATCACCATCGAGGCGAACGAACCTGCAGAGCGCGTGGCAAAAGTCATGGAGAAATACGACCTCGTAGCCCTTCCCGTGGTGGATTTAGAGGGACGGCTGGTGGGGCGAATCACCATCGACGACGCCGTGGACGTAATCATCGAAGAATCCGAACGCGACTACCAACTCGCCAGCGGAATTTCTGAGGACGTCGAATCCCGCGACAACGTTTGGACCTTGACCCGTGCCCGCCTGCCTTGGTTGCTGATCGGACTCGCTGGTGGAATCGGCGGAGCTTATGTCATCGGGGCGTTCAACATCGAAGAAAATCCGGGCATGGCCCTGTTCATTCCGCTGATTGCCGCGATGGGCGGCAATGTCGGCGTTCAATCCGCCGCGATCGTGGTTCAAGGGCTTGCGTCCAGCAACATCGACACCGGAGACATCTTCAGCAGGCTATCAAAGGAGCTTGGGGTGGGCATCATCAACGGACTGATCTGCGCCATTTTGATCCTTGGAGCAAGCGCCGCCCTTGGATTTGGCACGGCCCTGAGCATCACCGTTTCGCTCGCCTTGCTTTGCGTCATCATCTTCGCCGCCCTCTTCGGCACCTTCGTTCCGTTGATGCTGGACAAATACAAAATCGACCCCGCCCTCGCCACCGGCCCCATCACCACGGCGAACGACATCATCGGGTTGATGATCTACTTCGCTGTCGGTTCGGCCCTGATGGGCGCTTTCTGAACGCCATGGAAGTGCATTTCCTCGAAACGGTGCACCCGGTGCTGGCGGAGCGGCTGACCGCTGCGGGCTGCACGTGCGTGGAATCTTATGGCGTTTCGCGCACCCAAATCCTCGGCGGCGCGCTCGCCCAAGCCCAAGGCCTCGTCGTCCGCTCGCGTTTCATGGTCGACGCCGAGCTCCTCACCGCCCTCCCATCCTTGCGCTTCATCGCCCGCAGCGGCTCCGGGCTGGAGAACATCGACGTGGCTGCGGCCGAAGCCCGCGGCGTGGCCGTGTTCAACTCACCCGAGGGCAACCGGGTGGCCGTGGCGGAGCACGCCATGGGCATGCTGCTCACGCTTTTGCACAAATTGGCCGCAGCGGATGCGAGCGTGCGGCGCGGCGAGTGGCTGCGGGAGGCGCACCGGGGGCTGGAGCTGGCGGGCCGCACCGTGGGCATCATCGGATTGGGCCAAACAGGTTCCGCCTTCGCCCAGCGCCTCCTCGCCTTCGAATGCCGCGTCCTTGCCTACGACAAGTACACCCCGCTCCCCGTGCCGGGCGTGGAGCTCGTCGACGAAGCCACCCTCCTGCGCGCGTCCGACGTCGTCAGCCTGCACCTGCCCCTGACCGACGAAACCGCCGGCCTCGTGGACGACGCGTGGCTCGACCGGCTCGCGCGCAGGCCCATCCTCATCAACACCTCCCGCGGCCCCATCGCATCGACGGCAGCTGTGGCGCGTGCCCTATCGGCGGGGCGGCTGAGCGGCGTGGCCCTCGACGTCCTCGAGGAGGAAGGGCGGGATTTACTGGCCTTGACGAACCGCTCCGAAGGCCTCACCGCCCTCGCTGCCGATCCGCGTGCTTTGCTGACGCCTCACGTGGCGGGGTGGACCGTGGAGAGCTACGTGAAGTTGAGCAATGTGCTGGCGGACAAGGTCCTGCGGCATATCGACGGCCAATAACTCATTCAGCACCATCCCTCCAAAACTGGGCATCGAATGCAAACGGCTTGATGCGCAAGCCCGTTTGAATGTGCTGCACAACCAAGGGATGCTGGGGGTTGATGACCCAATTCCACTCGCCGGACACAACGGCGGAAGGGACACGGAGGAGCGGCTGTGCATGGGAAAGCAACCAACGTGTTCCAAAATCCCGGCTCGCCGCAATGCTTGGACAATGCGATTCAGGGTATTCCGTTCGGCTCAATCCAGGTGGGAGCCTGATCTCCACCATGGCAAACTGATTTATCCCGACGCGCTGGATGTTGTGCACCAACGATTCCAATGCCGCAAGCGAGCGCGTCTCCGCAACGTACAACGCATGCACCCTCGCCTCGTTCCACCGGGCTCCATTGACGAATGAACCGAAGCCCGACACATCCTCGGCCCGAGCAGATCTGACCACCCGGAATCCGATAGTCTCCCAGTCTTGATGAACGCTCATACCCAAACCCCGAACTCAATCCGTAAAATCTGCTCTTTGATCAAGCGCCTGCCCATCGCATCGAACAAAAAGGTTTCTGGTGCCACTCCTCCCAAAGCCAAGTTGGGCGACTTCAGCCAACTGAGGAACCGCGCGGCATCCCCGAAAGTATCTTTGCCCATGGCGAACAATTCCGCCAACTCCATGATTTTTTCGGCGGCATCAACTCCCAAGCGTTTGCCCTTCGCTCGATTGCGCTGCAAGGTTTTCACCGACAACCGGATGAATGCGGCGAGTGATTCATCTGACCACTGCATGCACACTTTGATGCTCTCAGCCACCTCAAAAGGCACCCCCGACATCGCGGCCTCCCTCACCTGTTCCTGCATCTGATCCAGCCAAATCCCCCCGTATTCAAACCCCTGCTCATTGACCTCAAATGAAGCCGCCTTGTCCGAATGGGAGGCTTCAGCAAATTCATCTGCCACCCGCCGCCAAGTTTGTTCTACATCTGCCATGAGTCAAATGTACGAATTAAAAAAGACAAATGACTCGGGAGTGTCGTTTTTTTCTTAAACGCGCAACCGCACCCACTGCAGGGCCCGCGGGCTGATAAGCTCCGCAACAAAACCGGATCGTCTCCATGGCTCGAAGTCACCTCAGGCGCAACAAACCAAAACTCCGTATCGATTTGGGCAGCAACGCGCCCTGGAATTGCCAACAGAACAACGTGCAACAGCACGAAAACAAGGTGTAAATTCCTCACAGTTCTCCAATTTTCAAGTAGTTCAATGTCGGACATTGCTACAGAAAAACGACGTAAATAACTTGTTGCAATGCGTTGCACGACGCAACAATACACAAAGATAAAAGGCGCCCCGTTGCAGGAGCGCCTTTCTGAATGCGATTTGAATCCGAATTTTACTCGCCCGATCCCGTGCGCTCACGGCTGGATGCTGAGTAGAGCACCTTGAGTGCTGAAGCCTTCCGCAGCTCCTGCTTCACCCCTGTTACGATCCCCATCTTCGTGTCCTTGTCCACCTTGAGGGAAACCCACATCTTCGATTGCTCTGCCTCCGCCAACGTCAAGCGCTCTTTGCTCACCCAATCCTGGATAGCAACAACCCCACTGAACGCGTCATTCAACTGAATGACCGGCTCCGTTCCATAACGCTTGTCCATCGGAGGACCAATGTTCACGTAACGAATTAAGTGCTTCTTCTCAATCTTATAAAGTTCCGAGGCCTCCGGTCGGATGACTCGAACTTTCTCCTCTTCCGTACGCAGCACCGTAGCTACCATGAAGAAGAACAGCAACATGAAAACGATGTCAGGCAAAGACGCCGTTGAGATCGTCCCCATTCCACGTTTGGTTCCTTTTTTAAACTTCCCCATGGCTCAATAGTATGCAGATCCTTCCCTCGGTTCTGCTTCGGAAATCCTCTGGGGATAAACCAAACGCACCGCGGCGATTTTACTCAACAACTCCATATCCTCCGCATTCCGGTCGTACTCATCCTCCAGTTCGCGGTAGGTCTTTCCAAACTTCGCAACAGACAATTCATCCCGCAACTCGTTCACCGCAGATTGCAATTCATTTTGAACCTGCAGGTAGATGTCGTAAGAAGTGTTGTTGTCATTCTGCATGGAAATCAGAGCAGAACCCGGAAGCTCTTTGTAATCCCCACCGAACAACTCAATCGCCGTCAACTTTTCATTCAGGTGGTCGATGAGCTTCAGGTAATTGCGCTTTTGCACATCTGTAGCTCCAGCCATCAAGCCCTCATATTGGGCTACCTGTGCAAGGAGCTCTGCTTTCCGAACCCAAACCCGTTCTGGAAAGACCGCATTGGTCTTCCCGTTCGCACCAGTAATGAACTCCACATCTCGGCTCTTGCCCACGGAGCCGCGCCCCACGGGATGAACCATGATGCCATCACCCGTGGCCACCAAGAAATTTTTCGCTTGGTCTTTCAAGGAGCCGATTTCAAGGACTTCCCCTTCAACCAGCAACTGGTCGAGGAAGTTTACCTTGACGTTGAACACATTTTGTTCCTTCACCGGCGGCACATCCACCATGTCCTCAGGGACGGGCGGAGGCAATTGGCGCTTGATCCCCTCATCTGAATCGATGGTCGTGGTGACCAGCCAAAAGATGAGCAGGAGGAACGCGATGTCCGCCATAGAACCCGCGTTGATTTCTGCTAATTCACGACGCGCCATGTTCCTGTATTATTTGAAGATGCGGCTGACTTCGGCCCAAACAATGGCGCCTATCGAAATCAGTCCCAACAAGTAAACGAACCACAAGCCACCGCCAGCAAACCAGCTTTCACCTTCCGTGACCACAATGCCGCTCGCCTCATAGGCCTTGAGAACTGTGGAGTCACTCAGTTGATAATAACTGATCAGTCCGACGATTGCAAAACCAATGACCCCAATCAAGGTGCCAATTTTCTCGCGGAAATTGAGCAGGAAAAAGGCCAATCCAAAGAGGATTGCCGCAATTCCAGCTGCTGCACCTACGGCGTAGATGATGTAGAAAAGCTGATCCAGGTACTTTCCGTAGCTCTGGTCACCTTCTTGCCATGTCTCTTCCGAAACGCTGTTCGACAGGATGATCCATGTCAAGGCAGCGCCTGCGACGATGATCGCAATCCGGAGTGCGGACAGGCCGATGCGAAGTCCTTTATCTCCCATGATTGCGCTGATTATTTGTTGAGCTTCCGCTTGTACAACAAGTCTACGAAATCCATAGACGCTTCCTCCATGTCCAAAACGATGCTATCGATTTTCGACAAGATGTAGTTGTAGAAGATTTGCAGAATGATGGCCACGATCAAACCCGATACGGTCGTGATCAACGCCACCTTAATGCCACCTGCAACGATGGACGCATTGATGGTGTTCGCCTCTGCAATTTTATCGAATGCCGAGATCATACCGATTACAGTACCCATGAAACCCAACATAGGAGCCAAGGCGATGAAAAGCGAAATCCAGCTCAAGCCACGCTCGAGCTTCGACATCTCTACCGAACCGTAATCTTCGATGGCCTTCGCCACTTCCTCGTAGCTACCCGAGCTGCGATCAAGCCCTTGGTAGAAGATGGACGCCACTGGACCGCTCGTGTTGCGGCATACTTCCTTCGCTGCACCCTCACCGCCCTTGCCGAGCGCCTCTTCAATTTTCTTGAGCAGCTTCGAATTGTTCGTAGTGGCCATGTTCAAGTAAATGATGCGCTCGATGCTCAAGGCCAAACCCAAGATCAAGCAAATCAATACGAACGCCATGAAGGTTGCCCCCCCCTCGATGAAGTAACGCTTCACCGTTTGGTGAAAGCTCAACACCTCTTTCGTTTCAGTAGCAGGAGCTACGGTTTCAGCGGCTGGTGCCGCAGGTGCTGCAACTGCAGCCGTGTCTTCCGCAACGGCGGATGTGTCAACGGCTACTTCTTCCGTCATTTCGGTCGTAGCATCCTGAGCGAATGCCGCTGCCGGAGTACCGGCCCAAATCAGCCCTGCGATAGCAAAGAGGGCGAACAACTTCTTCATGAGAATCAGGTTGATGGTGTATTTCGTTCCAAATCTTGAATCGTCGCTGGAGCTGTAACGCCCTTCGCAACGGGTGCAAATGTAGGACGGGCATCCGTTTCTACAAATTTTCAAGGGTTAAACATGGCGAGCTGTTCGGCTAACCCGCAAGGAGTGCAGATTGGACGTGATTCAGGGCTTCGGTCAGGCTGCGAATTGGGCGGTCACAAACCCCATTTTGGCAGGAGTAAATCACGAGATCCTGCGAAAAACGATGTGCCGCAATGGGCAACCCTTCGGCTTCCTCCACCAAAGGAATCACCCACCCCCTCCCTTTCAATTCTGAACGCAACGCCTCCACAGCTCGCCACACCTCTTCCGCTGGGCCTGCAACTACCACTTCCAAGTAAGGCTGCGTCCACCTCCATGCCACCCGGCCCCAAAAGCAAGCGGAGGACAACTCCTCCAACCCTTCTGAAGCGGCTGCGACCATCTCCTTCGCTCGCTGCATCCATTCCGGTCTTCCAAACAGGAAGCCTAAAGTGTGGAAATTTTCAGCCATCACCGCATTCGCCGAAGGCAACACGTCATCCGTGCAATCGAATTGTTCTGCAAATAGCATGTTGGAAGGGTCCTGTGCCGAGCGCATCAGCGGAGTTCCTTCCGCTTGGAAATGTTCCACGGCTTGGAGGGTCAACTCGCATGCACGGTGCGCCCAATGCACTTGTCCCGTTGAGGCATGGGCGCGAAGGCAAGCGGCCACAAACGCAGCATAATCGGCCAGCGTGGCAGGAATTCTGGAGGCGCCGGACTGCCAAATCCTACTCAGCTGCCCAGCGACTTGCCCTTGATCATGAAGGAAGTCGAGGGCCCGCAGTCCACGTTCTGTCCAATCCCCGCGCTTCCAGACGTCGCCAGCTTGAATCAACCCCCACGCCATCCAGGCAGTGTGGGCCGTGACAACTTGCTCGTCGCGCGCCGGGAGGTGCCGCAGCTGACGCCGAGCCACCTGCACCGCATCCAGCATCTGGCAAGCCCCTGGCGAAGTCTCGAAGTGACCGACAGGCCGCATGGGCACAACCGCCTCTGCTCCCAACTCCGCAACTTGGGCACGTCCCGACCAATCGAAATAGCGGCGCGCTTCAGCCCCTAGCTCTGGGCGGTGCTTAAAAATCACCTCGCACTCGGCCACCGTCCACCAGTAATAGCGGCCTTCCGCCCCTTCGCTGTCGGCATCAAGGGAAGCATAGAAGCCGCCGCCAGGCGCATCGAAATCTCGGCAAACCCCATCCACCAAGCGGTGAGCCGATTGAGCAATGAACGGTTGGTGAGCCGGGGAGGCCGTTTCATGAGCTGCTGCCAGCCATGCGAGCATCGGACCTTGATCGCTGAGCATTTTCTCGAAATGCGGAATGCGCCAACCTTCGTCCACGGCATAGCGCCCAAATCCCCCACCGACGTGGTCGTGCATTCCACCGCCGAGGATGTTCATCAAGGTTCGCTGGGCCTGGACACCGCATTCCGGATGAGTCGCCGCGAGTTGGCTGAGGAATAGGCCTTGAAAAGGCAGTGGGAATTTAGGCGCTCCAGAGGAACCACCATGCACAGGATCCCAATGCCCTCGCCACCGGCTCAACCCCCGCCCAATGCGCGCGGACCATTGCTCCACGTCGTCTTGCCCAGCCCTCGGCCCTTCCACGGCCTTCACGCCCTGAGACAACCGCTCAGCATACCCGAGCACGGCATCGGGGTCTTGCTTCCAAAGCTTCACCAATTCCAACAGCGTGGCCATCCATTGGTCCATGGGAACATAAGAACTACCCCAAACCGGGCGGCCATCCGGCAAGCATACTACATTCAGAGGCCACCCACCAGATCGGGTCATGATTTGGACTGCAGTCATGTACAAAGCATCGACCGTGGGATGTTCTTCTCGATCCACCTTGATGCTCACAAAGTGGGCATTCATCAGATCGGCTGGAGCCTGCTGTTCGAAAACCTCGCGCTCCATGACATGGCACCAGTGGCAAGCGCTGTAGCCGACACTTACGATGACCAAACGACTTGCTTCACGCGCCTGCTGCCAAGGCGACTCTCCCCAGGCTTTCCAATGCACGGGGTTGGTAGCGTGTTGCTTGAGGTACAGGCTGTCCGCTTGGCTCAATTCATTCATCGAAGCGAAGGTAAGCTCAAGATTCGACCAATATTTGCGCCATGAAACAACCCCCTCGTTGGAAATTCGCCGTGGTGGTCTGGCTGGCCATCTACCCGTTAGTCACTGCGATCTTTGCTCTGTTTGGCGAGCAAATCATGGCCATCCAACCTTTGGCCTTGCGCACCTTGATGCTGACCTTGATATTGGTTCCTTTAATGGCCTTTGTCTTCATCCCGTTGATTCAAAGGGTGCTCAAAAGCTGGCTCAATCGCTGATGCGCATCAACTCAGGGCCATGGGCACCTCCATGAGCAAAATCTCTGCATCGCCGCTGGTGGCTTGCAAATCCAACGCTTCAACGCCCCACACCCCCATGCCATCCCGAGGCCCCAATTCCGTGCCATTCAGGGTCCATGTGCCCGATAAGATAAAGGCATATACGCCGTGACTTAATGGCCGATGCAAGGGATGCTGAACGCTCACTCCCTCATCAAATTTCCCCATGTGCCACCACGCATCTTGGTGCACCCACACCCCATCATCCTCCGAAGAGGGCGACAAAATCTGCTGCAAGCGATTCACTCGATCCACTGGATTCAGCTGCAGTTGATCGTACCTCGGCTCGACATCCCGTGCGTTGGGAAACATCCAGATTTGGAGGAATTTGACTGGTGATTCGCTGTTCCGATTGAATTCACTGTGTGTGATGCCTTTTCCTGCGCTCATGACCTGAACTTCACCGTGGCGGATCACGGCCACATTGCCCATGCTGTCGCGGTGTTCCAAATCCCCTTCCAGCGGAATGCTCACAATTTCCATGTTGTCATGGGGGTGTGTGCCAAACCCCCTACCCGCTTCGACGTGGTCATCGTTGAGCACACGCAACGCACCAAAATGCATGCGCTCTGGGTGATAGTAATTCGCGAAACTGAACGTGTGGCGGCTGTCCAACCAACCGTGATTCGCGCGTCCACGTGTGTCCGAGCGGTGCACGACCATGTTTTCACTCATGCGGGTATCGTCTGATAAAGGAAGGTGATTGAACCCCATGGGCTCCAGCGGACGCAATTCATCGATTCCATTTTCGCTCGCTAAAGCCGAGCCTGCGATGAATGCTCCAGTTCCGAGGATTCCCTTTCTGATGAAGTCTTTGCGGTCCATAACTCAAAGATACGCCATCCATCCAAGTCGCCAAGGCTACTCCTCCATCAAAGCATTGAGGACCTGCACAACAACAATTGACGCAATTTTCTTTTCCGACAAATACCCTTTGGAATAGATGTCCATCGAATCGTAAGTGGGTTCATCGAGTATGCAAATGTCAATGGTCGATTCGGTGACGTAATCCAAGATGACCACATCCAATGAATATTCCGTTGAATAATTGAGCAATGCAATGTCCGTGCTGGTCAACGTCATTTTCTCACCCACATCGATTGAATACGACGTCGGAGCATCCACAAAGGCAACATCAACCGAAGATTCAGTTGGATGATCAATGAACGTTACATCGATGGTTTCGGACGTGCTGCGTCCAAGAAAAGCGACATCGATGGAGGATCCAGTTGGTGAGTCAATGAAAACGATTTGGCCCCAAACCGTTGAAGCGGAAAAAGCACAAAAAGCCAAGCAGAAAGAAGTAAATACAGCGGAAATTTTCATGTCGTTCATGTTGATTCATGCCGAACATATTGACATTTTTCCTCTCTCCAACCCGTTCCAATAAAAAGTTCTAACCAATGCAATGGTTACTCCTTGATGATTTCTTCATCCATTTCCATTGGTTCCTCCGCCTCGATCGTCCATCTGGGCTCTGCTTGTTCAATTGCTGAAACATCGCTGGAACGCAAGAAAACACCGCAAGCCAATGGGAATAAAAACGTAACTACGGCCGACCACAACAGAAAAAAAGCCAGAGCCTGATTCAAAACCCTGCGGATGACGTGCATCGGATTGGAATCCCTTTTCCAAAACAAATTCCAGAGCAAGGCGACCAACGTACACAGAAGCAGCAAGTTCCCAAATAACACAGCCAATCGGTTGGGAGTTGCCCCCCACTCTCCCAAACGTCCTAAAATCGCAGCCATTCCCATTCCGTCCGCAATCACCCCCAGAATCACCAATGCCACCATCAACCCATGCGTCCATCGCGGTACTTTTTCGTCGAATGCGGCATGCAACAAGACCAACCCCAGCACCGCCGCCAGCAATAAATTGAAAATCAAGAGCTGATCACGATCCGATTGAAGCGCCTCAAATCCTGCGCTCAGGTGGGTGATTAAAAAACCTGCCTCCAACAAAACAAACAACGGAATGAAAATTCTCGCCAGCGTCGGAAGAATCCTTTCCAAGGATTGTGGATGACGTCGCCAGACCGCGTGGCCAAAAACCAGTGCCCCAGAAGCTCCCCAAACGCCTAAGTGCAGGTTCACCCTTATTTTGAAATCGCTACTGACCTCAGCTGTCCAAAGCAACAAGTTGGTCAATCCAAATAAAGCCGCTCCTGCCGCCAAGACCAGGCCCGTCAAAATCGCAACCTGTAGGGCGTGACGCACAAAATCCACACGCTCCTCTGAAGCATGGGATCGAATGAAGGCCAAACCCGTTAGGCCCGCGAGCAACATGGGCCAATGGATCATCATCAAATCCCTCGCTTGCCGAACAAAATTGACGCGCTCACCGGCGGCTTCGAGCTCTGGAATTCCATCCAACACGGATTGAACGGCCCATTGAGTCGGCAAGTGTTCCCACCACCAATAAACCGCAGCAACCCAAACCGCACCCAACAAGGCCATTCCACCCACTCGGTAGTCCTTTCTGCCATGAAAAAGGAGCAGGGGAAACAAGGCAAATGTTGCAAACAACGGAGCAGCCCATTGAAAATCCACATCGCCAGTCATCCAATACGGGATCAGCAAGGCAATGGCCAAGCCGAAAGAAACCGCGATTGCGAAAGGGAAAACACTCCCCCCCGAAGACCGGGGTGTCAAGCGCATTCCATCGGCCATCAAGCGAGCAGACCACGTCGCGGCCTGGGGGAGGTCCTGAGGAGCTTCCTTAAAAGACCGAAGGAATCCGTCCGGATCCTTCCGGTACCAAGCTTCGAGTTCGTCGGGTGTTTTATTCCACATTTTGCGCTTCTTCAACGAATGAATGCATTCGTTATTGTTCCTCAGTCATTTCGGTGCGAACCGTCACACGTCGGCATGCGTTTTGACTTGCCACAGATGCAATCGTGCAGCCCCTTGCCCGCCAAGATCCTTCCGTAAGCGGCGTCCACTCGCTTAAGTCGGGTGGTTGTTTGCTTCGCCGCACCAATGTGCATGCAGTAAGCCCTTCGTCGGCCAGGAGTGAGTCCTTCAAAGGCTGCCTTCAATACTGCATCTTGCTCCAGCCGCTGTTGGAGTTCTGGCGGAAGAGACGTGGCTGCCGGTGGAGCATAGATCACCTTCGCACCGTCACGCTCCAATTGGATTGCTTCGCGAACAAAGGCTACAATCAGTCTTTTTTGGCGTTCGATTTGATCGAGGCTTGTGAACTGAAAAGAGCGCGAACCTTGCGTATTGGGACCTTGTTGCACCAAAAAACCCTCTGGGTCACTCAACAGAGCGCCTTTCACAAAGGCCAACAAACAATGCGCCTTGAACCCTCCTAAAAGCACAACGTTCTGCCCCCGCCACGTGTAACAAGGTGCGCGCCACTTGAAGTCCTCCTCCAATTCGCAAGTAAGCAACACCTCCCGGAGCTTCATCAACTCGGGCTGCCATTGCTTCGCAGCCTCTAAATACGCGGTAACTTTTGCTTCCATTTCCAGCTTTGGACAAATATGCACCAGATGAAATTGAATCAATTCAATAAATTAAATCTATTAATGTATAGCTATTATTTATTTGATTGATGAGGGTGCGCCGTCGGAATTTGTGACAAAATTTTGACAAACATGAAAAGACCCTTCCACCTTTCCCTCTGGGGTGCCTCTGCGGCGATGTTATTCTTTACAGCCTGCGGCAGTTCTTCTGAAGCCGAATGCGAGTCCTCATCGGGCGGCGAAAAGTCAGGATGCCCATTCCATGCTGCAGAAGCAACTCCCGGAAAAGGGAACACCAACCGCGATTGGTGGCCCAATCAATTGGATTTATCTGTTTTGCGGCAGCATGGTGCGCAATCCAATCCACTCGGAGAAGATTTCAATTACCGAGAAGCTTTTGAAGGCCTCGATTACGACGCGCTCAAAGCCGACATTGCTGCGGCATTGACAGACTCCCAAGACTGGTGGCCGGCCGATTGGGGAAATTATGGCGGATTGTTCATTCGGATGGCCTGGCACAGTGCAGGCACGTATCGCACTGGAGACGGGCGCGGTGGTTCTCGCGAAGGGCAGCAGCGCTTTGCTCCGATCAACAGTTGGCCAGACAATGGTAACCTCGACAAAGCTCGGCGCCTGCTTTGGCCCATCAAGCAGAAATATGGTCAAGCCATTTCTTGGGCGGATTTGATGGTTCTTTCGGGCAACGTAGCGCTCGAATCCATGGGCTTTGAAACCATCGGATTCAGTGGTGGACGTGCAGATGTTTGGGAACCAGCGAGCAACGTTTACTGGGGAAAAGAATCCGAA
Source organism: Flavobacteriales bacterium (assembly GCA_036825655.1). GTDB lineage: Bacteria > Bacteroidota > Bacteroidia > Flavobacteriales_D > Sanyastnellaceae > JALQTD01. The sequence continues at coordinate 2,826 of DAISXU010000034.1, read as the reverse complement.
TTCTTGGCCAATGACCGGTACGAGGAGGGCCGCAAACTGGAGAGTCCACTTGCCGCCGTTCAGATGGGGTTGATTTACGTCAACCCGGAAGGCCCCGATGGAAATCCGGACCCTGTGTTGGCAGCTCACGACATCCGCGAAACGTTTGGCCGAATGGGAATGAACGACGAGGAGACGGTGGCCCTGATTGCTGGCGGACATACCTTGGGGAAAACCCACGGTGCCGGCCCAGCATCGCACGTAGGTCCTGAACCTGAAGCCGCTTCCATCGAGGAGCAAGGATTTGGTTGGACGAGCAGCTACGGAACGGGTGTTGGACCGGATGCGATTACGAGCGGTTTGGAAGTGATTTGGACAAAAACACCGACCGAATGGAGCCATGGTTTCTTCAAAGCCTTGTTCGCTCACGAATGGGAGTTGACGAAGAGTCCTGCAGGCGCTCACCAATGGGTGGCTTCTGATGCTGCAGAAACCGTTCCCGATCCGTTCGACCCCAATAAAAAGCACCGTCCAACGATGCTCACCACAGACTTGTCCTTGCGCTTTGACCCGGAATACGAGAAGATTTCTCGAAGTTTTCTGGAAAACCAGGACTTGTTTGAAGCGGCATTTGCCCGCGCTTGGTTCAAGTTGACACACCGCGACATGGGCCCCAAGACCAATTACATTGGACCAGAAGTTCCAGCGGAGGAATTCATTTGGCAAGACCCCATCCCAGCGTGCAACCATGAGGTGGTGAACGCAAGCGACTTGGCTCAACTGAAGCGCACCATCCTCAACAGCGGCCTGACACCTGCAGAACTCATCAGCACGGCTTGGGCTTCGGCTTCTACATTCCGCCATTCGGATAACCGAGGCGGTGCCAATGGGGCGCGCATCCAATTGGAGCCCATGCGCAGCTGGGAAGTCAACAACCCTAACCAGCTCGCCAAGGTTCTCGACGTGTATGCAGGCATCCAGTCCTCTTTTGGAAAACCTGTATCCATGGCGGACCTCATCGTTTTGGGCGGCAATGCGGCCATTGAACAAGCTGCCTCGCTCGCTGGTTTCGACAAAAAAGTTCCGTTCACGCCTGGACGAATGGATGCCTCCGAGTCCATGACAGATGCTGCATCCATGGCAGTTTTAGAACCCATGGCTGATGGATTCCGGAACTACCAAGAGAAAGACTACACCCTCTCCGTGGAGGAGTTGCTCGTGGACAAGGCGCAATTGCTTGCGTTGACTGCACCTGAAATGACGGTGTTGGTTGGTGGAATGCGAGCCTTGAACGCCAACTGGGACGGCTCCGAGGTAGGCATCCTGACCAACCGGCCAGGCACCCTTTCCAACGATTTTTATGTCAACCTGTTGAGCATGGAAAATCAATGGTCTGCTGCAGACGGCAATGAAAAAGTGTTCGAAGGGCGGGACCGCAGCACAGGTGAAGTTCGCTGGACTGCATCTCGAGCCGACTTGATTTTTGGATCGAATTCAGAATTGCGAGCATTGGCCGAAGTGTATGCCCAACAAGACGCGGAGGAGAAATTCGTCAATGACTTCATTTCGGCTTGGACCAAGGTCATGAACCTGGATCGTTTCGACTTGCTTTAAAAGGCATTGAACGCATTGAAAACCGCTCGCCCGTTTGGGGTGGGCGGTTTTTTTACATCCCGTTGTTTTCAGGTGGGGCTCAATCGAGCTTAAGCAACTTGTGTACCTCGCCATTGGAAAGACGCAAGATGGCCCAGCCCACGGGCCAGGTGGACGCATCCCATTTCAGCTGGCCCTGCGCATTCGCTTGGCTGCTTGTGAGCAGGCGTCCCATTCCGTCATAAACATCCACTGCTGAACATGGCTCCAAACCCTTCAGCGAAACTTCATTTCGAAAAGGCAGAGGCCATGCAATCAAGGAACTTTCAGGAAGCACTTCAAGTTCCATGGCGCAGTTGGCCGTCACACTAAAATCCACATCGGTAGCTCCGCCGAAATCTTCCCAATCTCCTCCATAAAAAGCATGATCGAGCCAGGCAGTCATCACTTGAAGGGTGATTTCTTGTTGACGAGCCCTTGTCATTCCGGAAAATCCAGGTTCCCCGAAATCACACAAACTTCCGGAATTTGCAAAACCACAATGGGACCCTTCAACCAAATTTACCCAGGATTTGCATTCAGAAGAAGTGGCGTCAAAGATGGGCTGGTGCTGGCTCGCAGGCGGAGTGATGCCATCGGAGCTTCCAGAGATGATCAAGGCAGGGATCACCACATCATTTGCAGCTCCTATGGCCGAAGGGTTGGTTTCAGCTGGTGCAAATCCAAAAACCACATCCGCTTCGCTGCTCTCGGCAGCGGCAATCCATGCTGCCCCTCCTCCCATGCTGTGTCCACCAATGGCAACCCGATCATCCATCGTACCTACCAAGTCCACGACATCGCTGCTGGCTGCATTGGCGACAAAGGCCAAATCCAAACCAAAGTCCAGATGACTTGGAGCAAATCCCGTCTCGGTCTCCACGGTTATGACCACGTACGAGGCGGCGACCATCCCTTCAATCCAAGTCAAATAATCACCTCCAGCCATCACAAATCCATGGCCAAACACCACGGTGGGAAAGGGGCCTGGCGCAGGAATTGCACCTGCACCATCCTCTAGTGCTGGATAATGAACTTCGCACGGGATTTCTCTTCCAGAGCGCGACTCATCTACCAACACCCAGTCCAACGTGCCCACTTGGGCCTTCGCCCTGGTTCCAGAAAGTACGCCCCAAGTCATCGCCATTACGCAAACCGAGGGTGAGACTGAATGTGTCATGCCCCGAAATTAGCGCAATCTCTTGTTCTCTGTTC
>DAISXU010000033.1:0-21171 GCA_036825655.1 Flavobacteriales bacterium | reverse complement strand
GCTCAAGGCAAATGTGGACACCTTGACGCTGACGGCAACTCCCATACCAAGAACCCTGCAGTTTAGCCTGATGGGCGCACGCGACTTGAGCATCATTTCCACGCCACCTCCCAATCGCCAACCAGTAGACACGATTCTTGCCTCATTTAACGAAGAGGTCATCCGGGATGCAATCGCCTACGAAATAAGCCGAGGGGGACAAGTATTCTTCGTGAACAACCGGGTAGGAAACATCAAGGAAGTGGCTGGAATGATTCAGCGTTTGGTCCCCGATGTGCGCGTGGGGATTGGGCATGGCCAAATGGATGGAAAGCAACTGGAAGACGTCATGTCCCGATTCATCGACGGCAGCTATGACGTGCTCGTAGCCACCACCATCATTGAATCTGGGATCGACATTTCCAATGCCAACACCATCATCATCAACGAAGCCCAGCACTTTGGCCTAAGCGACCTGCACCAGCTGCGCGGCAGGGTTGGTCGCTCCAACAAAAAGGCCTTTTGCTACCTTTTAGCTCCACCGCTTCACGCCCTGCCTGATGAGAGCAGGAAACGACTTCAGGCAATTGAACAATTCAGTGATTTAGGATCGGGCATTCAGATTGCCATGCGCGACTTGGACATCCGGGGGGCAGGTGATTTGTTAGGGGGTGAGCAAAGTGGGTTTATCTCGGAATTGGGCTTTGATATGTACCAAAAAATCCTCGCCGAAGCAGTTCAGGAACTCAAGGACGAGCAGTTCGACGATCTTTTCAATAGCGACGAAGCCCCTCGTCGGTTTGTTCGAGAAGCTGCCATTGAATCAGATTTTCAGTTGCTTCTTCCTGACGATTACGTGAGTGACATTCCTGAACGAATTGCACTTTACCGTGAATTGGACGACCTCGACAAAGAAGAAGATTTGGCCGCCTTCAAAGGCCGTTTGGAGGACCGATTTGGGCCAATACCTCAAGAGGCAGAAGACCTCATCGACACCATCCGCCTCCGCTGGTTAGCAGAGTTTCTTGGCATGGAGAAGATTGTGCTCAAATCCGGAAAGCTCATCGCTGCATTCGTGTCAGATGAGGCTTCTCCGTACTTCCAGGGTCCCGTTTTTGCCCGGGTCTTGGACTACCTGAAACTGAACCCCAAATCCACTAAAATGTATCAGCGGAACGGAGGCCTGAGGATGTCCATTGAGGCTGTCGATAGCCCCAACACCGCACTCCATCACCTGGAATCCATGGCGGGAGTTAAGGCGGAACAGGCCGCTCCAGATTTCAATTCAAAATGAAATGAATCACCAGGAGTATGTGAGCTGTAAGCCAGCCACTCTCCCTGGCAAAGACATGGGTTGAGTGTTGGGTGTAAAAGCGCGACGCATGAATCGATCTTGGGTGGCGTTGACAGCCACATGTCCAGTCAAACCCCAGTGCTCTCCAATCTGACGGGTAGCGCCAATGAGCACGCGCACCTCCCTGTGAAGCCAAACATTGGGTCCGGTAGACTCTCGGTATTCGTACCGATCGCGATTCAATTCAAATCCAATGAATGCGTTGACAGGGGCCCCTGCTTCTGGCATGGGGTGGAACCGAAAACCGATGCCCATAGTCGACCCAGATTCAAGTACATTCCAATCCACTTCTGCACCCAACTGGGGCAATCCAGCTATGGGATCTGCCACCATTGCCCCGCCCAAGAGCTGCACGGAGAACTCGGGATGAAACCAATGTTCCACCGTGCCAACTGCTTGACCACGCAGCAGCCTACCAACATCCCAACCGATGGCCCAAGAGGGCGCACCCGAATTACAGGTTGTCGATTCCTGGACGTAATCCTGCGCCCGAATGGCACCTACCAAGCACATGCACACCAGGCAAGCTGATGCAACACGAGGGAGGAGGTGCTGGGCGTTTTTCATGGACTTCAGTACGAGCATTGTTAACCGAAAGTTACAAACTTTACGCTAAAGTTAAGAGAATGTTACGGAATTCTCTCTCACAACGCCCAGTCATTAGCTTTGACGCGATGCATCCAATCATGAATTTTCAATCCAGTGAGGACTTTCGCTCAGGGCAAGTGCTGCTCATTGACAAGCCCCTTGAGTGGACCTCATTCGATGTGGTAAACAAGCTCCGGTATGCCATTCGGAAAACGCATGGATTCAAAAAAATAAAGGTGGGTCATGCAGGCACTTTGGACCCCCTTGCAACAGGCGTGCTGGTGATCTGCACAGGCAAAATGACCAAGCAAATAGAGGCCCTTGTCGCGCAGGAAAAAACCTACCATACAACTGTTAGGCTAGGGGCTCACACCCCCTCTTTGGATGCCGAAACAACTGTGGAAAAGTGGGTGGATGCTCAACACCTTACAGAGGATGCCATCGCCAAGGAACTTCAATCGTTTCAGGGGACAATACTGCAACGTCCCCCTGTCTTTTCCGCCAAGAAAGTGGATGGAAAGAGGGCTTACAAAGTGGCGCGAGACGGCGGTGAAATTGAACTCCGAAAGGCGGAGGTAACCGTTCATGAAATCAAGTTGCTCTCCGTCCAGCACCAGTCCATTGATGGCCAAAAGGTCTGTGACGCGGAGCTTTTCATCCGCTGTTCGAAAGGAACCTACATCCGATCAATTGGAAGGGACCTGGGTGAGGCATTGGGGGTAGGAGGCTCGCTCATTTCCTTACGCCGAACCGCAAGTGGTTCATTTTCAGAAGATCAACTTTGGTCTGTGGAAGAAGCAGTGGCCAACATTGAAGCTTGCCCTTTGGCTTGACAAGCGCATCGCGTTTTCGTACATTTGCCGGCTTGAAGGTAGGACGCGCCTACTGCTCAAGCCCACAACTGACCGCCGAAAATCCCCGACGTTTTGGAACGAATGAAACTCTCCCATTTCAAGTACGAAATACCCGAGGATTTAATCGCTCAATACCCCTTGGATAATCGCGACGACAGCCGCTTGCTTGTGGTTGATCGCGCAACCGGAACTTTTGAACACAAGATGTTCAAAGACGTGCTGGATGAGTTTGATCCAGGAGATGTGTTTGTGGCCAATGACACGCGCGTTTTTCCCGCGCGTTTGTACGGAAACAAGGAAAAAACTGGTGCTGTTATCGAAGTTTTTCTGCTCCGTGAACTGAACCGTGAAAGTTTGCTTTGGGACGTACTCGTTGACCCCGCTCGCAAAATTCGGATTGGAAACAAACTGTACTTCGGTGAGAATGACGAATTGGTCGCAGAAGTCATCGACAACACCACTTCCCGTGGTCGGACCTTGAGGTTCCTATTCGATGGAACGCCTGAACAATTCATGGACGTGATTTTCAAACTCGGTGAAACCCCCCTTCCTCGCTACATCAGCCGGGATGTAGAACCCGAGGATCGCGATCGATTCCAAACCATTTACGCCAAGAACCTTGGTGCTGTAGCAGTTCCTACAGCAGGCCTGCATTTTTCGAAGCACCTGCTCAAACGCCTTGAGATCAAAGGGATTGACATGGCATACCTCACCTTGCACATTGGACTCGGAACATTTCGCCAAGTGGAGGTAGAGGATTTAACGAAACATAAAGTTGACTCCGAACAACTCAACATCCCTGAAGATTGCTGCGGAATTGTCAACCAGGCGAAAACCTCTGGAAAGCGCATCGTTGCTGTTGGCACCACTGCACTCCGTGCGATGGAAACCTCAGTGAGCACGACGAATACATTGAAGCCCTACAACGGATGGACAAACAAGTTCATTTTCCCGAAATACGACTTCAAGATTTCTGATGCGCTCATCACCAACTTCCATACCCCCCAAAGCACGTTGTTGATGATGACCGCTGCCTTCACGGGCCTTGAGTTGATCCAAGAGGCGTATCAAGAAGCAATCAAAGAGAAGTACCGCTTCTTCGCCTACGGTGATGCCTTGTTGATCAAGTAAGGCGCGAAAAGGAACAGATTTTATTCAGTTTTTCGGAACTTGTGGGAACATCAATTGGTTTGATTCCCATGAAACATCTGTTTATTTTATCTATGGCATTCGCGCTGAGCGCAGGTGCTTGGGCCAATGGGCCCGCCTCAGGAAACCCCGTAACACCGATTACCGTTGAAGTAGGTGGCTTCCAATTGGGCCAGGTTGCGCCCATGATGGACCGTGAAATGTTGGGTGTCGATGGGCAACAACACAGCATCCAATCCTCTATGGGCGAACGTGGATTGTTGGTCGTTTTCAGCTGCAACACCTGCCCATTTGTAGTAGGCAACGGCGACAAATCTGAAGGCTGGGAAGGTCGCTACATGGAACTTTCAATGCGCCTCCGAGACCAGGGGTTTGGCATGATCCTCGTCAATTCAAATGAGGCAAAAAGAGAAGGTGCGGACTCCTACAAAGCGATGCAAGCGCATGCTGAGGAAGCAGGTTACCGCATCCCCTATCTCGTAGATGAGCAGCATGAGTTGGCCGATGCATTTGGAGCCATGAAAACGCCTCATGTCTATTTACTCGATGCCAGTGGAACCCTGGTCTATACCGGGGCCATTGATGACAACGTAAGCCGAGCGGCAGATGTAAAGGAACGGTATGTGCTTTCCGCTGTAAAGGACATGGTCCGCGGATTACCGGTAGAAATTTCTGAGACCCCAGCAGTCGGATGCAGCATCAAACGGGTGACCTCGTAAACGCTCCGAACCACGAACCCCCCAATGCGGCAATCTTTCGTTTACAGCGGAAGGTTGCCGTGTTTCTTTTTGGGCAATTTAACCGCCTTGTTGGTCAACATTTCAAACGCTCTAATCAGCTTCTGGCGAGTTTCTGAAGGCGCAATGACTTCTGAAACGTAACCCCTTGCCGCCGCATTGTATGGGTGAGCGAACAACTCGGCATACTCCGCCTCTTTCGCGGCGAGTGTGGCAGCAGGATTCTCTGCTTGAGCTATCTCCTTTCTGAAGATGATTTCAGCGGCTCCTTTCGCGCCCATCACTGCGATTTCTGCTGTAGGCCAAGCATAGACCAAATCCGCACCAATGTGCGAGCTGTTCATCACATCATACGCCCCTCCATACGCCTTCCGTGTAATGACAGTGATGCGAGGGACTGTCGCTTCGCTGAAGGCATACAACAGCTTGGCACCATTGCTGATGATGCCGTTCCATTCTTGATCTGTTCCAGGCAAGAACCCAGGAACATCTTCAAACACCAAGAGGGGCACATTGAATGCATCGCATGTGCGAACGAACCGGGCTGCTTTGTTGGAGGCTTTGATGTCCAAAACCCCAGCCAAAAAGGCTGGTTGATTGGCAACAATTCCTATACTCTTTCCCGCCAAGCGACCAAATCCACACACCATGTTCTCAGCATAATCAACCTGGACCTCACAGAAACTCCCGTCGTCAATAGTCCCCTGAATGGCCTCGCGGATGTCATAGGGTTGCTGAGCATTTTCGGGGACCAAAACATCCAATGCCGGACGTAACTCATCGGCTGGAGCATAGGCCAATGCCGGTGGCAACTCCTCACAGTTCGATGGAAGATAGGAAAGCACCTGCTTAATTTGCTGGATGGCAATGGCTTCATTGGACGCGGTGAAATGGGTTACCCCGGATTTCGACGCATGGGTTTTTGCGCCCCCCAATTCCTCGCTGCTCACCTCCTCATGTGTGACCGTCTTCACAACGTTAGGACCTGTCACAAACATGTAACTCGAACCTTCAACCATGAAAATGAAGTCCGTCAAGGCCGGACTGTAGACCGCCCCACCCGCACAGGGTCCCAAAATTCCGCTCAATTGTGGAATGACCCCACTCGCTTGCACGTTGCGATAGAAAATGTCCGCATAGCCTCCTAACGACACCACTCCTTCTTGAATCCGTGCACCACCGCTATCGTTGAGCCCAATCAACGGAGCACCGTTTTGCAAAGCCAAATCCATGATGCGGCAGATTTTCTCAGCATGGGCCTCAGCCAATGAGCCACCCAACACAGTGAAATCTTGAGAAAAAACATAGACAAGTCGTCCTTCAATACGGCCATATCCAGTGACCACTCCATCACCCAAGAATTGCTGCTTGTCCAACCCGAAATTCGAAGAGCGGTGCTTCACCAACATCCCCATTTCCTCAAACGAGCCAGCATCCAAAAGCAGATCAATCCGCTCTCGCGCTGTCAGTTTTCCTTTGGCGTGTTGCGCTTCGATTCGGGAATCACCTCCGCCTTTTAGCGCTTCGCTGCGCAACTTCTGTAGGCGATTCATCGGTGTTTGCGTCGATTCAGACATGTGATTTCAATTGATAAAGTGCCCGTTTGACAAGGCCCTAACTGGGTTTTGGGTTGCTGACGGAAACCGCTCAGCATATGCCTTGGCGAAACTACGCAGAATCCAATGCGCATCCGAACGGGAAGTGAATGGAGTGCATCATGGGAATTGGGCAGGTCACAGGCCCGAAGGCTGCTGATTCCGTGGTAAATTTGCACCCTACAAATCGGATTTTCATGCACAGATCCCATACATGCGGCGAACTTCGCCAAGAACACGCAGGCAGCACGGTCACATTGAGTGGTTGGGTCCAACGATCCCGAGACCTCGGAGGAATGACGTTCGTGGATTTGCGCGATCGCTATGGCCTCACGCAATTGGCCTTCAACATGGACAGCAACGAATCCTTGTGCCTGCGCGCGCGGAAATTGGGGCGAGAATTTGTTGTGAAAGTGACCGGTTTGGTGAAAGAACGGGAAGCGAAGAACGCCAACATGCCCACGGGGGACATCGAAATTGAAGTGATGGAATTTGAGGTGCTCAATGCGTCTAAAACGCCACCCTTCACAATTGAGGACTCAACGGATGGAGGAGACGACTTGCGGATGCATTTTCGTTACCTCGACCTACGAAGAAAGCCGGTTCAAAGGAATTTAATGTTGCGCCACAGGCTGAGCATCGAAACAAGGAAATACCTCGATAGCATCTCATTCATCGAAGTTGAGACCCCCTATTTGATTAAATCCACGCCCGAAGGAGCGCGGGATTTCGTGGTTCCATCGAGGATGAACCCGGGTCAGTTCTATGCGTTGCCTCAGTCGCCACAAACATTCAAGCAACTCCTGATGGTGTCAGGATTTGACCGCTACTACCAAATCGTAAAGTGCTTCCGCGACGAGGATCTTCGCGCAGATCGTCAACCAGAATTCACTCAGATTGACTGTGAAATGGCGTTTGTTGAGCAGGAGGATGTGTTGAACACATTTGAAGGCTTAGTGCGGCATTTGTTCCAAACCGTTCTCGGTCATGAAATTGGCGACTTTCCAAGAATGACATACGACGAGGCCATGGCCCGTTTTGGTTCGGACAAACCGGACGTTAGGTTTGGGATGGAATTCCAAGATTTCGCTGCTGTGGCTCAGGGGAAAGGATTTGGTGTGTTTGATTCCGCTGAAGCTGTTCTCGGAATCGTGGCACCCGGGTGCGCAGAATACACGCGAAAGCAGCTCGATGCACTGACTGATTGGGTGAAGCGACCTCAAATCGGAGCAAAGGGCTTGGTCTACTGCAAAGTCAATGAGGATGGCACGACAAAATCAAGCGTCGACAAATTCTTTGATGACGCAGCACGTGAATCCTGGGTTTCTGCAAGCGGAGCCCAACCTGGCGATTTGATTTTGATGCTTTCTGGTGGATTGGATGCTACCCGAAAGCAGCTCAATGAACTCCGGTTGCACATGGGTTCTGCATTGGGATTGAGGGATCCAAAGACGTTCAGTCCTTTGTGGGTGATTGACTTCCCATTGCTCGAATGGGATGAGGAAACCAAGCGTTTCCATGCCATGCACCACCCTTTCACCTCCCCCAAACCCGATCACTTCGCCTTGATTGATTCTGACCCAGGGGCTGTTCGAGCCAACGCATACGACATGGTCATCAATGGCGTCGAAATCGGCGGAGGATCCATTCGAATCCACGACCGTGCAATCCAAAGCCGGATGTTTGATTTGCTAGGATTCACAGCTGAAGAGGCTGAAGCTCAGTTTGGCTTCTTAATGAACGCCTTTACATACGGCGCGCCGCCTCACGGTGGGCTTGCCTTGGGTTTTGACCGCTTGTGCTCGTTGTTTGGTGGAAGCGATTCCATCCGTGATTTCATTGCATTCCCTAAAAACAACTCGGGACGAGATGTCATGATTGATGCGCCAAGTCCAATCGACGACGCCCAATACTCTGAACTGTACCTTCGTTCCACCGCGGAAGAAGCAAACGATTAACCTTATCCACTCGAACATGTACCCACCTGAATTGGTAGCCCCTATGCGAGAAGACCTGACCCAAGTCGGGTTCAACGAATTGATGAATGCTGCAGATGTCGATGCAGCGATTGGCCAAGGGTCTACTGCCCTTGTTGTGCTGAACAGCGTCTGCGGATGCGCCGCTGGCTCCATGCGGCCTGCCGTGAAGCTTGCCATTCAACACGGTGCTGTACCAGCGCATCTGTTCACTGCTTTCGCAGGAGTAGATCGGGACGCGGTTGAACGCGTCCGACAGTACATGCTGCCCTACCCTCCGAGCTCTCCGAGCATCGGACTGTTCAAGGATGGAAAGTTGGTGAGCATGGTCGAACGCCACCACATCGAAGGTCGGACTGCTGAAATGATTGCCGATCATTTGAAAATGGCCTTTGACGAATTCTGCAACTAAGGCTGAAGCATGGCGCGCATTCTCACTGGAATTCAAGCGACAGGAACGCCGCACCTGGGAAACATACTCGGGGCCATCCGTCCTGCCATTGAGCAAGCAAATGACCCCGCTAACGAGTCATTCTTGTTCATTGCTGACATGCATTCCTTGACCCAAATCAAAGATGCTCGCGCCTTGCGTCAAAACACCTATGCCGTCGCTGCGGCTTGGCTCGCTTTTGGTTTAGACACTTCTCGTTCTGTGTTTTATCGGCAAAGCGATGTGCCAGCCGCTGCGGAATTGGCTTGGTATTTGAACTGCTTCTTTCCGATGAGCAGGTTGGAATTGGCGCACAGTTTCAAGGACAAATCCGCTCAACTCAAGGAATCCCCTAACGCCACCCCCATCAACGCTGGCCTGTTCACCTATCCCATGCTGATGTCAGCGGATATTTTGTTGTACGACGCTGAATTTGTGCCCGTTGGCAAAGACCAAAAGCAGCACCTGGAATTTACGCGAGACGTGGCAAATCGCCTGCACAACGCCATGAATGCGGAGGTATTCGTCCTTCCCGAAGCCGTCATTCAGGATTCAGTCATGTTGGTTCCAGGTCTGGATGGAAATAAGATGTCCAAGTCCCGCAACAACACCCTCAACATCTTCGATGATCCGAAATCCCTAAAGAAGACGATCAACAAAGAAATTGAAACGGATGCAACCGCCTTGGAAGATTCAAAAAACCCTGAGGCCAATTCCATTCACCATTTGTACCGCTTAATCGCGGGCGAGACAGCTGCCAAAAAAATGGGTGGGGTCATGCGAAGAAAGATTTGTTGGAAGCCGTTGTGGATGGTTTCGCAAGTGAACGCGAGGAGTTTAACCGTTGGATGGCAGATACCGAATCCCTGGAAAATGAATTGCAGATTGGAGCAAGACGTGCCAGTGCTGTTGCCAGTGAAGTCCTGAACCGAGTGCGCGTTGCGCTCGGATTTGGTGCGATTTAGGAATTTTGGCACGGTGATTGTCTCGAAGAGTTGATTGGTCCTGAACGCATCAACTTATTCGAACTGTAATTGCCATGAAATTGATTCTTCCGCTTCACGTTTGCCTCTTGGTAAGCACCATCGCCAGTGCAACAAGCACTTCTTCGTCATCAGAAAAGAACCTGAAATCCAACATTGACCACGTCGTGGTCTACCAACAGGGGGCACAAGTTGAGCGCATTGCTGATTTCCAATTCAGTGAAGGCCGTTCAACCCTTGTATTCACAGACCTCAACACGGGAATCGACCCGGCGCAATTGAGGGTAACTGGGAACGGAGATTTCACCGTCATCAGCATTTCTCATCGCTACCAAACCGACACCCTCACAGGTGCCGAATCAGCTGCCGTGATAGCTCAACTTCAGTTGGATCGAAATGAAAAGGCCAAAAAGGTCAATCGACTCAATGCACGCCGAGTAATTTTCGATCGAGAAGAGAATCTACTCCTCAACAACCAGAGTTTTACCGTGAAAGACAGCGGCGTAGACCTCGCTCGTTTGATGGAAGCGGATGCCTTCTTCAGGGAGCGGTTCACCGCTGTTTTAGAAGGCCGCCAAGCCATTGATTTGGCCATCGAAGAGTTGAATGAAGAGATGTATGCCATCGATCGAGAAATCAACGCCCTGCCACGTTTGCAACTCTCTACTTCCCTGGAAGTTCTGGTAAATGTGGACGCCAAGGGATCAGGAAAAGGCAAGCTTTTGCTGTCTTATTGGATGACCAACGCCGGCTGGTCGCCTTCATACAATGCTCGGGTTCGCGACATTTCGGATCCCTTGCAATTGGAGTACCAAGCCATGATCCACCAAAGTACAGGCGAAGATTGGGAGGACGTAGGCATGAGCATTGCCACAGGAACGCCCAGCAAAAACCGCAGCAAACCCACCCTGCAACCGAAGGTGCTTGACGGTGCCTACAAGGGCGGGCCTTTGGGCCCTGCTTCAGCCAATGCTTGGCTTCGCGCACAACCTTACAACCCCAACGTCAACCAGGTGCGCGGCCAACTTTACGATGCCGCTGGTAACCCGCTGGTGGGTGCACGTGTCGTGGCACAAGGCAATGGCGCGTCTACTGTGACAGACATCAACGGTTTCTACACCATGGCCGTGCCCCAAAACACCGTTAACCTCTCCTACACAGCGGCGGGATATACCATGGAAAATCTCGCCATTTCTTCGCCCGTGATGAACGTCGCCCTCGCACCTGAGTCCATTGTGTACGCAGATTTGGCCGTTGAGGTGATGGATGAATCGGAGTCGCTTTTTGGAGGGCGCATCAGCCGCAGAGACCAGTTTTCGGAAGAGCCCAACATGAACTTCGCCTCGGTAGAGGTAGGGCACTCTCCCACTTCAACAAGATTTGACGTGAATGCAAGGCATGACATCCCTTCCGATGGGAAGAATCACTCCGTTCGCATCCAAGAACATGAAATCCCTGTTGAATACCTCTATCAAGTCACACCCAAACTAGATCCACAGGTTTATCTAACGGCGCATTTCACAGACTGGGAGGAACTGGATTTACTGGACGGTCGAATGCACATCTACTTCGAAGATGATTACGTCGGAGAAAGTCAATTGCGGTTAGATTTTGTTGAGGATACCCTTTCCATTTCGCTTGGCCCAGACCCCGGAATTCAAGTTCGTAGAAAGCGCGTAGTTCGCGAGAACAACACCAACATTCTGAGCGGAAAACGCGATTACATCCGAGCCTACGAGTTTTCCATTACCAACCGGAAACGCGCAGAAATTCACATCGAAGTGGAAGACCAGTTGCCCTTGGCCAACAATGAGGACATCGAAATCAATGCCACGAAAACATCTGGGGCAGACATTGACGAAGAAACAGGAATAGCGGTTTGGGACTTGACCATTCCAGCAGGAAAAACCGAAGAATGGACGTTTCGATATGAAGTCAAGGCACCCAAGGAATACACCCTCAGTGTAGACTGAGGATCAATCGATGATTGGAGCTCCGTATTTGTCCTGAAACTTTCGATAGAGCTGGCGCTGGCGTTGATCTAAGTCGATTTGTCGGCCTTGGATGAACGCCAGCGACACCCGGTTGGTCATCATATCCAATGCGTCACCATCCGACACGAACAGTGTCGCTGTTTTTCCCGTCTCTATGGAACCCCAATAGCGGTCTATACCAAGTATTTCAGCCACGTTCAATGAGATCGCGCGCACCGCTTGCTCGTAAGTCAATCCATAAGCCGCTGCAGTCCCAGCATAGAAAGGAAGGTTTCGCGTGTTCATGTGCTCCATGCCACCAGCGCATTGAATCCCATAGAGTACGCCCTCATCCTCCAGAAGTTTTGGCAAACGAAATGGCAAATCCACATCGTCTTCTGGCAACCTCGGCAATGAATGGGTTCGGTTCAACAAGACTGGAACCTCATTTTCACGAAGCAAATCAGCGACCAGATGCGCCTCTTGTCCCCCCACAATGACCACGTGATCTAAACCATGCTTGCGTTTAAAATGAACAGCATCCGCAATGCCTTTGGCATCTTCCGCATGAACATACACTTGCACTTCTCCACTAAAAACTCCCCTCATAGCTTCAAAACGGACATCCCGGGGCGTACGCAAATCGCCTGACAGAGGAGCTGGGTGTTTTTCGGCATAGGCGGCGGCCTCTTCAAAGAAATGCTCAATCTCTAACACGGACTGGTCGTAGCTCTTCGATCGAATAACATCGACCATTCCATGATCGCGGTGACGGTGATAAGGGGTAGGCCAGTTCAAGTGTATCCCGTCCACTTGCCGTATCGCAGCGTCTTCCCAATTCCAAGCATCGAACTGAACGACACATGAAGAACCACTGATTGCCCCACCTTGGGGAGTAGGCTGGCCTAAAAGCACGCCATTCGTACGAACGGTAGGCGTAACCTCACTGTCCGTATTGTAAGCAATCAAACTGCGCACGTGAGGCTTGAATGTCCCCACTTCGTTCATGTCACGCGTGGCACGAACGGCCTGAATCTCCTGGAGGCCTAATGTGCTATTCGCTGCAATGAAGCCTGGGTAAATGTGACGCCCACTGACATCCACCACCCTGCGGTACCTTCCAGGGTCTGCATCACGTTCCCTCCCAACGTAGTCAATGACTCCGTCGCGCATGCCAATGGCCGCACCTTGAATGACATCACCTGTTCCAAGGTGGGCAATGCCCCCCAGCAAAAGGATTGATTCCGATTGCGCTGGCGCTGGCGTCGGTTGGGCGTGGCTAAGGCATGGATTCATGGCCATTGCCAAAAGCAGCCCCATCAAATAAAAATAGAAGCTTCTCATCGCGTTTCTTCAATTTCCGTATCACAGTGGTAATGAAAAGGCACATGCACCTTTGGCACTTGGCGCTCTGCAGTTGGATCGGCCAACATCGCTTGTATTAACCGAGTCCGTTCCAATCGTATGGCATCCCTCAACAGCATGTCCTCATCCAAATTGAATTCACATCTACCGTCGATCCACGTTTGTTCTGCACGGGTGTAAACACTCAAAGGGCTGCCATTCCAAAGCACCAAATCCGCATGCTTTCCAACCGCAATGGAGCCGACCTGGTCATCAATGTGGAGCATTCGCGCCGGATTGAGCGTCACAAATTTCCACGCCTCTTCCTGGGGCACTCCGCCATACTTAAAGGCCTTCGCCGCTTCTTGGTTGAGCCTTCGCGCCATTTCAGCATCATCCGAATTGAATCCTGTAAGCACGCCCTGCCCATGCAGCACCGCTCCATTGTATGGAATGGCATCCTTAACCTCGTACTTGTAGGCCCACCAATCGCTGAATGTACTGCCCGCCGCTCCGTGAGCTACCATTTTATCCGCCACTTTATACCCTTCTAAGATGTGCGTGAAGGTGTTGATAGTGAACCCCAAACTATCTGCAACGTGCATGAGCATGTTGATCTCATCTTGGCGATAGCTGTGGCAGGTGATCTGTCGCTCTCCAACAAGGATTTGGGCAAGCGTCTCCAATTCCAAATCCCGCCGAGGGGCAATGGGAGGCTTTCCCCTTCGGAAGAACTTCTTCGACCAATCATTCATCGCTCGATCAAAGGATCTCCAAGATTCGGCATACTCCGCCGCAGCTAAAAAGCGCTCGTAAAACACCTGCTCTACACCCATCCTGGTCTGTGGGAATCGCACTGAATAATCCGGCCCCCAGTTGCTTTGCTTCACGTTTTCCCCCAATGCAAACTTGATGAATGGCATCGCATCAGAAAAGAGCATTTCCGCAGGCGTGACCCCCCAACGCAACTTGATCAACGCACTTTGTCCGCCGATGGGATTTGCGGATCCGTGAAGTATCTGTGATGTTGTCACCCCACCAGCGAGTTGCCTGTATATGTTGATGTCTTCGCTGTTGATGACATGCTGCAAGCTAACCTCAGCGCTGCTGGCTTGTGTGCCCTCATTGACTCCGCGTGTAGCCGCAATGTGGCTGTGCTCATCGATGATCCCACAGGTCAGGTGTTTGCCCCGTGCGTTGATGACTTCCATGTCCTCGGGAACAGGTTTTTTACCGAAGACAGCTGCCGGGTCCAATTCCTCGCCAACGGCGAGAATTTCTCCTTCGTGAATGAGAACATCAGCGGATTCCAAAATGCCTTCCAGCTCATTGGTCCAAACCGTCGCTCCTTGGAACAAAACCGTGCGCTTTTTGGGCCTTTCCACCCGGCCAAATCCAAGAAACGGATGCGTCAACGGGCCGAGGGTCGGAATGAACATAGAGTCTGGAGAGGAGTCCTGTTCTCTTATCCCATCCGCTTGGCGAATGGCACTCCAATCGAAGGCAACTCCCGAAGCGTCTTCGCCTGTTCCCTCCCAAATTCGGCTATCCATCCAGACATTCCCGCTCAATCGCATCACCCCATCCATCCCCAATGAGCCGCCAGGACTCGTTAAGGTCAACTGGCGTTGATGCACCTTCAATTTGGCATCAACAATTGTTGTGTCGCCTCCTTCAATGATCTGCCATTTGCCCGAAACATTTGTCGGTGAGCCACTGACCTCCAGTCGAAACACTTCCCCCTTCAACGTCAAGTCATAGGCTCCTCTAACGTCAGCCGGTGGGATGGATTGAAGCACATGGCATTCTCCTTGAATCCAATGTTCCCACCAAATCGTTCCTTCTTGAAACAGTGGTCCGTCCGTGAGGATCATGTTCGACACAGCCCCTGGAATGAGCTCCCCAATTTGTCCGGTTGCAGCGAGCATTCGTGCAGGGGTTGTCGTCCACGCCGCTATTGCCTCAGCCTCGGTCAATCCATAGCTCATGGCCTTCCGGGTAGAGGCAATCAACTCTGAAGGCGATTGAAGCCCATGAGCGGTAAAAGCAAATGGAATCCCTGCGCTATGCATGGTGTACGCCTGAGCAGGGGCCCATTCCCAATGCTTCAGTTCTTCCAACGATATGTACCGCGCTGTGACCGGGTCAGAAACGTCAAAAGGCTTGGGAAAAGTTAGAGGAATCACGCAGGACCCGCCTGTTTCTTTCAGGGCACTCAATTGGCGATAACCATCAGGTATCCCCACAAAGACCCAGGGGCCTTCCTTCATTCGCAACCGGAGGGCATCTGCACGAAGGGCATCTTGCCAATCCCCCACTTCCATGAATGCAGGTAAATCTGCTGATTCGTTCCATGCTTTCAAACTGAGATTCACCGAACCGTCTCCACCATTTGCATACCAATTGGCGTCCTCTGATGTTTGCTCCAAAAGCGCAATGGCCCCCATCAATGAGCTTGGATAATCTTGCGATGAGGTTCCCTTCCTGAAACTGAAGTGCCGACTGGCCGTTTCCATGACCACTGATTCATGAGGAGATGAATGAAAAGTCACCAATGCCCCGGTCCCCCGAGCGATGCCATCAGGATTGTGGGTCAAAACGGCCCCAATTCCTGCTTGGATATACGGAGTGGCATCGCCCACAGGAGCAAAAGCACCCATGGCATCGAACTCTGGGTGAATGGCTTCATTCCAATGATAGGCTCCTGGAAGGTCCGACAAATCTTGCGGCCCTCTTCGCCCAGATTCTGCATTTGAATAGGTCGGCATCCCCCATTCCGACTGGACGTCAATGAGAGAAGGGTACACATGAAATCCCGGTAAATCTCGCTCAACAACTGGGCCTGAAACGCGGATAGTTCCAAAAGTGCCTACAGCCTCGATTTTCCCATCACGAAAGACAATGGTAGCATCCTTAATCACTTCATTTGGAGAAACATGAGCCGTCACATGGTGCCATGCTTGAGCGGCCCAACTTCTCGAGGGTGATCCATTAACTGGTCGATCTTCTTGCCCTACTGATGGTAAAATGACCAGGAGCATCGCGCCTGTCATGAACACCCAAAGAGCCCCGCGATTCATCTTCTTCATCTCAATCAATTGAAAGTCCGAAGTTACGGGGCGACCGCTACCTTTGCACCATGAGCATTCCTACATCTGTTTACGCGGAAATGACGCCCAACCCCGCTGTGATGAAGTTCGTTGCGGACCGGGATCTGGTTGCCGATGGCAAGCAAGTTGAATTTCGCACGCCGCAAGAAGCATCCTTGTGCTCGCCATTGGCTGAAGAATTATTCCATTTTCCTTTTGTGACAAACGTCTTCATCAGTGGGCCTTTTGTGTCGGTCACCAAAGACGACAGCCTTGGATGGGAGATGATTGTTCAACAATTGCGCGAGTACATCCGAGAGTGGTTGATGGAAAATCCCGTGGCGGTCCATGCCGATCAGTTGAAATCTGTGGAACATCAATTGAGCCAAACATTGGACCCCACTGCAGCCGAATCCCCCCATGCCGCTGACTTCATTCGAGAAGAGGACATGGTTCCTTCAGATGAAGATGATGCAATCCGGTCATTGCTTGACGAATTTGTCAGGCCTGCCGTTGAACAAGATGGAGGAGCAATTGATTTTAAGGCCTTTAAAGATGGTACCGTTTACGTGCACATGCGCGGTGCTTGCAGTGGTTGTCCGTCATCGATGCAAACCCTAAAAGGTGGCATTGAACAATTGCTTACATCGAAACTTCCATCCGTCAAAGAGGTCGTTGCCCTAGGGGTTTAATCCAACCGCTCCTTGATGGTGCGTAGTTCGTCTTTGACCTGATCAAGGGTCACCTGAATGCGTTCCATCCCGGAGAATGCAGGAGTTGGCCAATCAAAAGCCAAGTAGCCCCTCGCTCGCCACATCTCCATGATTTCGTCCGGAGAAACCGAATACGGAGCGAAGTCCAGGTTGTCGGAAATCAGCAAGTAATCTCCGTGGGTATCCATCCGATTTTCGACGCGTTTGAAAACCACCCCATGGTCGCGCGTCACAACGATGTATGGCCGCATTCCGCCTGCCCTTGTCCAATCCTCCTCATAGTGAGCAAGCACATAACTGCCATCAGGAATGGGCAACATGCTTTCGCCTTCGATTTGAAACATCCGATACGTCGCCTCTTGTGACAGTTCCCGAACTGGTAGGTTAAAGTGCTCGAGTCCCTCAACATATCCCGGGTCACCGTAGCCAGTTAAATAACCCGCTGCGGCCCGAATTGGAACAACAGCCACACGTTCCCGCTCAGACGATTGATCGACCGGCACCGACAACACCCGCAAATCGCTGCCCTTTACACGTCGCAATTGACGGTCCTGCTCGAATTCGCCCAACACAAGCGCGTCCAGTGTCATTCCAAAATGTCGTGCGAGCATAACAAGGGTAGACAGTCGCGGCTCGGCTCTGCCCTCTTCGTACGCTCCAAGGGCAGAGCGCTTTATCCCCAGAGCATCGGCTAAAACCTGCTGGGTCACTCCAGCTTCTTTTCGGAGGTGCTTTATGCGATTTGCTAATTCCATGTGCAATGGCTCGAAAGTTATGTGTTTTTGGCATGTTGCTCAAATTTTTGGCATTTAATCTGCTGATTTAAAGAGCTATTTATAGGCGTTAAGTAGAAATTCATAAATGTTCATTCAATCTTTTGCCAAAAATATTAGCTTTGCAAACATCGTTGGCAAAACCATGAATCAAGCAACCCGATCCATCCTTCACCTCGACCTTGACACCTTCTTCGTATCCGTCGAACGGCTGCTAGATAGCCGGCTCAATGGCAGGCCCATTTTAATCGGGGGCACAGGAGACCGTGGGGTCGTTGCATCCTGTAGCTATGAAACCCGTGCATTTGGCGTTCACGCAGGAATGCCCATGCGTCAAGCACGCGCCATGTGCCCAGAAGCCACCATCATCCGAGGAAATTCATTGAATTATATGAAGCTCTCAGAAGCCGTGACGGACATTGTCCGAGAAGCTGTTCCCGTGTGCGAAAAAACATCCATCGATGAGTTTTATGCAGACCTCAGTGGGATGGATCGGTTCTTTGGGTGCTGGCAGTTTTCCCGCGAATTGCGGCAGCGGGTGGAGCGTGAAACAGGACTTCCTATCTCGTTTGGACTGAGCACCTGCAAGACCGTGAGCAAAGTGGCAACTGGCGAAGCCAAACCCGCTGGAGCGCTCCAGGTGCAACACGGCCTCGAGCGCCCTTTCCTCGGGCCTTTATCCATCCGGAAAATCCCCCAAGTGGGGGTGCAGACCTATCAGACACTGCGCAATTTGGGAGTACGGCGAGTGCACACCATCCAAGAGATGCCTCGTGACTTGATGCATCAAGTATTGGGGATGAATGGGGTTGCCATCTGGCGTAAAGCGCAAGGCATCGACCCCAGTCCCGTCATCGCATTCAATGAGCGAAAGTCCATTTCGACCGAACGCACATTCGCACAGGACACCACTGACCTCCAAAAACTCCAGGGCTTATTGGTTGCCATGGCTGAGAATTTGGCCTACCAACTGCGCAGAGGTAAAAAAGTGACGGCCTGCATCACCGTTAAAGTGCGTTACGCAGATTTCGACACGCGATCCATGCAAGCTAGGATTTCCTACAGTGCAGCCGACCATGTTCTAATCCCTAAAGCCCGCGAACTCTTTGATCGGTTGTACGACCGGCGCGTACGGGTAAGGCTCATCGGCATTCGTTTCAGTCACTTGGTCGGTGGAGGAACACAGATGGATTTATTCCAAGACACAGAGGAACGATCCAATTTGTACCAAGCGCTCGATCGAATTCGGAATCGGTTTGGCGATCGAAGTGTCATCACCGCCGCCGGAATGGAAGCACGAACCATCGGACGTTCCAACCCATTCAACGGGGATGCCCCTCTCCTGCTCGCCAATCGTCATCAATAAAAAACCACTAAATTTCATTCCCATGTGTGGTCGCTATGTAACCGTCTCCTCCGTCAAAGCCATTGAAAACCGATTCAATGTGCACGTTCCTGATAATGTGAGCCAAGCGATGAAACCCAATGCCAATGTTTCCCATGGAGAATTCGCTCCCATCATTGCGAGCGATGAACCGGAACAAGTACAGCAATTTCAATTTGGCTTCACCCCGAGGTGGGCGAAAAAGCAATTCTACACCATCAATGCGCGATCCGAAGGAGATCACAACACCGCAAACGATTCCCGCTATACCGGCGCCATGGGCATCCTTCAAAAACCCATGTTTCGGCAATCCATTCGAGACCGAAGGTGCTTGATCATTGCCGATGCCTTCATTGAAGGACCCGAACGAGAAAAACTCACCAAACCTTATGTCGTCTACCCGCGATCTGGTGAGCGGCCGATGGCCCTGGCTGGAATTTGGGATGAATGGAGGGACCCTTCGAGCGGTGAATGCATTCGGTCGTTTGCCATCTTGACCACTGTAGCCAACGAACTGATGCAAGCAATTGGTCACCACCGCTGTCCCATCGTCTTGAAGCCGGAATCGGAACGCGCTTGGGTGGATTTGCAAACACCCCTGCAAGACATCACTTCCTTGATGCGTCCTTGCGAAAACGGACGCTTGAACGCCTATCCCATCTCCGCAGACATTCGGGATCCGCGAGCGAATGGCTCCCACTTGTTGCAACCCATTGGGGAGCGCATCCATTCGGAATGGACCTATGAGCTGCACAAAGAGTTGGAACTTTTTGGAATGGGAGAGTCCCGTTCGAAATCCAACCGAGGAAACGCACAGCAGGGTTCGCTCTTCTGATTTTCCTAGAGCCATGTATTTGAATTGCCATTCGTGGTTCAGCCTGCGCTATGGGCGAATCT
This sequence comes from Flavobacteriales bacterium, assembly GCA_036825655.1. GTDB lineage: Bacteria > Bacteroidota > Bacteroidia > Flavobacteriales_D > Sanyastnellaceae > JALQTD01. Next base: position 1,353 of record DAISXU010000033.1, on the reverse strand, counting down.
CACCTCATGCGCTCGTAGACGAAGCAGTTGAAAGGGGTGTGCAGCGGCTCGCATTGACGGACATCAACAACACTTCTGCAGCGTGGGATTTCGTCAAGCATGCTTATGAACAAGGGATTGAGCCTGTACTTGGGATTGACTTCAGGACCGGAGCCAAGCAACATTTCATTGGGCTGGCCCGCAATCCTGAAGGCTATGCTCATTTGTGCGCGCACCTGACAGCAGTCTTGCACCAAAACGCCGCCATCCTGGATTTGCAAAGGTCTGAGGATGTGGTTGTCATTTATCCTTGGGCTACCTGGAAAGAAATGCAGCAGCCTACCCCCTTGGATCATGAATGGATCGGCGTTCATCCAAGGGAGCTCGCTGAGTTAAGGCTCTTAGGGGGTCATGGCGTGCCTTGGGAGCGGTTGATAGCTCTGCAAACCTGCACCTTCCGGCACCAACGGGATTGGAATTGCCACCGGATTTTGCGGGCGGTAGCCAACAACACGCTTCTCAGTAAAACAGGGCCCAGCGACACAGGACACCCCGACGACCGGTGGGTGCATCCCGAAGAACTTGCCGCTGCATACGCTGAGCGACCCGAGCTGTTGGAACGCAGCGAGCACTTGCTGTCCTTGTGCTCCATGGCATTGCCTACCCCCCCCGTTGGCAGGCTTCACAACAACCAACACACTTACACCGAAACGGAAGAAGAAGACCACCAGCTCATCCGAACATTATGCGCAGAAGGGCTCGTCTACCGATACCCCGACCACGATGAAACCGTGCTCGATCGGATGGAAATGGAATTGGATGTCATCCAGAAGCAGGGATATTTGGCCTACTTCCTCATCAATTGGGACATCACCAGCTTCGCGCGCAGCAAGGGGTATTTCTACGTTGGGCGAGGAAGCGGGGCCAACAGCTTGGTCGCCTACTTGCTGCGGATTACCGACGTGGACCCGATCGAACTCGATTTGTACTTCGAGCGGTTCATCAACCTGTATCGGAAAAACCCGCCAGACTTTGACATCGATTTTTCTTGGACGGACCGCGACGATGTGACCGCCTACATTTTCGAGCGGTTTCCCAACGTTGCACTCGTCGGGGCTTACAGCACCTTTCAATACCGCGCTGTCATTCGAGAGTTGGGGAAAGTTTTTGGCCTTCCCAAAACCGAAATTGATGCCTTGGCTGAAGGGCGATTTGACCCCAATCACCTTGATGAAATGGAGCGTCTCGTGGTGAAATATGCCGGGTTTCTAAAAGACCAACCCAATGCGCTCACCATACACGCCTGCGGGTTGATCATTGCTGACCGGCCTGTGCACCACTACTGCGCGACCTTCATGCCTCCAAAAGGGTTCG
>DAISXU010000032.1:0-21524 GCA_036825655.1 Flavobacteriales bacterium | reverse complement strand
GGACAACCAAAGTCCTGGCCTCAATTTTTCTTTGGGTAACTTTCTGGTGCCCCCAGAAAGTTACCCAAAGAAAAATTGAGGCCAGGACTTTGGTTGTCCACTCCATCAATCAACTGCAAGGAACGCACAGGAGAAGTCGAATTGAAGCCGCGGGTATTGATGATTTTGAAACCCAAAGAAGCTGAGGTCAAGTCCACTCCTTTCAAGTTGCCCAACCCTTCATAGAAACTCCCGCTTGGCGCCTCCTTGATGGCAATCACATCCATGGACTCAACGGTTAATGGCGCTTGCTTTTGGCGTTCGGAGATTCGCTCGCCAACGACCTCTGCCGCATCGATCAGGATTTGGTCCGACGCCAACTTAATTTCCAAGCGGTTCGAAGGAGCGTAAACCCGCAATTCCTGGGTCAGGAAGCCAATGAAGCTGACTTGCAACGTAACAGGCAGAGAAGGGACTTCCAACCGAAATTGCCCGTCAAAATCCGTGGTCACCCCGTTCGTTGTTCCCCTGATGATGACGTTGGCGGAAAAAACAGGATCTCCAAGGTCCGCGTCCAACACGCGTCCGCGAAGCGTAACTTGAGCTGAAGCACTGGAAGCCAGTGCCAAAAACATGGCAAATAGAAGAGTTCTCATTCAAATGGGGTTGATTCCGTCTACCAAGAAACACCAAAATTCGTTCGCGTCTCTACTTCCCTTCAACCAAATTTGTGAACCAGAGCGTCTACTCCGCTGAATCAAGCTCCCAATACGCTGATTCTGATTCGATCATCCAACACGACCACATCTCCAGCACGCAATTTCCGGCGCTTGCGCTCCTCCAACTCTCCGTTAACCGTTACAAGGCCGTCTTCAACGGCCATTTTTGCCTCACCACCCGTTGCAGCGTTTCCAGTTGCTTTCAACAATTGAAGCAAATCTATGAAGTCGGTGCGCAGTTGAAATGACTCTTCTTGCATCATAACTTGGGAAAGTGATTGGGCTGCACCTCGTGCATCATCTCCCAAACGGTTTCGAAAATATCCTCCACACTGGGTTTGCTGAAATAGTCCCCATCCGAACCATAAGGTGGCAAGTGCGGCTGAGCAGCCAACACACGAGGCTCGCCATCGAGGTACTTCCAAGCACCTTGCTTCATGATGGCCTCCAAAATGAAGGCGGAAGCGCCGCCTGGCACATCTTCATCCACAATCAACATCCGGTTCGTTTTCGCGATGCTCGCCAAACAAATGGACTGCAAGTCAAAGGGCAAAAGCGTCTGCAGGTCAACCAATTCAACCTCAATCCCTGCCTCAGCCAAGCGTTCAGCTGCTCGTTGAGCCAAGTTGAACGTCGACCCGTAGCTGACCAAAGTGAGGTCAATCCCTGAACGGACCACTTCTGGCATTCCCAGGGCAACGCGGTAATCACCTGGATTCGATGGCATCCTCTCTTTCGATCGGTAACCATTCAGGCATTCAATGACGAGGGCGGGCTCCTCAGAAGCCAACAACGTATTGTACATTCCAGCAGCCTGTGTCATGTTGCGCGGTACGCACACATGCATTCCTCTGAGGGATCCAAGCAATGCACCCATAGGAGATCCGCTGTGCCAAATCCCCTCCAAGCGGTGGCCGCGGGTGCGAATGATAACCGGAGCTTTTTGACCTCCTGCACTCCGGTAGCGCAAGCTGGCAGCATCGTCACGCAAAATTTGCAAGGCGTAATAGATGTAATCCAAGTACTGAATCTCCGCGATGGGACGGAACCCCCGCATAGCCAATCCAATTCCTTGCCCAGCGATTGTGCACTCCCGTATTCCGGTATCCGTCACCCGATCCTTTCCAAAGCGAGCCTGCATGCCTTCCATCACCTGGTTGACCCCTCCAATCCCACCGGTGTCCTCCCCAAATGTGAGGAGTTCCGGCATGCGCTCAAATTGCACTTCGAAATTCCGCTGCAGCACTTGCCTTCCATCGACCCATTCCTCTTCGTTCGAATACTGAGGGCTCACAGGTGAAACCGCCAATGCGCTGTCCGCGCCATGGCTGTACAATTGACTGCTGTAACGGGTGCGGTTCACCTTGGCTTCTCGGCTCACCCAATCAGCCAAACTCTTGCGCGCTTCCGTTGAAACCCCTGCACTCTGCGCCAAGGCTTGGCGGGCGATGGAATGGAGTTGGGCACGAATTGGCGTTGATTCGCTCTCAAGCGCAGCTGTCGATTCAGGTCCTACCACAGCTTTCACCAAGGCAACAACCTCATCGCGTTCAGCCAAAATCGGTCTCTGGAAATTCGCCCAGGCTTCCTTTTGCTCAGAGCGAACGAAATTCTTCGCCTCAGTCGAAATGGCCTCCAATTCTTCCTCCGTTGCAGCTCCTTCCAAGGTGAGGAACAAGCCAAATTGCCGCAAGCAATCGTATTCCTTCGCCCATGCCATGCGTTCTGGACTCTTGTACCGCTCATGAGACCCCGAAGTGCTATGGCCTTGTGGCTGTGTCATTTCCTCCACATGCACCAAAACCGGAACTTGCTCCTGCCTGCATTTTGCTGCAGCTTCTTCGTACGTCGCCACAAGGGCCGGGTAATCCCAACCTTTTACCCGGTAGATGTACATCCCGTTGGTCCCATCGGTAATCTCAAAACCACTCAATGCATCAGAAATGGACGACTTGGTGGTTTGGTAGGATTTGGGCACACTGATGCCATATCCATCGTCCCAAACATTCATCAGCAAGGGCACCCCGAGCACGCACGCCGCATTCATCGTTTCCCAAAATGGTCCCTCTGAAGTGGAGGCATCTCCAATCGTACCAACTGCAATCTCACGGCCAGCTTGTGTGAAGCCTGGCTTCGCAGCAGCGGCATTGGGGAGCGACTTGTAGAGTTTTGATGCTTGGGCCAAACCCAACAAACGGGGCATTTGGCCCGCTGTGGGCGAAATGTCGGCTGAGATGTTCACCGACTTGGTTTGATCCATCCAATTTCCTTCGTCATCGAGGAAACGTGTGGAAAAATGCCCCCCCATCTGGCGACCGCCGCTGGAAGGCTCATGGCTCAAATCCGTATCCGCATAAAGCGCTGCGAAATAGGCTTTGACCGAAAGCAAATCGAGGGCCATCAGCAAGGTCTGATCTCGGTAGTATCCCGACCTCCAATCCCCAGCTTCCATGACCTTGGCGAGTGCGATCTGCGCCAATTCCTTGCCATCTCCGAAAATCCCAAATTTGGCCTTGCCCGTCAGCACTTCTTTTCTGCCCAACAGCGATGTTTCACGGCTGATGCAAGCCAACCGATAATCTGCCAACAGCAACTCACGGAAATCCTGCTCCCGAGTATTCGGGCTAGTGGAAGCGACTTCTTTCATGTCGCGAATTTAAGGTGATTTCCTCCCTCGATGGGTGAGACAAGTCAGGCCTGCTCCATTAAAGCTCGGGCAAGTTCACCCGCAAGGCGGGCATTGTTGCGTGCAAGGGCAACATTGGCGTCCAAACTTGCTCCGGCAGTTTGTTGCACTATTTCTGCAAGGAGGTAAGGCGTTAAGTCCCGACCTGAAATGCCTTTTTCCTGCGCTGAAGCCAGGGCCGCTTGGGTTGCGGCTTCCACAGGAGCGGCTTGCGCAGCTGCTTCCGATGGGATGGGATTGGCGATGAGTGCCCCCACAGTGAGCCCCAAGTCCCATTGCGCTTGCAAGCGGGCCGCAAGCGAGACAACATCATCTGCTCGATGGACCAATTTCAACCCGCTGCTCGGCGTAAAAAACGCTGGGAATTCGTCGGTTTTCCAGCCAATCACTGGGACACCTAAGGTCTCCAGCGCTTCCAAAGTCCGAGGGAGATCAAGGATGGATTTCGCGCCTGCACTAACGACGGCAACTGGTGAAGTGGCCAACTCTTGTAAGTCTGCGGAGACATCCCCTGTGACTTCCACTCCCCTGTGAACTCCACCAATCCCGCCTGTCGCAAAAACTCGAATTCCGCAAAGGCGCGCACCAATGAGCGTGGCACTTACCGTAGTCGCCCCCAATCCTCCCCCTGCGAGTACCGACCCGAGGTCGCGTCGCGAAACCTTGGCCACTCCTTTTTCTGACGCCAGCCGCTCCAACAATTCTTCATCACATCCAATCCTTAAAAATCCATCTGCTATGGCTATCACTGCCGGAATGGCTCCTGCATCGCGCACTTCCTTTTCCAAAAGGCGGGCTGTTTCCAGGTTCCGAGGATGTGGCATGCCATGGGCAATGATGGTGCTCTCCAAAGCCACAACAGGACGACCCGTGGCCAGTGCATCGAGGACCTCCTTATGCAACAACACCCGGTTCATGAAAGCGGAGAATCCGAATTCATGGCGTTCCAGATTTGGTCTTTCAACCCCTCCAATCCCTGCTGTGCGACACTCGAGAAGAAGAGCGGCTCCAATCCGTCCAAATCTTCAGCAACCGCAGCTTTCAGTTCCTCGTCGAGCAAATCACTTTTGGAAATGGCCAAGATCCGCTGCTTGTCCAACAAGTCTGGATTGTACTTTCTCAGTTCGTTCAGAAGCGTCTCATAATCAGCCCGAATGTCCATGCTGTCTGCAGGCACGAGGAAAAGCAAAACAGGATTGCGCTCGATGTGCCTAAGGAACCTCAAACCAAGGCCTTTGCCTTCTGCTGCCCCTTCGATGATCCCCGGAATGTCTGCCACCACAAAAGACCGGTTGTCGCGGTAAGGCACCATACCTAAATTGGGACGCAAGGTGGTAAACGGGTAATCCGCGATTTCTGGTTTCGCGGCGGAGACAACACTCAAAAGGGTCGATTTTCCGGCATTAGGGAAGCCGACTAACCCTACATCCGCCAAGAGTTTCAATTCGAGAATTTTCCATTCTTCTCTCCCCTCTTCACCCGGTTGAGCATACCTTGGGGTTTGGTTGGTAGGGCTCTTAAAATGGTCGTTGCCCATCCCGCCTCTTCCTCCTTGGGTCAAGATGATTTCCTGGCCGTCTTGGGTGATTTCGACCAAAACATCACCTGTTTCAGCATCTTTTACCACGGTTCCCAGCGGGACTTCGATGTAAACATCAGCGCCTTCTGCTCCGTGCTTGTGATTGCCTCGCCCGCAATCGCCTGGTTTTGCAATGATGTGCCGCTGGTACTTGAGGTGAAGCAGGGTCCAGTGATTTCTGCTTCCGCGAGCAATCACATGGCCTCCACGCCCCCCATTGCCACCATCCGGACCACCTTTTGCGGTCACCCGGTTGCGCATGAAGTGCATGGAACCTGCCCCTCCATGCCCAGATCTGCAGCAAATCTTGACGTAGTCAACGAAATTTTCACTGGCCATTCGGGAGGGAATTTAAACTCATAAAGAATCGATGGTCGAGCGCAAACGCGAGGTGATTTCTTCCAAAGTTCCAACTCCATTGACCGCATGAAGTTTGGATTGACTCGCATAGAAATGAGCAACGGGTGCAGTTTCTTCGTGGTACACGTCAATGCGCTTCTGCACCACTGCGGGGTCCGCATCGTCCGGTCGTCCGCTTGTCTCAGCGCGTTTTGTCAAGCGTACCTTCAATTCTTCCTCAGGCACTTCCAAAGACAGCATGGCGGAAATTGGGTTTTCACGTTCATTGAGGAACGCATCAAGCGCCACGGCTTGAGCAGTTGTCCTGGGAAACCCATCAAAAATGAAGCCCTTGGCATCAAGATGTTGGTCAACTTCAGCCTTGAGCATGTCAATTGTCACACCATCTGGTACCAATTTCCCTTGGTTCATGAAGGACTGAGCGAGCACTCCCAATTCCGTTTGGCCCTTGATGTTAGCACGGAAAATGTCACCTGTACTCAGGTGCACCAATTCATACGCTTCAACTAAGTAGGCGCTCTGCGTGCCTTTCCCTGCTCCGGGAGGTCCAAACAACACTAAATTCAGCATCCGATGCATGTTGTGCGCCTGAAAGCGCGATTCATCTTCAAAGGTGGGTAAAGGTACGCACTTCGCTGAATCCAACCGAACGATTCAAACTCCTTCGACGCTCCACCCTCATGACGTAACTTCGCAGCGAAATTCCTCACTGATGAAATACGACGTTGTTGTTCTCGGCAGCGGGCCTGGCGGATACGTTACCGCCATCCGCGCCAGCCAATTGGGATTGAAAACCGCGGTCATTGAGCGCGAAGCCCTAGGCGGGATTTGCCTCAATTGGGGCTGCATTCCAACAAAAGCACTCTTGAAGAGCGCCAATGTGTTTGACTACATTAACCATGCAAGCGATTATGGCATTTCTGTAGCAGACCCCAAAGTAGACTTTGGTGGAATGGTCAACCGAAGCCGAGGAGTTGCTGAAGGCATGTCCCAAGGCGTTCAGTTCTTGATGAAAAAGAACAAGATCGATGTCATCATGGGAACGGGCACGCTCAAGCCCGGAAGGCAAGTGCATGTCGTAGCCTCCGATGGCACCGAAAGCACGGTTTCCGGGGATCACATCATTGTCGCCACGGGTGCTCGTTCGAGGCACTTGCCGAGCATGCCTCAAGATGGCAAACGCATCATCGGATACCGGGAGGCCATGACCCTTCCAAATCAGCCCAAGCGCATGGTAGTTGTAGGGAGCGGAGCGATTGGTGTTGAGTTTGCCTATTTCTACAACGCCATTGGCACTGAAGTCACCGTAGTGGAGTTCATGGACCGCATCACGCCCGTGGAAGATGTGGAGGTGAGCAAGCAACTCGAGCGTTCCTTAAAAAAGCAAGGAATCAAAGTCATGACTTCAGCGGAGGTGACAGGCGTGGATGTGTCTGGCAAAGAAAATGTAGTAACGGTCAAGACGAAGAAAGGCGAAGAGTCGATAGCGTGCGATGTGGTGTTGAGCGCAGCAGGAGTCGTTGCCAACATTGAAGGAATTGGACTGGAGGATTTGGGAATTGCAACGGACAAAGGTAAAATCATCGTGGATGACTACTACGCCACCAACATTCCTGGGTATTACGCCATTGGAGATTGCGTGCCGGGGCCAGCTCTGGCCCACGTGGCTTCTGCAGAAGGCATTACATGCGTCGAAAAAATCGCCGGGCACTCACCTGAACCCATCGACTATGGCAACATCCCAGGATGCACTTATTGCTTCCCAGAAGTGGCGAGTGTTGGAATGACCGAGGAAGCCGCGAAAGCTGCAGGACACGAAGTGAAAGTGGGGAAATTTCCATTCAGCGCTTCGGGCAAAGCGAGTGCCGCTGGACACAAAGACGGTTTTGTGAAGCTGATTTTTGACGCGAAATACGGCGAGTTACTCGGTGGACACATGATCGGCGCAAACGTCACTGAAATGGTCGCTGAGTTGGTCGCAGTTCGCAAATTAGAAACCACTGGACATGAACTGATTAAAACAGTTCACCCGCATCCGACGTTGAGTGAGGCCGTTATGGAAGCTGCCGCAGCAGCCTATGATGAGGTCATACACTTGTAAATGACTTATCCATTGAAAAACGCCTTGACAACTTCAATTTGTCAGGGCGTTTTTTTTTACCACCTTTACCGCCATGAAGCACATTCTATTTGCCCTGTTGTTGACCTATTCGTCCGCAACTTTTTGCCAATCGTACACGGAGACTCAACACCTGTCCTTGGGCGAGGTAGAACTTTTAGGAGCTGAATACGGGCTGCCATCTGCCCTGTTCTCTCCCGTTTCGAGTGTGCAAGCTTTTCAGATGACCTACAACATGCCCTTTCAGGGGGACACCATCGAAGTAAGTGGGGCTGTTTTTGTTCCGATGGATATGGCAGTGGACTGCGCAAATCCAGTGCACATGTATGCACACGGTACGGTTTTCGAACGGATGAACACGCCTTCATTCCTGAACTACGAAGGAGAACTGGGATTCCTCATGGCTGGACTCGGGTTTACGGTTTTGATGCCCGACTATGTGGGTTTGGGAACAGACACCCAACATTTGCATCCATACGTTCATGCTGAAAGCGAGGCGCAAGCAGGAGTATCCATGCTGGACGCCTTGTTCAATGCCCCGCCAATCGGCAGCCACGACGCCAGCCAGATTTTCCTCTCCGGTTACTCCCAAGGGGGACATGCCGCTATGGCAACGCACCAACTCATTGAGGCGGAGCACCCGGAATATACCGTTGTAGCTGCTGCCCCTGGATCGGGACCTTATGACATTTCTGGTACCCAATTCCCTTGGACGTTCGCCGATGTGAGCTACTCCAACCCAGCTTACCTTGCCTATGTAGCGTTGGCTTGGCAGAGCATCTATGGCGATTTGTACTCCGATTTGAACGAGTACTTTCAAGAACCCTATGCCTCCCAGCTTCCTGGACTTTTTGACGGGAACACCTCGGGCGCAGACATCAACAACGCACTTCCGACATTAACCGCAGATTTTGCCCAACCGGGGTTGCTCGATGCCCTGCTCCAACCCGGCAGTTCGTTTTTGGTGGCAGCCGAGGACAATGACGTTTACAATTGGGGCCCAACGGCCCCTACTCGGCTCTACTACTGCACGGAGGATGAGCAAGTCTATTATGAGAACGCACTCATGGCCGAAGCTGCGATGCAAGCGGCAGGTGCATCGGATGTGTCAGCCATCAATCTTGGTGCCTACGATCACAATGGCTGTGCAGGGCAAGCCATCTTCGGTGCCACCTTGTGGTTTTCATCACTTGCTACCATTTGTGAGCTGTCGAGCACGAGCGAATTGGAAATCCAAGGCGCCCACATCGTTCCCAATCCTGCAAGCGATCAGCTAAAATGGCCGGGTTTAACCTCCACAGACGAGTGGACAGCAATGGACATCAATGGCCGTGAAATCGCAAAAGGCATCGGCTCCAACATACAGGTTTCTAACTGGCCCAATGGAATCTACATGCTGAGGTCCTCTGAGAAAGCTCAGCGTGTCATCGTAGCGCACTAAGCGATCAGGGACGCACGGTAACGTGCATGCAATTCCCTTCTGGGATGATGAGGATTTTCCCACGGCGCTGAAAGTCCAAAAGCACCTTTTGAATGGCGCGCGTCGCTGCCGAACAATTCACTTCATTGCTGGGACGATCTGTGAAGGAAATATCGAATGAAGCCCCGTAGCTATGAGTCGACTGGTCATCAATCGCATTGTAATTGCGCCTACCTAGGGCCGTTTGTTGGGCCGAAGTGCGGGTAATGGATGAAACCCTAAAACGCGCGCCTTCGCTAGGTGTACCTTTTAATTCGTCAGCAAATGCGTGCCCCATGCTTACGAGCACTTCATTGGCCTCAGGAAGCAACATTTTGTGGCTGTGCGTCAACGGGGCAATGTGGTAACCTCTTCCATTGAAAACGGGAACCAATTTACCGTTGTTCTGGCCTCTTACGAGCGCGGCCTTGTCCTTGATGAAAAACGAATGAGGTAAGTTGCGCGCTGCCAGGCGATGTGCGGTGTACGGGTTGTGAGGAATGTCCAAGACCCGCCTGTTGCATGAGCACGGTTTGATGGCTTCTTCAGGGTTCGCCGGTGGGGGTTGTTTATCTTGAGGAAGGGCACCCATCTCCTGCATCACTGCTCCGCTCGGATGGCTCAACACGTTTTGACCGTCTCCGGAGGTCATCTCTTCATCGGGGCTTACCCAGCCAATGAGAGAGGAGATGGTAAACAAGAACAAACCCACAACCACTCCAATTCGGTCCCAGCGATACCGCTTCAAAAAACTACTTGCCATGGTGCCCAAGTTCGCTCATCGCTTGCGCCTCAGGAAACGCTGCTTAAGGAGTTGTTCACGCCTCAACGTGAATCAACGCAGAAACAAACGCACTTCATGCGGCTCCAACGTCTCAGAGTCAGGCATGCCTTCCCCGGTGAAGAGCTCAGTCCAGTCATCCGAATTCCAGGCTGCGTAATTGAATGCCAGAGATTGAGAACGAACATTGGCAACCAGCAGGGCATGCGACGTTTCCGACGCATCCCATCGTTCGCCAACCCAAACATCATCCGCTGGATGGAAGGAAAGTGCCGCCCCACCCAGCGCGGGATGCGTTGCATGCGCTTGCAGCAGGCTCGCATACCAGCCCCTCAATTCCGGATGGGTCAACCAATCGATGGGAACATCCTCGAAGAGGTTCAACGTTTGGTCACTGCCTACCTCTTGACCGTTGTAAACCATAGGGACGCCAGGTAAAAAAGCAGCAATGGCCTGAGCACACTGCATCGCGCGAATGCTCCCATACATGGTCGGTGCTGGGGAATCCCAAGATGTTTCATCGTGGTTTGTCACAAAACGCAGTTTGAGGTGACCGTCCGGCAAACTGGCTTGTTCATTTAAAAATGAAGCGTACACCGTCTCAGGCAATTCACCATCCACAATCACACCTTTGATTGCTCCAAATCCCTGCCAACTGTAAGAGCACACAAATCCTACATCATGGAGCGATGGCGCTTCGGCCTCTGCTAACCAGAGCAACGGTTCTTCTAGGCGCAAGGAAGACAATTCCGCAATGGCCACAGACCAAAAATCCTCCGGAACCCCCACTGCATAATCGCACCTAAAACCATCCACCCTTACCTCCTCCACCCAAAACCTCATGGCATCCAACATGGCAGTGCGCATGGTCGGAGAATCATAGTTTAAGTCGGCCACATCCGACCAATTTGTTCCTGGTGGGATCACGATGTTGCCCAAGCCATCTTGGGTGTACCAATCAGGATGTTCCGAAACCCAAGGGTGATCCCAAGCCGTGTGGTTGGCCACCCAATCGACGATGCACAACATGCCTTCCTCATGCAATTCATCCACCAAAGACCGCATCACATTCAGGTCACCCAAATCGGGATGAATCGCCCGAAAATCCGCAACAGCATATGGCGAGCCATGCGTTCCATTCCTGTTCACCTCGCCAATGGGGTGCACCGGCATGAGCCAAACGCAATTCACACCCAAAGCCTTGAGCTCAGGAATTCGAGTTCGCACCGCATTCAAGTGACCTGATCCCGAAAATTGTCGCGGAAACACCTCATAAACGGTCAACTCCTCCAAAGACCATTCCGGAGCAGTGGGCCTTTCCACCACCGGATCTGCAACCTGTTCTTTGCAGCCCACCAGCAGCAACACCATCACAAACGAATAGAGGAACGCAACCTTTTTCATCAAGCGAAAGTAAAACAGCATCACAACACTTGCGTAATGATTGGAATCGGAGCAAAAATCCAACACCCCACCAACGGAGAAGGGGTCATATTTGGCCAAGACGGTGACTTTTGGCGCATCTACTTCAAGGACCTCGGCGAAAAAGACATTTCCAAAGCTTACGCCCACTTTGAACTCCTAGAAGCCAGTGAATTGGACAACCCTCAACCGGATGTAAGCGACATCATCACTGCTGTGGAACACGTTTTCGCCGAATACATCGACCAGGTGAAGGGCGACGATGCCATTGAACTCGTAGCCTTGGGCGACAAATGGGATGGTGGGCTGCTCATCATGCAGCCCGAAGATTCTGGACTCAAGGCCAAAGAAGTGCCGATTGACCAGTTTTTTCACAAAATTGTAATGACCCGCGATCGATTGCGTGTGCTGGAAGCCAAACTCAATTCCCACCCCGCCCTTTCAGACAGCGAAAAAGTCGAATTGCAGCAGTACATCACACGGATTTATGGAAGTTTGACCACGTTCAACGTGCTCTTCAAATACAAGGAAGATTGGTTTGTTGGCGAAAAAAAGAGCTGATTAGTCGGCTTCAAAAATGAGGTTTCGGGCAATCGTGCTATCATTGAAGCATGATTGCCCGTTTTTTTTCGAAGGCCTCGGCCTTCTTTGTGCCATCCCTCCGCCGGGCTCAATTTTGGAAAGTACTGGGGCCGGGCATCCTTTTCGCCTCAACCGCCATTGGGGTCAGCCACCTCGTGCAATCCACAAGGGCCGGCGCTTGGGTTGGTTGGGGATTGGCTTGGGCTGTCATTGCCGCGAACGTGGCGAAGTATCCATTTTTCGAGTTTGGTAGCCGCTTCGCGAATGCAACAGGCACGCACCTGATTGCGGGTTACCGTTCTCTGGGAAAATGGGCGGCTTGGGGGTACCTCATCCTCACCATTCTGACTTCATTTTTCGTCTTAGGCGCCATCGGAATCGTGACAGCCTCCTTTCTCGACCACCTCCTTGGCGCAAGCTCATGGACAGGTGGAAACGCTACACCGAATGTCGCAATTGGGATGTTTGGCTTTTCGGTGGTCCTGTTGGCATGGGGGAAGTTCTCTGTGCTGGACGGGCTGATCAAGGTCATTGCTGGCGTGTTGGTTGTCTCTACGGTCGTTGCTTTCGCTTGGGCTTGGGTGCACACGCCGTTGTCGGCCGTTCCCGCAATGCCAGCGGGTTTCAACCCATGGAATGGCGCTGGATTGGCATTCCTCATTGCCCTAATGGGCTGGATGCCGACGGCAGTTGATTTGAGCACCTGGAATAGCATGTGGACCATCGAGCGCATACGCCAAACCGGATTTCACCCCACCCTCGAGGCCACCCTGCGAGAATTTCGATTGGGCTACCTGATCAGTGCAATTCTGGCCCTCCTATTCCTGGGCCTTGGGGCTTTGCTCATGTATTCGGAAGGTCGCTCTTTTCCAGAGGGAACCGCAGCATTTGCGGCTGGCTTTGTTGAGGTTTACACCGAAGTATTGGGCGGCTGGAGCTGGTGGCCCGTTGCGATGGCTGCATTCACCGCCATGCTCGGCACCATCATAGCTTGCCTAGACGGTTACGCCCGTTCAATCTCCGCTTCTTGGGCCAGCATTAATGATAAGAAAGAAAACCCACGGCATCAACAAGTGGCCTTGTACCTACTTGCCTTGGGAGCCTTGCTGCTCGTGCTTGCTTTTCCAAAAAACATCACCCGATTGGTGGACATAGCGACAACACTGAGCTTTCTGGTGGCCCCGATCATCGGGAGCTTGAACCTCTATTTGGTCCTCAAAAAAGTACCGCACTCCGCACGCCCCTCCAAAGGTCTCCAAGCCTGGGCATTCCTTGGGTTGCTATTCCTGATTTACTTCGCCGTGCTCTACTTGATGGCCAACTGACATCAAGGCGATCAGCGGGCGATGGTCACGTGGCCCAAAACCTCTTTCCGCTCACCAGTGGCCCTGCTTTTCGTTTCCACCCGCCACAGGTAAGTGCCGTTGGCTGCAAAATGAGTGCCTCCATCGACATCACCAACCCAAGCGGCATGAATGTCCGTACTCGCATAAATCACTTCTCCCCATCTGTTGAAGACCTGAACGATGAAGTCGGTTTCATCTACGTCAATCCCCGTGATCTTCCATGCGTCGTTCAACCCATCCATGTCCGGAGTGAACATGTTGGGAATGAACAAAACAAAAGACTCCTGAACCAGAATGGAATGGGTGACAGCATCTGTGCATCCCCATGCATTTTGAACCGTAAGCGTGATCGGGTACTCCGCGGCAACATCCTCCGGGAATGTGAAATCAGGATTGGGCAAATCCGAAGTCCCCAATCCCCCAAAATCCCACGCATAAGTGGCTTCGTTGAAAGCGTACTCGGTGAACTCGAAATAAGTCAGCGGCACTGCGGATTGCCAAGGCGTAGCAGCAAATTCAGCGGTAGGCGGGTCATACGTTTGAAGGTAAGCCGGCTCAAACGAGGTAAACACACAACCATCGACGGTCACCACCGTGTGCTCAATGTCCCAAATCCCCTCATTGATGTAGGTGTGGTAGGCCAAACCCAGGGAAGTAGACTCGTCACCGTCACCAAAGCTCCAATGCTCCGACACAATGAATTCGGGATTGGATGCAATCGACTCAAAACCAATGGTCAGGGGGTGACATCCCCCCAAAGTATCCGTGACAAATCCTGGGTCCACCAATTCCGGAATGACTACTTCAACGCATCCGCTTGCCAATGGGGTTTCACAACCATCCGTAACTTCCACGCAGTAGGTAGTCGTCGCATCGGGCGAAACATCTTGTGACTGAACGCTCGGATTGAAAGAACCACCTGGGCCAGCGGCACTCCAACTGAATGCATAAGGTTCCAAACCACCGAACACCTCATTCACACCGACAGCAGCGCTGTCCCCTATGCAAATGGCGTCATCAGCTGTCAATTCAATCGCCAGCGGGTCGTATTGATCTACCAATATTTGCACCTCATTCGTAAGGCAACCAGCGCCATACGTTGCCTCCACCGTGTACAAAGTTGGACCAACAGGGCCAACCTCGATGGAGGCCGTCGCTTCGTCGGTACTCCAAAACCAATTCAAATTGGGATCAGGGAAAGAAGGTTCCGCCACCAAGGTGGCCATTCCATTGATGCAAATCGTGGTGTCTGACGAAGCCGTAATGGTCATCAAAGCAGGCGAAGCGAGGGTTGTTGGCTCCATGGCATCGCAATAACTGTCAGAAACCCAGATTTCAAGATCACCCGGAGAAAGCCCCTCCAAAACGCTTATTCCGCTAAAGTTCAATGCAGAAGCGACCACTGCGCCATTGGCATCAACAGCCTCAATGGTCCAAGGTCCCGTGGTCCCATTTGGGGTCACCTCAACCTCCACTTCTCCATCGTTGCCAAAACACGTCGGATCCGTCGCAGTGAAGCTGAACGAGAAGGAAGGCGTAACCAACACCTCATCGGTCATGGAGCAGAATGGGTAATAGGCCAAACTCGCTTGCATCGTGTAAACCGTCGGGTCTGTAATCGTAACCAACGGGTTGGGCAGGGAAGTCGAACTGAGTCCATCCGAAGGCGTCCAAAGCCAATTGACACCACCCGCATTGGTGCACCCGACATTGTAAGCCCATTCCGTTTGGGAACCGCTCGTGCACGACACAGAAAAGTCAGGTGTCAACGCAATGGTTAAGCAACCACCCGGGTTGTTTGCTGTGAAGGTCATCCCACTCAAGTCTCCGTATATGGGGCCAGCCAGCAAGGGTGAGGACGTATCAGGTCCATCGTAAACCCAAAACTCATCGAACCAATTTTCGACCGAACCCGCATCGAAAGCAATGGTCATAAAAGAACCATCTCCTGGATCATCCGGGCAATACGTGAAGGAAACATCCACTCCGTTGTCGTAGCAGTAGGTGTAAGCCCCTGATTCGTTTGTGCAAGAAGCCGCAGGCAGGCCGATGATGGATGCCTCCAATGTGGCGCTTCCACAAGCAATCAAATCTTCTCCAGCCGTTGCGTTCGGCGGCAACAAAACTTCAACATCGAAGGAAGCAGACGCCGTCGGAAGTGCACAGGTATCTCCAACAATCAAGGTGCAGGTGTAACTCTCTGGTGGACTCACCACCAAAGTATCGGCGCCAGAACCGTCGCACCATTCGTAAGAGTAGTGTCCGTAGCCACCGGTAACCTCGGGATAAAGAACCCGACTTTCTCCAGGGCACATCTGAACACCTGGAGCTACGATTGAAATCGGATCCGGGTCATCTGCTATTTCGAATTCGAAATAAGTCACAAGGCCTTCGTTGTTGCAGGCCGCCAAATTGAGAATCTCAAAAACCACCAATTCTGCGGGCTCCAAAATTCCATCTTCAAACGCCTGCAATTCGAAAGAAACGGTATTCACGTTGGGTGGAAACACTATGGTATCTGGAAGCAACGTGAAGTCAATTCCGTTTTGACCTACGCTTGATGAATAATCAATGATGACCATTTCCTCTAACTCCAAAATGGTCTCAATGGGGCGCGTAAACGTCAAGGTGGCTGTTCCACATCCTTCATAAATCGTATTCTCATCAGGCCCTCCCACGTCGATGGAGAGGTCTACATCCACTACCGCTGTGGATGTAAACGACCCTTCCTCCAAAACCACAATGGACTCCAAGGCTCCATCCGAACCATCGGCTATGGCAAGTTTTATGTGGTAAGTTTCTCCGCACTCTACGGGGTGTTCTGCCGTGAAGGGGACCGTGAATCCATTGATGCAAGGGTCTTGCCCTCCTGGATTGTTGATGTAAAATTCCGAATTCGTATTGGGGTTCACCGAGGAGATTGTGATGGGCAAGGAGGGGTCGCTGTCGGGAACTTCTGCGATGTTAATCGCACCATCTGGAAACGCCGCCGGGCTTGCGTAAGGCCCCGTTATTCCTGGGCCACTCAAGAAAAATGCGAACACATCATTGTACTGTGTGTTCACGTAAGTCAGGTATTCGTCCGAGGCAAAAACGTAATTGAAACGCACTGTATCTCCGGTAGCTGTGAAATCAAATTCGAGGATGCAGCCATCGTTAACGTCTCCAACTGTAAAAGCTTGGCCAATCAAAGGCGGCACGCTGTTCGCGATGTCCAATAAGTCGTCATCCGTGAACAAGCCGATGCAGTCGTTGCAAAATGCCGTGGTACCGCAATCAGTGGCTTCTGCCACCTCGGTGCTGAGAACAAGTCCAGAAGAAACGGAAAAGTCCGCATCGCCATTTTCCAAGTAGCCCAACTGCAACATGCTCCCCGTGTAAGTGATGTTGGATGCACTCACTCCAGAACCGAGCAATATGTCATTGACATACTCCTCCAACGTCATCTCAGAGGTGATGTTAAGCTGGCCCCAAACGCTGGAAATAGCCAAAGCCATCATGGCCAAAAAAAGTACGGAATTCCTCATGTTACTTGTTGGACACCAAAAATAAGGGAAATGTTGCGGCAAGGCTTAAGGAATGGCTTCATCGAAGCACACACTGGTCCATCCGAGCCTCTCCAAACAAATCATCGAATCCAATTAGTCGGCCTTGGATCACTACGTTTTCGTTGATGAATTGAAAGGAATTCTTTCGGGTCAAGGAGTCCGCCCAAGCAACCAAAACTCCTCCTTCCATAACCGCAGAAGCTTCAGTAGCCGAAACCAAAACGCCGGTGACCTCAATGGGTTGGTTCAACCACGGCGAAATTCCAGATCGAAATGAACTTACCAGTTCTGCAGATGTCATGGTCGCCACAGGCTCCAGAGCCGTGAAATCGGCGTGACTTTGGTTCAACTCACGCCATCCATACCATGCAGCTGCTGATGCCACGACCAGGAGTGCGGCTGCGATTCGCATGCGTTTTCTCATTGTTTCTCAGTTTTATCATCCATTGCGCTTCCCTGCTCAACCGTGTAGGCAATGCCTTGAATTTTCCATCCTTGACCGGTCCGGACTAGGGTGAAATGATCCACCCCACAATGGCTGTATTCAGAACCTACATGAAAATCATAGGGGGCCCGAACGGTGGCTATGCTCTCCCCCATCAGCACTTGAGCATCCCAAATCCGTTCCCGAAATTCGACTGATTTGCCTGCAAGTTCCTCGATGAAGGTGGCCCCGGTGATGGAAACCACTTGCACATCCATGGACCCAGCATAAGCAATCCGGGTGATGCATGCTTCAGGTAACATCACATCAGCGAGTTTCAACGCATCGTGCTCTGCCATTCCATCAAAACATTTTTCGATGGTGGCGAGCACTTCTGATTCGCTTGGATGAGCAGGTGGACTTGAGCATGCGATTAACCCAAGCCATGCACAACTCAGCCAGCGCACCTTAGAATGAAATACCGATGGAAATTCCACCGCGAATCCAAGGGCCCGTTCGTCCTGTGAACAGGTCGTTGGAATTGGCACTGTTTAACCAGTAGTCAGCACGAATCCTATCCACAACGGCATCTTCAGCCACATCTTGCATGTCCGAAGAAGGAAGGGCGGCAAAATCGAATGTGCGATTCACGCTTCGGAACATGGGGCCAAAATACGTTTCAACAGAGAGTCCATTGTCTGCCAACCACTGGTATCCCAGGTTGAATCCGGCGCCAAAACTGAAGAAATTCAAGGTGTGGTCAATCTCATGTGGGTAATCCAATCCATACAGCTCAGAAGCATCAGGGTCCAGATCCAACGTTTCATCAACCTCCGCCGTTACCCCGCGCAACTGAACAAACGCCGAGGCGAACAACCCTTCTGGCATGCCATCGAAGATGAAACCATAGCGTCGAATTTCAGGCGTCAATTCCCAACCGCTCACTTCCATCTCAAGGTGCGCGTTGGTGTTTTGCCACATGCCCCATTCGTCATAGTAGGATCCAATGCTGTACGAATAGGATTCGTCGAAATAACCAATGCCACCCAAGTTCACCGCCACCGATGTGTATGGCCCCAGCACGCGCTCGTAGACCGCTGTGTATTGACCAAATGCAAAATCAAGCAAATTGACTTTGACCAAGTGCTCAAATTGTGCTGGCGCTTCGCCCTCAACTTTTTGTGCTTTGGCAACAGGAACAAGGAGGGCAATGCATGCGGCAATTGCGATAAGTTTGATACCTTTCATGACTTCAAATTTAAAGGGATTGAGGAGAATGGGGCTGACAATTGAAAAATTTTGACACATGAACAAGACGCGAATTATTTTCTTTTGTTGCACGGTTGTGACGGGTTTGGCTTTCTTGTCGAATTCAGCCGGTGTAGCGGAACATCAGGGCAAAGACAGAACGGGTGCACCTGGCAGTGACCAGCCCTGTTCTCAATGCCATTCGAGCAATTCCTTTTCACCCAACCCCATCGTATTCCTGAATGATTTGGAGGGTACGACGGAATTCCTGAATTACCTACCTGGCGAGACCATGAGGTTGAACTTTTTGGTGAACACTCCCGGGAATCCAGCAGGCTTTGGGCTCCAAGCAACCGCATTGCTTAGCAACAACAGCAATGCTGGATCGTTCTCCAATCCCTCTTCCAATGGTCAACTTGAAAATGTCGCAGGGCGCCACATTTTTGAGCACAATGACATCAGCACCTCGCACACATTTTCAGTGGACTGGACGGCTCCCGCTGCGGGTTCAGGCCCCGTTACGGTTTACTATTCTTCCATTGCAGCCAATGGCAACGGCGGGACTGCGGGGGATGGATTTGGCGGTGGATCCACCGTGTTTGGAGAAGGGACCTCCACGGGCATCTGCATGCCAGATGCCAAGCCATTGGAGTCGGTCGTGGTACGAGCGGGCTCTGTGGATTGGCCGGCTCAGTTCGGGGGGCATGTCCGTGCCTTCTCAGCCAGTGGAGCATGCTTGAAAACATGGCCGGTCAGCCCGGGGCAAAATGCACTCAGCACCGTTGGTTTGCCCTCAGGCATTGTCATCTTAACCTCGGACCAAGGGAACGTATTTCGTTTTTGGAATCCTTGAATAGATGAGTGAAACAGCTGCACCTCCGAAAGTTTATTCCCTGCGTCAAGTTGCAACTTCGATTCGGTCGGCGTTGGAACGAGCGACTGGGAACCGCCTTTGGATGGTGCGAGCCGAAGTTGTAAAAGTCAAAGGAAACCTCGGTAAAGGACACGTTTATCTCGATTTGATTGACGAACAAGAGGGCGTCAAGCAAGCGGCCATGAGGGGAGTGATTTGGAGGCAAAACGGAGACCAAATCCGAAAAGACTTGGGAGTCGAATTGCCCAATGTCCTCAAGGATGGGGCGGAAATCGTTTTCCATGCCCGCGTCTCCTTCCATGAAGTTTTTGGTCTGAGTCTTAACATTGAGAAGATTGACCTGGGCTTCATGCTCGGCGAACTTGAAAGGCGGAAACAGGCAACCGTTCATGCCCTCACAACATCGGGTGAAATTGGATTCAACCGGAAACTTCCGATCCCTCGTGTTCCGCAGCGGGTCGCCTTGATCGGTTCACCTGGTACGAGCGGCTTTCGGGATTTCTGTTCGGTTGCCATCGACAACGCATATGGATTCCGCATGAATTTAAACGTCTTTGAAGCAAGGGTTCAAGGAGACGTTGCCCCTCCCGATCTGATTGCTGCATTGGGTTCGGCTGAAGCATGGAACCCCGACGTGATTGTGCTCGTGCGCGGGGGCGGTTCCAAAATTGACCTGGACTGCTTCAATGATTTAGGGGTATGCCGACGCATTGCCGCATGTACCGTTCCTGTTTGGACGGGGATTGGACACGAAAGCGACGTGGTTGTTGCGGACCTTGTGGCACACACGGCTTACAAAACGCCAACCGATTGTGCGAACCGCTGGGTGGAACACCTGCTGACGGCTTGGTCTCAACTCCTGGAACTGGGTGAAATGATTGGTCGAAATGGGCAGCAGCAATTGGTCCAAAACCAACATCAATTGCACGATTACAGAACTCAAATAGGCAGCAGCGCGCGGCTCCAAATCAATTCCAAACGGCACGAATTGAGGAGCCATCGTGAACGCATTGGAGATTCCGCCCTGGCGCGCATCTCATCTCAAAGGGCCAACGTGATGCACAGCACAGAGCAAATCGCATCGCTGTCACAGAGGAGAATTCAATTGACCATCAACGAATTGGCCCATGCCCGAACGGCAATTCAATCCGAAGCACCGCGCCTGTTGGACCGAAGGAAAGACCAAATGGCGCAATTGGGCTTAACCCTCCACGCCTATGCTCTGGAACACACATTGAAACGCGGCTTCGCCATTGTGCGTAAAGAGGGAGAAAGCATTCACAACACAAGCAAGCTCAAGGCAGGTGATCAACTCACCCTTCAGCTACATGACGGAACCGTTGACGTAGAAGTCATCGGGAATTCAACTCCACAAGAACGGAAATGACTATGGACTCAACTCAAACTCCTCAATCCTTTGATGCAGCCTTCGAAGAATTGCGCAACATCGTGCAGACCTTGCAATCACCTGAAGTCTCCGTCGACTCCCTTACAGAATTCATTCGGAGGTCCTCCGTGCTTCTGGCGTTTTGCACCGAGCACCTCAAGGGAACTGAACAAGAAGTGAAAGACCTACTTGAACAATTGGGAATCAGCGAAACAGAAGAATAACAGAGCGGACTATTTGTTTTTCTTGCTCAGGTTGTCGAGCAAATCACGCGCACCACCCCCACCTGTAACCTCCTGAATGTCCAATACTTTGGACTCTTGATCCGCCATTCGAGCAGCCGCCAAGCGCTCACTGAACTCCCCTATTTTGGCTTGAAGCGCAGGGTAAGTTTCGCATTCTTTCTCAAGTTTTGCTGCTGCCAAAACCTCGTCAGTCTGCCCCTTAGATGCCAAGCAAGGGCTCGCACCTTCTTCCAAGGCATCCGTCCATTGCTTCATCGTCCATTCTGAATTCCCTTCTGCTGAGAGCATGGAATTCAATTTATCTAGTTTTTCCTGGACACACGAACACGCCGCTGCCGACGCATCTTCTTGCGGAGCTGTTCCATCTGTTGTGCCTGATCCTGATCCACATCCGATGGCAAGGGTTGCTGCTGCAGCAGCGGAAAATAAGAGTTGATAAGAACGTTTCATGGTAGACAATTGTTCCGCGAAGATAAGCAGTCGCTGAGCCCTTCGTAATTTTCGTGCTAACTTATTCAGCCATGAACCAACGCATTTCCCTTGTTCCATCCCGTCGCGTTTTGATGGGCAGCAATTGGATTGAGCAACCGCTCCCTGCTCCTGAGGTTGATCGAATTGGGCCGTTTTTGTTGATTCACCATTGGCAGGATTTGCTTCCTGGGGGTCAAAAACAATTGGAAGTCGGCGTAGGCCCGCACCCCCATCGAGGTTTTTCGCCTGTGACTTGCATCTATTCCGGAGCCATCCGGCACCGAGATAGCCTAGG
>DAISXU010000031.1:0-21651 GCA_036825655.1 Flavobacteriales bacterium | reverse complement strand
CAGCGAGATTTGACCAAAAATCAACAAGTTGAGGCGGCGGTCCGGATCTGTCGTAGCCGCTGCGGCCATTACAGCCATCACAGCCCCACTCGCCCCCAAAGCCCAAGTCGCGCTGCGCAATCCTGGAAACGCATTCAACAGCAACACGTAGGCGAGCCAGCCTGCCAAACCTCCTGCCAAGTAAACACTCAACAACCGCCTATTGCCGTGTTGGGCCATGAAGAGCTGCCCCATCCACCACAGGACCAGCATGTTCATGACAATGTGCCAAACATCGAGGTGCGCAAACATGTGCGTGATCATGGCCCATGGCCGACTGACTGCGTATTCCAATTTCCACGATGCCGACAAGCCAAATGCAGAATCCACAAAAACGGAGGGGACTTCCCATCCGACTTTGACTGCAAGTTGCAGCGTAATCAACGCGAAGAATACCACGACGTTCACAGCCACCAACCGGAACATCGCATTCCCGTTTTTCCAACGATCAATCCACTTCTTCAACATGGTGTTTCAATAAAACGTACCGCGGTCCTTTTGCCAATATTTCAAGAGCACATAGCCGAACAGCATGCCTCCGAGGTGAGCAAAATGAGCCGTATTATCCCCTGCATTGTTTTGCATGCCCATGAACAACTCGATCGCACCATACCCAATCACAAAATACTTGGCCTTGATGGGAATGGGCGGGAACAACAGCATTAACCGGGTGTTGGGGAACAGCATACCAAATGCCAAAAGCAAGCCAAAGATGGCACCACTCGCTCCGACCACACGGCCGAAGGTGTATTCAATGTACTGCGCACTCACCAGGGAGGAAGCGCCCCTTGGCACGACCACATCCAAGGAAGGAAAAAATGTACCGAATTGCTCATGAAGTTGAATTCCTAGCACCAATTCATGCAAAAAGAATCCACCCAAGCCGCTGATGAGGTAGAAGTTTAGAAATCGCTTCGGGCCCCACATTCGTTCCAATTGGCTTCCGAACATGTAAAGCGCAAACATGTTGAATGCTATGTGCGCCAGGCCACCGTGCATGAACATGTGCGTGACAATTTGCCAAGGTTTGAAATAAGGCGATCCAGGATAGGTACCCGCAAACAACTCGGTGCTAACCCCAACCCCCAGCACCATGCTGCCCAAAAAAAACAGCACATTGATGATGATCAAGTTGCGGACGATTGTGGGAGTGTTTTGGAGCATTATCGGAACCGTTCGAGAATTTCAGCGTCTTCAAAAGTAATGATCACCGGCCTTCCAAATGGATCCAATGCTGGGGTCGAACAAGCAAAAAGCCGATCCACTAAATCCTCCATTTCTTCCCTCCCCAGGTTCTTTCCCTGGCGGTAAGCCAGGCGTTTTGCCCAAGCTGCAGCCACGCGCTCTTCACGAGAAATCCCATCGATCTCTTCCGCCTCTTCCATCAACACGGCGTCGATCAAATCCCGGGACGAAGCTTCTCCCTCCACAGGCATGCCAGTGACGCGCACACCTGCATCATCAGGTTCCAATTGCAATCCCAGCTTTTGCAACCACGAAGAAGACTCCAACAATTGCATGGAATCCGCAGTGGGCAAGGCAACTACTTCTGGAAACAGAAGGGTCTGCGAACTCGCCGCTGGAGCAGCTACAGACTCCAATTGCTCAACAAGGCTCTCGTACAAAACGCGCTGATGAGCCCGGCGCGCATCGATCAATAACAAAGCAGACCGAATGGAAGTCACGATGAATCGATTGCGGAAAAAGAAAAGGGCACGCGCCGCGTCGGTTGTCTCCAAACCCTCTTGCACTGGTGCGGGAGCTGCAGGCGGATTCAGCTCGTCGTAAAGATCACGCCAAGCATCGACCATGCCGGAAGCCGGGCGACTCCCTGCCCAAGCATTGGAAGCAGGGAACTTCGTTCGGGGCTCAGGTGCATCGAACGGATTGTAGTTCGGATTGATTTGAACTTGTGGCTGAACCACTTCCGTTCCAGGAACAAGTTCTGCGATGTTGAGCGATGACTCTTGGTCAAAATCCAAAGTGGGTGCGACTTGGAAGCGTCCTAATCCTCTTCGGACCGCTGGCCGAAGCAGGGACTGGATCGCCCGGTCCTCCTCGAATTTCACCTCCACCTTCGTGGGATGGATGTTAACGTCTACGCGATGCGTGTCAATGGTCAGAAACAGAACATACAAAGGATGCGCGCTTGGTGAGAGCAAGCCTTCAAAGGCCTCCACGATCGCTCGGTGAAGCGAAGGGTGCTTGATGAACCGGTTGTTGACGAAAAGGAACTGCTCCCCGCGGGTGCGCCGGGCAAATTCCGGCTTTCCGACAAACCCCTCCACTGCCACAACATCCGTCGATTCTTCAATTGGCACCAAACGTTCGTCATACTTCGAACCAAAAACGCCAACCACACGCTGCCTCCTTGATGCAGGCCTGAGGTTGAACAACTCAGAATCGTTGTGCACGAGAAGAAAGTGAATCCCCTCATGCGCCAAGGCAATCCGCTGAAATTCATCCACAACGTGACGCATTTCTACGGCATCCGACTTCAAGAAATTCCGTCGGGCCGGCACATTGAAAAACAGATTGCGCACCGCGAATTGAGTACCTACGCCGGTTGAACAGGGCTCGGGAGCATGCTGCTTGGAACCCTCCACCACGAGTTTCGTACCAAACTCATCGTCGACGCGTCGTGTTTTCAACTCCACTTGAGCAATGGCAGCAATCGAAGCCAGGGCCTCGCCACGGAATCCTTTGGTGGCAATTTGGAACAAATCATCTGCCGTTCGCACCTTGGAAGTGGCGTGGCGTTCAAAACAAATCTTGGCGTCCGATTCGGACATGCCTTCACCGTTGTCAATGACTTGAATCAATGTCCTACCAGCATCCTTCACGCGCACTTCAATGCGCGAGGCTCCCGCATCGACGGCATTTTCAATCAGCTCCTTCACCGCAGCCGCCGGTCGCTGAATCACTTCACCGGCTGCGATTTGATTCGCCACATGTTCCGGAAGGCGCTCAATGCGGTTACTCATTTTGCAAGGAATTCATGATGTTCGCAAATTCCGAACCTTCTAGCCAGAGAATCCCTTGATAGGCCATCCAGCACAAAAAAACGCCAATGATGGCCGCGCGAATGGCCGCGCGCCGCGCACCGCGAATGGCCAACTTTCGACGTTCGGCACGGTCACTCAACACCGATTCTCCTCGTCCTCTTTTGAAGGATATGTTTAAGGAATCCCCATCCAAGGGCTGACCCAAAACATCCGCCTCTACCCTGCGCTTTCTGTGAATCCACTCCTCAGGAACGTCAGGCTGATGCCGAGACCGGAAAGCAAACCGGCGCGGCTCCGTCCTGACGTTGCGAAACATGCTACGTAATTTGGGCGCTTCCATCAACTGCTAAGGTACACAAGGCGTAACAGCTGCCCGCGAATTTATCCGAGGGTTTGGTCAAAATGTGCTAACACCTCATCAACGGCCGTTGCCCCAGGAAACTCCATCAGCAACCGCTGAATGACCCGGTCCACCGAAGCGTCAGGACAAGAAGCCCCACTCGTAACCAAAACCGTAGGAATTCCTGCCGGCCATGGATTGCGGCTCACTACTTCCTCTTGGGTCTGAACCTTGAAATGCCTCACCGCCTGCTGCTCAAACAACTCTTGCTCGTTTCGAATGAAATAAGTAGGCATCGCCTCTTCGCACAATTCAACGAGGTGGGACGTGTTGCTGCTGTTGTATCCTCCCACGACAATCGCCAAGTTGGCCAGCCCTGAGTCAATTGCACCCTGAGTTGCTTGTTGGTTGTCATTGGTAGCGTAGCAAAGGGTGTCACGTGTGTTAGCAAAAGAATCCGTGGGCTGTTGTGTCTTCAATGCATCCTCCAACAAGGCACTGATGCCCTGTGTTTCTGACGCCAACATGGTGGTTTGGTTTACCACTCCAAAACGCTGCAAATCCCGTTGTGGATCAAAGTTGGGTGTAGTCCGCCCCCCAAAAAAACCACTGAATTCAGTCCACGGCCTCTTACCGCGAAGCATGCTGGCAAGGACCTCTGCCTCTGCATGGTCCTTGACCACGAGTACCGGAGCTGTCTTAGCAGCATGGCTGAATGTGGCGCGCGTTTCCTCATGATCGGGTTTACCATGCACCACAACTGTGTAGGCCTGTTGGCCCAACTTATCCGCTCGATTCCAGACCTTCTCTACAAAAGGACAAGTCGTGTTGTAAGTCGCCAAATCCACGCCAATTTTCAACAACCGTTCTTCGATTTCAACAGTGGTACCAAAGGCCGGCACAATCACCACATCCTCTGGCGTCAACGCTTCAAATGGGATGCGAATGTTGCCTTTGGTGTCCATCAAGAATTGCACGCCCTCTGATTCCAAATCGGCATTCACCTCAGGGTTGTGGATCATCTGGCTGAGCAGAAAAATCCGCTTCCCAGGATTCTCAGCAATGGCCTTGTAGGCCTGTTCAATGGCGTGCTCCACTCCAAAACAAAATCCAAAATGCCGCGCCAACAATATGCGCACGCTGCCGAAGTCAAGCAAAGTGGGTGTAAAATCCTTCTTGCGCGGATCTTCCGCTTTCCTTCGCTGCTTGACGCGGCTGATGATTGGGCTCCTGTAAAAGGGTGGAATTTCGAATGAACGCATGGTTCTTGTTTGGGATTCGAATCTAATCAAACCATCGCTTGTAACCTTTTGTTTTCGGGATGCGTATTGAAGTTTATGATTCAGAAACCCTTACGCATTGCTTCGTTGGTGGTCTTGACACTCACCAGTTCACTGACGAACTTGGTTCTAGGACAACTCAGCTTGTCTGGAACCGTGACCAGTCACCTGGAGGCTCCCGCGAACGTGGAGATTGTCATCTTTGAAAGCAACGACCAAGTGGATGTCATTCATCCCAATCGCCGAGGCCGTTATGACGCCGAACTTGCCTTAGGGGTGGTCTACACCTTGGAATTTCGTGAGTCAGGCGCTCTCACGAAGCGGGTCACCTTGGATACGCGTGTTGACCCCATCACAGGCGAAGACAAGAATCCGCGTTCTAATTACCGACTCAACATGGACATGCTGGTTGTTCCGACTGACATGGCCACAAATCTCGATTTTGAATTTCCCGTTTCAGTACTCAAATGGCACTCCGATGGTGACTTTGGTCCTGAACGCAACTACACTCGTGTCGCAGGAATGACTTACGAAGAAGCTCGCCTTGTAGGTGTAATTCGATGAAAGCTCAGCGAGGATCTTAAATCTCAGACAGGTGGCTCAGGCCGCCTGTTTGCGTTTTTGACGCGTCGCTTGGAGTGCCCGCCGGATGTCTTTTCGATCTTCGCGGTACATCGGATGACTCAACAGAATCCGTCGCTGCAATTTTCTTGTTATGCGCACGGGAGAGGAAGAATCACCATGAAGGCTCTCCAGCGCTAGAATTTGGACCAAAGGCTTGACCCACTCCGATCGGTCTAAGAGCACTGGCCAATCTTGCTGCTCAATGCGCACAGTCAATGACTGAGAATCGGCAATCCACTCGAGGGTCAAAGCGTCTACAGCATCCGCTATGTCAGGACAATTTCGAACGTTGGCGTGTGCTCGCCACTCCAAAGCCTCCGTTACCCACGCCGCATTGACCTCCCCTTCTTTAGGCCAGGCTGGGTGCGTTCCACACCCACAAACCATGCCGATAAAAAGCCACCAACCTCCCATCATATCACCCGATCGGTTTCATGAAAACAAATCCCCCATTCTTCCAACCTTGGCAAGAGCCGATTGTAATAAGCCCGATCCATCGGTGCCTCGACTCCAACCCTACCAAAACCTCCCTCCTCTAGGATGACCTCAGCGGCCAGCAACATGGGCAACCCTACGGTGTCAGACATAGCGGTGAACGTGCTGTCTCTCCCTTCCAAACGCAGTGAACTGATGCGCTCGTGGCGTTGGCCATTCAATTCATAACCGAACCTGTGCCACATTACAATCATGTCGCGATCTTCAGGTTGCAAAGCCCAGGCTTCTTCGAGCAAAGCCTGCAAGACATCGGCAGGTGAACCTTCGGTGACTGAGGGGCCTCTGGACGCATCGAACAACCCGAGCCATTCCCAATTGTTCAGCGCATCTGGAGATGCTCCCGTGCACTTTTCGACGGCATCCCGGATGCCCCACTCTGCCAAGTGCGCCGGCAGAAAGGTGCGCAACCAATTGGGCCAACTGATTTCCTTTTCCCAAGTCAATTGAACATCGTCCCGAACGCAACCGAGGGCTACAAATGCTTGCCAAGCCTCACAAAATCCAGCTCCGCGCAAGGTTCCCCTGACCAAGGTTTGGGCTTCACGGAGGCCATACAACTCGCGATAAGCCAGTGAATCCCTGTTGGGATACCCTTCGTATTGGTCCCCTGACACCTCCACAGCGCGAGCCTGTTCGAACAAGCGATGCGGCGGCACCAACCTCACGCGTCCACCATCCAAAAAAGTGGCCGCGCCCGCTTGCCCTGCAACCACCACGTTGCGTGGATTCCAACTGAACTTGTAATGCCAAGGGTTGGTGTCAGAAATTGGCGCAATCAGCCCTCCACAGTAGGATTCAAATTCATGAATCGTCCCACCTGCATCGCGAATTTCATCCAACACTTTCATGGCGCTGAGGTGGTCAATTCCAGGATCCAAACCAATCTCATTCAACACCAAAACTTGATTCTCCTTGGCAAACTCATCCAACGAATTCATCTCTGGTGAAATGTAGCTGGGCGTGATGACCGGCTTCCCCGCAGCAATGGCCACGCGGGCAATTTGCGGGTGAAGAAAAGCTGGCACCATGGAGATGACCAAGTCCGCCGATTGAATCCGTTCATCGCGGGAGGCTAAGTCTTTCGGATCCATCGCAAAGGCAGATCCATTCGGGTGTCCGTTTACTTTACGCTCTGCCAAGGCACCATCCACATCCCCCACGTGAACATGCCACCCGTGAATTGCCGCACGGTTCAGTGCTTCACGGATCAACGTTGAACTGGATCGGCCAGCACCGAGGATGAGCAGATGTTTCAAAGGAACAAAATTTTAAGGCTTGCTTTCGAACCGGGAAAGTTAAGCTCCCGAAAATGGAATGAAGCATTGCAATTGCTTTTGGATTTGAACATTCCATCCCGGAGTTGTCTAAATTGCGGCATATTTCTGACCAAATCATGCAACGAAACATCCTACTCGCGTGCCTTTGGATGGCTTGTGGGTTCAATCCCATTTCCACCTATGCCCAAGGAGAACTTGAAGTGTTCTCAGAATTAGGTGAGGTTTTTACCCTTTACGTCAACCAAATGAAGCAAAACCCAACACCCAGCGCCCGCGTTGAAGTGAAGGACTTGCAGGCCTCTTATTATCATGTCCGCATCGATTTTGAGGATGCCACACTTCCCGATTTTGCTCAGAACAACGTCGGTGTAGAAAACGGCGTTCATTCGACGTATTTGGTGAAACTGAATCGAAAAGGAGCGTACGTGCTTCGAATGAACAGCTATGGTCCCATTCTGGGGCAATCCCAACCAGCCCTGACCCAATCTATGCCGCCCCCACCACCTCCAACAAACGAAGCCATTTCGACTACACAAGGAGGAAACATGGCGATTGCGGCAGGGAATTCCGAACAAGAGTCCATCTCGATGAACATCAACTTAGGCGGTGGAATTCTGGACGCTGCCGGTGCGCTCGGAAGCATGAATTTGCAGGTTACCACCACAACGACCACCACCACTGCACCTTCCTCATCGTTGAACAACCAGGCTTCGTGGGACGAACCTGCGAATGCGCCCGCCGCCTCGACTCCTGTCGAGGACTACGGATTTTCAAATTTTGAATTCAATGAATACCTCGATGCAATCCGCAATAAGACTTTCGAAGACAGCAAATTGACTACGGCCAAAGCGCCGCTCTCGGGAACGCAAATCACGGCGCGTCAAGTGGCTCAGGTCATGGGATTGTTCACCTTTGAAGACTCCCGGTTGGAATTTGCAATTTTCGCGCACCCTCGATGCCTCGACCCACAGAACTACTACCTCGTATACGATGCGTTCGAATTCGAACTTTCGATTGATGACTTACAAGAAGCGATAGCAGAATGAAACAAGTGACTTGGCTGGTGATTTTATCCAGCATGATCGCCTTGGCTTGCAATGGACCCAAGGCCTTGGTGAAAAAGGGATTTGAGCTCGAATCTGCTGGCCAAATCGAGCAAGCTGCGAACATGTATTACGCAGCCGTCATGAAAGACCGGACGCACGTAGATGCCTTGGCCTCACTTCAGCGGGCTGGACAAGGTGTACTGGACATGAAGTTGGCAGATTTCCAAAGCGCCGTTGCCTTGAATGACAGAGCTGAAGCCGTGCGCACCTACGAATTGGCAGAAGCTTACTTTGACAAAATTGCAGCGGTCAACGTGCGACTGGATTTCCCTGAGCGGCATAAAATGGCGTTTAGCCAAGTGAAAAATGCCCACATGAACGACCTCTATAACTCGGGCATGGAATCCTTGGCCTCAGAGAGGTTTGAAGATGCCCAGCGTGAATTTGAGGAAATCGTTCGACTGGACCCTACCTACCTTGATGCTGCTTTGCAGTCAGACATCGCCTATTGCGAACCACGTTATCGGAATGGCAAAACCGCCCTCGAAGGAGGGTTGTTCCGTTCTGCATTTGGGCTGTTCGATCAAGTCATTCAGCGCAAGCCAGACTTCAAGGACGCCAAAGCCATGAAGCAAGAATCGCTCGACCAAGGAATCTTCACAATTGCCGTCATTGGTTTTCAAAACGGATCCGATCGCCCCAACCTGGAGAATAAGTTCAGAACTTATGTCATGCAGGAAGTGTCGAATTCTACGGACCCCTTCTTGAAAGTGGTGGACCGAGAGAATCAAGAAATGATTCTGCAAGAACAGCAGCTGGCATTGAGCGGGATGCTGGACGAAAATACCGCGGTCGAGGTTGGTGGAATGCTCGGGGCCAAAGCGCTCCTCAAAGGAACCGTCGTCTCCTATGAAGGATCGCAATCAGAACTACGGAGGTACACGCGGCAAGGATTTGAATCGTATCAAGTAGAGCAGGTCAACAGCGAAGGCAAGAAGTACTATGAAACCAAATACCGGTCAGTAAATTACATGGAATTTGAGCAAAGTAGAAGCGTTTCCGTGACCTTCAATTTGACTTTGATCTCCCTCGCAACGGGCGAGACCATGGCATCGGAAATGATCACCCGAGAGCGTTCCGATGAAATTCGCTATGCGAGGTACACTGGCAACAAGAGCAAACTTTACCCAGCGACTATGAGCGGATCGGTTAACAAAAGTGGCAAAAGTCAAGTTCAAGCCTTGCTCAATGGAAGGCAAGAGCTCACGGCAGAATCCACCTTGCTGAACCAGGCTGTTCAAGACGCATCGAAGGGAATCCGTGAAGCATTGGAACGGAATTTGCAGGAACTCGTCCCATGACCCCAAACATTGGTAAAAGGCATTGGATTTTAATGGTGTGTTGCATCGCCATTCTCACAGGCTGTTCTGGGTTGCGTCAAGTTGCTGCACCCGAGCCTGAATGGATGACACAACGTCCTCAGGTTCCCGGTTACTACATCGGCATTGCAACAGCATCGAAATCGCAACATCCCTTCAACGCCATTGAAGTTGCGAAGCAACGCGCTTTGAGCGCCCTCGCTGGAGAAATCTCTGTGAAAGTGGAGGCCTCATCTGTCTTGAACACCTTGCAGCAGAACGACCGCGTCAACCAGCGATTTCAAGAGAACATCAGCAGCTCAAGCGAAGAGGACCTCGAGGGATTTGAACTGGTAAGCGTGTTCGAAGGTGAATTGGAAGTCGCAGCCTATTACCGGCTCAACAAAGCCGCATACGACCAACTTAAGGCCGAGCGGAAGCGCACCGCAATAGCCGTGGCCGCAGGTTTTTATGAAGCCGGTTTGGAAGCAGAAAACTCGCGCGATGTTGGCAGCGCGCTGGACCGGTATGTTCGCGGCTTAGCTGCCTTGGAAAAGCATTGGGGAGAAGTTAACCTTTGGACGGGACGAGATGGCCGCAACTTGGCCATCGACCAGTCTTGCTTGATCGGCATCAACCGCATCCTCAATGGACTTTCGCTGGAATCATCTTCCAGGGAGTATCTGCTCAGCTTTCAAACACACTACAGGGGTGAAGTGGCAATTCAAGCGATGTTGGATGGCGGAGCTGTCAAGAACCTACCACTCATTTGCAGGTACACCCGGGGTACGTTGCCCCATCGCAGAGGCGTCATCACCAATGCAGATGGCATGGCCAACGTGGTGCTGGACGGATTTGATGCGGGGCTTCGCCACTCTGAATTGCGCATCAACATTGACATCGATGGGCTTTTGCCCGACTTACCAGGCTTGGCTGTTCAAGCACTGATCGAAGGGCTTGAGGCTCCCGAGTTGGTCATTCCAATCAAGCTCGTTGAGCCCGTCATTTATGTCACGGGCCGAGAATCCACTTTCGGAAGCCCCAACCAAAATCGGGCCCTGGAAAGGGCACTCACGAGTGCCGTATCGGAGAGAGGCGTGCGGGTTTGCAATGCAGAAGGAGAGGCAGACCTCATCATAGAACTGGAGTCAGACACCCAACGCGGGGGAGAAGGACAAGGATTTCACACCGCATTGCTCACGGCTTCTGTTCAGCTCTTGGACCTCAATGGGGATGTGATCCTGCACAAATCCCTTGACCGCGTGAAAGGAGTGCAACTGAATTGGGAGGGCGCTTCCCAGGCGGCATATAGCAAAGCAAGCATGGAAATCAGAGGCAGCTTTCTTCAGGAATTGATGGAATCGCTCTACCAATGATGTTTTTGAATAAGTTTGGCATGAATTTGGCTCAGACCGCATTGAATCTAAAAAAATAACGAAGATGAACATCCGAACGCTGGCCGCCTTGGCCTTGATCACCCCTCTCGCCTTGGGAGGATGCAAAAAGAATGTATCAACCACTTCCACGCCGGATGACCGTGGTGAAGTTCGCATTGTTGAGTACTGCTCTGGCCCAGAATTTCTCACGAACAATGAATATTTCAGGGCGTCTGCAACCGGGAGCAGTCCCCAACGCGAGATTGCAAAGAAAATCGCTCGCCAAAATGCGGAGGCAACCCTCGCTCGGGCCATCGAAGCCACCGTCGAATTGGTAGCCGAAAATCAAGCCACACAATTGGGATTCAACACCACAGAAGAAGCTACAAGCAAGTTCAATGAGCTTTCAAGAACGATTGTAAACCAAAGGCTCAACGGGGCAGTCACCATCTGTCAAGAGCTGACCATGACAACAGACAAGAAGTACATAGCATACTTGTCCATTGAATTGAGTGGGGCAGAAATTGCTGACGCTTACGTTGAGAGCCTGAAGCAGGAAGAACGCATTCGAGCGGAATACAATTACGACCAGTTCAAGGACACCTTCGAAGAAGTAATGTCGAACTACAGAAATTGATTCAAAACATCCTACCAAAGCCGAAGATCCTCTTAGGAATCTTCGGCTTTTTTGTGCTTTATAAATTCACTTCCAGACGGGGACTGTTGCCCGACGAGCCGGGTGTCTTCTCCTGTACTCCTCGACTTCATTCAACCAATTCACCAACATGGCCGGACCATCTGGAGTCAAAACAGATTCTGGATGAAATTGAACTGCAACATGAGGCAAGGTGAGATGCCGCATGGCCATCGGCAATCCCGACTCATTGCGAGCCGTCACCGACAGAATGGAGGGCAGTTCCTCCTCATCAATGATCCAACTGTGGTAATGGCCAACCCAGGTGGGAGCCTCGATTCCATGAAAAAGGGAAGGATCGTTCAAGTCCACCAGAGGCGTGGCGCAACCGTGCAAAACTGAATCCAGTTGTTTCATTTGCCCGCCAAAAGCCATGGCCATCGCTTGCATTCCGAGGCAGACTCCAAGCAAAGGCACCTGTTGCGCTGCAGCCACGGCAATGGCATTGAGGGTTTGGCCCGCCTCATGCGGCAAACCCGGACCAGGAGAGAGCACAACACCATCAAAACCGGTAATTCCAGCAGGAACAACGCGGTCATTCCGATGAACATCCACCACCGCCCCCTCCCGCTCCAAAGCGTGGTGAAGGTTCCAGGTAAACGAGTCGTAATTATCGATGAGCAGAATCCGCAAAACCTGTAAAGTTGAGGTGCAAAGTTCGACAAAAGAGCGCTGAGTTCTTGCACGCATGAGCGAGTATTGCCCCCAAGTTTTTTGTAGTTTCGAGGCATGTCAAAATCCGTTTCAACCGATCAGGCAGCAGCGCCTGTTGCGGCCTACAGCCAAGCTGTGCGTGCTGGTGATCTGATCTTTGTGAGTGGTCAAATCCCGCTCAACCCCAGCACAGGCGAGTTGGTGAGTGATAGCGTTGAAGCAGCGACGCGACAAAGCATCACCAATGTAGAGCGCATCTTGGAATCTGCCGGCGCCCGATTGAACCATGTAGTCAAGGCGAGTGTTTTCCTGATTGATTCCGCGGATTATGCCGGAATGGACGCTGCGTATCGGACCATGATGCCAGAGCCCTTCCCTGCACGAGAAGCGGTATTCATTGCGGGCTTGCCGAAAGGCGCTCGAGTTGAGATTTCTGTGATTGCCCATCTACCTACAACCACCTGATTCATGTTTTGGAAACGCATTGCTTACTACCTCGACCCACGCAATTTGTTTCGTAAGGAGGCCAACTCAGATGTGAGCCTGCGAATGATGCACGGCGTGAATAAAATCAGCATCTGGATGTTTCTGTTCTGCCTCACTGTTTTAGTCATTCGCTGGATCAGTCGTAGCTGAATCGCTTAGAAAATCAACTGCCCATTGGAGCTTCGCGCTTCAATTTTCAGGTCACGCAGCATGGAGGCTTTGATGTTCAATCGAATGTAAAAGCTCTGCCTTGCGCCGAATGGAATCCAATTGACTGCCAATTCCCAGCAATGCAAGTCCCAAACAATGTTCAAATTGGTGGGAGTCAGTTCCCTTTGAACCAAGTCGTAGCCAGACTGAATGTCCACTCTCCAGTGATTGAATAGCGTTGCGCCGCCACGCACGTTAAAACTCTGACGCAACTGGGTTGAATCGGCTTGCACTGTGGCATTCCAAACGCGATTCGCATTGACGGTGTAATCGAGCCGCACGTTCCAAGGCCATCCCGACTCATTGCCACCTTGAAACGACGAACCCAAAGCGGCATTCGCACGAGTCAATCGCGCAAGTCCCAACCCTTGATTCGATAGCAGTTGATTCGTCACTTGCCCCAATGAATCCCGTGCATAAGCATTGTGAGTCGCAGAAACATTCACGTTCACCCGGTTGAACAAATTCGTAAAGGCACGCGTTGTGATTTCACTGAGTCGGATGCTATCCGCCATGAAA
This sequence comes from Flavobacteriales bacterium, assembly GCA_036825655.1. Lineage (GTDB taxonomy): Bacteria > Bacteroidota > Bacteroidia > Flavobacteriales_D > Sanyastnellaceae > JALQTD01. Next base: position 8,248 of record DAISXU010000031.1, on the reverse strand, counting down.
TTGTAGTTCGCGCTCGTGACGATGTTGTCAATGAGCTTGACTTTCTTGACTTCGCCATCACGCGTCTTCACTTTGGCTTCCAGATTCTGTGAAAGGGAGAAATTTGCAGCCCCGGAGGAGCGGATGTCTCCGGGAAGGAACCGACTCAGGCCGAATGGATTCCAAGTGACCACATCGTCCCCGAGGGTCAATTCCCTCGTGCGGGTGTTTTCAGGCGTATAACTCAGGCCGACGCTCGGACTCAGCACATGACGGATGGCGGACAAACGGCTGTTGCTGCCCAACCTGAACATGCCATAGAAACGTGTGCTTGCATTGGCACTCACCCTCCAATCCCGCGTCGATGCAAACCCATTGAGGGTGTCTGAATTCAACTCGAAAACCCCCGGACTGAGCTCAACAGCCTGTTGGTCGATCTGTTGAAAGGCCCAAAATTCATTGTACGACGCACTTGGAGTAATGCTCACAAACCCCAATCGCAACGAACTCGTAGCGGATGCCGTGTGCTTCAAGCCATTGCGCGCTACCACGTCGCTCCATTGCCCCGCAGAAATCACCGAATCTGGAGCTGAAAAGGTCTGTTCAAAACGACTCGATGCTGTAAGCTGAACATCATCCAACAAGCGGGATCTCCCAGCAGCAACACCCAGCAACTTCGCGACAGATGAACGGTTCATGTTCACCGTCAAAGAAGGCACCGTGACATCCACGTTCCCTGTGGTTGAATTCTGCGTATGCCGCGCGCTTGCCGCAAGTGAAAACGGCGTTTGCGGCAAGCTATGTGACCATTGAATGCTGGACTGGAAGGTATTCGAAAGGAATTCTTGTTGCGAGCTGCTCAAATTGGATTGGAAGTTGTTGCTCGAACCGAAATTGACATTCGCTGAAAACCGACTAAATGGCCGTGAGCGAGGGTCCCGGGTGTGATTCCAACGCACAAAAAACGTCTTGTCAATGCTGAGGTCAGTTGCTCCAGAAAATCCGACCCTCCTTCGCTGAAAGCTCAGGTTCAAAGCGCCACTAGCTTTGTAGCGGATCGCATAATTAGCGGACGTCCTCAATGCCCAGGTACCACCGGAATACACATCACCTACCAAGCGAAATCCGGCGTACTCTCCGATTGGGACATAGTAGCCCAAATCCTTCAAGAAAAACCCCAATTCACCTCCGTCCCCGTATCCCGGCATTAAAAGCCCGCGACTGCGTTTCTCAGGTGCCGTTGGGAACCAACCGAATGGCAGACCCAAAGGCATCGGGACCTTCCGAACTTTTAAGAAAAACGGGCCACTGACAATCTTCTCGCCCGGGATCATGATGGCTTTATTGAGCTGAAAATGGTAGTGCGGATTGGCTGCGTCACACGTTGTGAACATCCCATTTGCCACGTGGATGGTCTCATCAGCTTGGCGCTTCGAAACCCCTGCATGGAAATAGGCCTCTCCTTGCTGAGTCACTGCATGCACACTGTAACCTCTGCGAGTTTCCAAATCAAAACACAGCGAATCTTGCTCAAACCGCTGTGCACCTTGAATGAGCACGGGCCTTCCTTGCAAAACTCCCAAGCTATCCCGAACACCGTAGGCGCAAGCTCGGTCGTCCTCTGAAGTGTACACGATGCGCTCTGCTTCCAATCGCATGCCGTCAAGCTCAACCCAAGCAGAGCCGAAGAGCAAAACCGCACCCGTCTCTGCATCGACTCGGGTAGAATCCACTGCAGACCATCGCACCTCTGGGGTGTCCACGCTATCCGCCAACAGCGCCGTGGGCGCCGCCCACACCGCTCCAAAGGACGCAAGGATTATCCACAAAATGAGCGGGATAATCTGCCGTTTACAGAACAGAAGGAATTCCAACCTCGTTATAAATTTGAGCAAGGGCATGAACAAGCTTTCAAAACTAACGAAACGCGCCGTGTTGTGCGGTCTTTTGTCAAGTGTTGTCATTGTGGCGGCATTCACTCCGGCGGCTCCGCGTATGGTTCTTGTCATTGATGCAGGTCATGGCGGCAAAGACCCCGGCAACCTAGGAACAGGCAGGTTCCAACAAACCGAGAAAAATGTCACGCTCGACGTGGCCACCCGGTTGCAAAATTACATTCAATCCAACTTACCGGAAATCGAGGTCATCATGACGCGAACCGGAGATTCTTACCCAACGTTAAAGGAGCGCGTGAGGATTTCCAACGATGCGCAAGCGGATTTGTTCGTGAGCATCCATTGCGACGCCTTCGACAGAGCTTCTGCTAGTGGTTCTTCTACCTTTGTGATGGGCATGCACAAAAGCGAAGAAAGTTTGCGGGTAGCCATGCAAGAAAATGCCGCCATCTTCCAAGAAGAGGATTACGAGAAGCGCTACGAGGGCTTCGACCCGAGGGACCCCGACACCTACATTGCTTTAGCGCTTAGGCAAAATGTGTTCTTGGGAAAGAGCCTCGAATTGGGCAAGTCCATTCAAGACCAATTTCGCGATCGGGTGGGAAGAAAAGACCGAGGCGTAAAACAAGCAGGCTACTATGTGATTTCATTCACGAACATGCCCAGCGTACTGGTTGAACTTGGTTTTCTGACCAATCCCGAAGAAGAGGACTTCCTCGTATCTGAGCAGGGAAAGGACTACATGGCTTCTGCTCTGTATCGTTCCATTCGAGAATATGCCAGCAAATACCACGCTACCACCGAACCGATCGAATCGCCCTTGCCCCCGATTGGAAATCGAGAGGAAGCGGCACCAGCATCTGCAACATCCGAAACAGATGCCATCGTTTACCGCGTGCAAGTATGCGCGGCTTCCTCACCAATTCCCCACAATGACCCCCGCTTCGGTGGTCAGCCGGTGGTCGTTGAGTATATTCGCAACGGACTCTACAAATACGCTGTTGGCGCTGCTGCCACAAAAGCCGAGGCTGAAGTCATCATGCGCTCCATGCGTTCCGGTGCTTTTCCTGATGCTTTTGTGGTAAGATTCAAAGGAAACGAACCTTGGATTGAGTAAGGGCCTGACAGCGGAATACAAATCAAGTGGCGAAAATTTCGCAGGAATTCAGAGTGGGAACACTCGTAGTCGCGGGCATTGTCTTGTTGATCCTTGGGGTAAACTTCCTCAAAGGATTCAACCCATTCCGTTCGTCCCAAGTGATGCACGCGAAATACGACAAAATTGATGGATTGGCCGTTTCCAATCCCGTCTTGATCAATGGATTCAAAGTAGGCCAAGTAACAGAAGTGAAGTTTGCTAAATCGGGAACGGGCGAATTGGTGGTTAGTTTTGAATTGGATCAAGGCAACATTCCCCTGACGAAAGACACGAAGGCCCGTATTTTTTCAAGTGACCTCTTTGGTACAAAAGCCATCGAGTTGATTGTTGGGCAAAGCTCTGAATACGCTCTTCCCGGTGACACCCTTGCGGATGAAATCGAAATGGGCATTGCCGATGCTGTGCGTGTTGAATTGATGCCCTTGAAGAACAAAACCGACCAGCTCATCGACGGAGTAGATGACATTTTGGAGAACTTGAAGGCGGTGTTCGAAGCCGATGCCACCTTGGGATTGCCTACGGCTTTCGAGAGCATCCAACGCACGGTTGAAAGTCTGGAGCAAACTTCCCTAAAACTCGACGGGATGGTCGCTGAAAATCGGGCCACTTTGAACAGCATATTCAAGAACGTGGACGCAGTGACCGGTACGCTGAAGAACCACAACGATGACTTGGCCAACGTTATGGAGAATTTCTCGCAAATCAGCGATTCACTCGCAGCCGTGAATTTCGCTCAGACCCTGACGAAGGTGGACCAGGTTTTGACCGATTTCGCTTCCATCACCGACAAAATCGAACGTGGAGAAGGCTCCCTTGGCTTGCTCATTCAGTCCGATTCCTTGCACAATGGCTTGGTCGAGTCCAATGAACAGCTTCAATACCTGCTCAACGATTTGTACTTGAATCCCTGGCGCTATGTGAACGTTTCTGTCTTTTCAAAAAAGAATGAAAAGAAGCTCTCCGACAAAGAAATGAATCGCTTGCGCGACTTAATCGACGAACAAATTGATGCGCGTGAATCAGAGCAATAATCCGCTGCACCGCTGTTGATTTGATAGAATCCCAAAAGACTCCTCATGCTGAGTTCCATCTTGTTCGCCATCCTCCTGGCCGTTGCAATTCTTCTCTTCGCTCGGCGCATTCAATTCGTCCGCAAAGCCATTGCTTTGGGACGAACAGCAGACTACTCAGACCAACCTGCGAAGCGTTGGAGTGTTATGGCGCGGGTCGCCCTTGGACAAGGCAAAATGACTGCCCGACCAGTCGCCGGAATCATGCACATTTTGATCTACATCGGTTTCGTCACGATCAACATCGAGATGCTCGAAATCGTGATAGACGGGTTGACTGGAAATCATAGGATTTTTCATGGCATTCCAGGGTATGACGGGTTCATTGCCGCCTTCGAGCTCTTAGCTTTTGCTGTTCTGTTCGCCTGTTTGGTTTTTCTGTTTCGCAGAAATGTCATGGCCATTCAGCGGTTTCGTTCCAAGGAACTGAAAGGATGGCCTTCTTTGGATGCCAACTTGATCTTGATCGCTGAAGTTGCGCTCATGTTTGCGTTTTTGAGCATGAATGCAACGGATGCCATGCTCCAAAACCTGAACACACCTGGCTATCACGAGGCCGGAGCCTTTCCAATCAGCCAATGGATTCAACCACTTTATAGCGGACTATCCCAAGATGGACTCATTCTGGTGGAACGCGGCATGTGGTGGTTCCACATCATCGGAGTCTTGATGTTTTTAGTGTACGTTACCTATTCGAAGCACTTTCACATTTTACTCGCCTTCCCCAACACCTACTTTTCCGACCTCACGGGTTCGGGCACAATGCCCAATATGGAAGCTGTGACGAAAGAGGTGCAACTGATGATGGATCCCACTGCGGACCCCTACGCGGCGCCGGCAGCGGATGCAGCTCCGCCCTTGACGTTCGGGGTGAAAGACGTCACCGACTTGACGTGGAAGCAGCTACTGGAATCCTACTCTTGCACGGAATGCGGAAGGTGCACGAGCGTTTGCCCCGCAAATGCCACCGGCAAATTGCTCTCCCCGCGTAAAGTGATGATGGACGTGCGCGACCGAGCAGAAGAACTCGCAGGCATTCGCCAAAAAGAAGGCGATGAAGCATCCGGCGGGACGGAGCTCATCGCCCGCATAACAGAAGAAGAACTTTGGGCTTGCACAAGTTGCCAAGCTTGCATCGAAGCGTGTCCCATTTTGATCAGCCCCATGGGCATCATCTTGGACATGCGCCGCAACCTGATCATGGAGGAGAGTAAATCACCCGAATCCCTGACATCCATGTTCAACAACGTCGAAAACAATGGAGCGCCTTGGGCATTCCCCTCTGCGAACCGTGCCAATTGGATCCAAGAATGATGTCGAATTTTCACGTCCCCACCATGGCCGAGATGACGGCCGAAGGCAAAGCGCCCGAAGTGCTGTTTTGGGTAGGCTGCTCAGGGAGCTTTGATGACCGCGCAAAACGGATTACAAAAGCCATCGCCAAAATATTGCATGCCTCGGGCACGTCCTTTGCTGTTTTGGGACAAGAGGAATCCTGCACTGGAGATCCGGCAAGGCGTGCGGGCAATGAATTTTTGTTTCAGATGCAAGCGGCGATGAACATCCAAGTTTTGAACGGATACGGCATCCAGCGCATCATCACGGGTTGCCCACATTGCTTCAACACCTTGCGCAATGAATACCCCGAACTCGGCGGAAACTACGATGTGATGCACCACACGCAATTCATCCGCGAATTGATTGAAACGGGCAAGCTAAAAATGGCCGATGGCCAACCGTTCAAAGGGAAACGCATCACCTTCCACGACCCATGTTATTTGGGCCGTGCAAACGGGGAGTACCTCGCCCCACGAGAAGTCATCGCGAAACTCGATGCCGAACTCATCGAAATGAGGCGTTGCAAACAAAACGCCATGTGTTGCGGAGCTGGCGGAGCGCAAATGTTCAAGGACGCAGAACCTGGCAATCAGGAGGTGAACGTGGCTCGGACCGAAGACGTGCTAAAAACGGACGCGAAAGTCGTCGCCACTGGCTGCCCTTTCTGCAACACCATGATGACCGATGGCGTGAAGCTCGCAAATCGGGAGGACATCGAAGTGAAGGACATCGCCGAGTTGATTGCTGAAGCTGCAGATTTGGTCTAACACCACACGAAACCAAGAATTCCACATGCTATTAGAAGGAAAAGTTGCCATCATCACTGGCGCATCAAGAGGCATCGGCAAAGCCATTGCCACCCACTTCGTTCAACACGGAGCTACCGTTGCATTTACCTACCACAGTTCCGCTGAGAAAGCAACCGCCTTGGAGCAAGAATTGACCGCCCATGGCGGCACAGCCCGTGGCTTCAAATCCGATGCATCGAAAATGGCGGAGGCCGAAAAATTGGTCGCTGATGTGGTCGAAGCCTTCGGCACCGTTGACATCGTGGTCAACAATGCGGGCATCACCGATGACACCTTGCTCATGCGGATGAGTGAAGAGCAGTGGGATCGGGTCGTTGATGTCAACCTGAAATCATGTTTTGCCCTGACCAAGGCGGTCTTGAGAACATTGCTCAAAGCCCGGAGCGGGAGCATCATCAACGTCAGCTCCGTCGTCGGAGTGCAAGGCAACGCTGGGCAAGCGAATTACGCTGCGTCCAAGGCGGGGATTTTGGGATTCACGAAGTCGGTCGCCTTGGAATTGGGCTCCCGCAACATCCGTTGCAACGCCATCGCACCTGGCTTCATTGAAACGGAGATGACGGCCAAGTTGGATGAGGCCACCGTTCAAGGGTGGCGTGAGGCCATTCCGTTGAAGCGCGGGGGCACTCCAGAAGATGTAGCGAACCTGTGCGTCTTCCTTGGCAGTGACATGAGCTCCTACATCACCGGCCAAACCGTGAATGTTGACGGCGGTATGATCACGGCCTAAGCATGTCCCAGCTAGCGATGGATTGGGTGTTGGAGGTGAGTAATTGGACCTTGCTGGGAGTGGCTTTGGCTGCAGGCATGTCAGCTTGGTTCCTGTACCGAATTTATCACAGTGAAGCGGGCTTGAAGCAATCGGGCCGTTGGGCTTTGGGTTTGATTCGATTCATCGTACTGGCGGCAATTGGCGTTTTACTTTTGAAGCCCTTGTTGCGCCAAACCACGGAGGAAATCGAGCGTCCCATCGGAGTGGTCTTGATGGACGACAGCCGTTCTATGACCATGTCGGCAGATTCAACCGAGCTAGCAGCAAACCTTCGCGAATGGACATCTGGCATGCGCTCGGCATTGGCAGATGCGGGCCTGGAAGCAGCCATCTATCGCTTTTCAGGAGATCTGGTTGCCGAGGCGGATGATATGACCTGGACCGGGGAACGAACGGATTTGGGTGGGGCTTTGAGCGCCATCAAGGACCGTTATGCGCACCGGAACATCAAAGGCATTGTTTTGGTTTCGGATGGGCGAATCAACCGCGGCGTAGACCCAGAATATGAGGCGCCGGGATTGGGGAACATTCCCCTTTGGACCATCGGCGTTGGAGACACGACAGACAGAGCAGACCGGTGGATTGCCGAAGTGGCCTGCAACCGAGTGGCCTACCTCGGCAACGCCTTTCCAATGGAAGCCTTGGTGCGCTTCCGTGGACCTGTGCCAGAACCTCTCGCCGTTCGGGTTTCACAAGGGGACAGATTGGTCGCTCAAGAGCGTTGGGTTCCCAATTCCACTGATGACATCCAACGGTTTACTTGGTTGCTTGAGGCGACCGACCTTGGAACGCAACGGTACGATGTGTCCGTTTCCGTCGGTAACGATGAGCTCCTCACCCAGAACAACCGGGCTGCTGTCTATGTGGATGTGCTGGAGAAGCAAAAAACAATCGCAATCGCAGCACATGCGCCGCATCCCGATTTGGGACATGCCATAGCCACCCTGGTGGCACAAGAGGCCTATGATGTCCGTGTCCATTACGAGCGGTTACCGCATGCCGATTGGAGCGACGACCTCAAAGCTGCCGATGCATTGATTGTGCATGACTTGGAGGCTGATTCCGATTGGATCCAAGACATCTTAAGTTCTGAAGCCCCTGTTTGGTGGATGGCCACGGGTTCGCCTTCATTGGCCGCTTTTTCGTCGTTGCAACTCGGCGCAAGTTTTTCCTCCAAGGGGCTCACTCACCGGGTTTATGGGGCTCCGACGGAAGGGTTCACCTTC
>DAISXU010000030.1:0-21747 GCA_036825655.1 Flavobacteriales bacterium | reverse complement strand
GGAGAGTATGTCGACGCCATTCTTGAGGGTCCCCTAACAGGGACCCTCTTTTTTTGCTCACATGATTGGCACGCGCTGCTGTGAAGGTGCAAAGTGTCATGGTTCTGAGCGCGTGTCCCGTTGGTTGTTGGCCGAAGATGGTTGGGGTCGTTTCAAATCATCTTAGAGATGCATTTTCCAAGAAAATCAAAGGCCATTCGTTTAGCCCGCATTAAGTTTGTCCGCTGATTGGACAAGCCTGTTGAACCTTAGAATCTGGAGAATGCAAAATCTCGTCGCCATCGTCGGTCGTCCCAATGTGGGAAAAAGCACGTTGTTCAATCGTTTGACTGAAACACGTGATGCGATTACCGATCCCACCAGCGGAACTACCCGCGATCGTAAATACGGGCATGCGCTTTGGACCGAAAAAGCTTTCACCGTTATCGATACAGGGGGGTGGATCACGAAGAGCGATGACAAGTTCGAAGCAGCCATTCGCGCGCAGGTCCAGTTGAGTCTGGATGAAGCAGATCTCATTGTTTTCATGGTAGACGTTCAGACCGGGGTAACGGATTTGGACGAGGACATTGCTAGAATTTTACGCAAGAGCGGTAAGCCAGTGATGTTGGCCTGCAACAAGGTCGACACCGGTGGGCACGACATTGGTTCATCCGATTTTTATCGACTGGGTTTGGACTCTGCTGTCCACACCTTGAGTGCATCCAGTGGGTATGGTACGGGAGAATTTCTTGATGCGCTCATTGCTCAATTGCCTGAGCTCCCAGAACCGGAGGAAAGCACTGTTCCAAGAATAGCCATCATTGGCCGACCCAATGTTGGGAAAAGCACACTCATCAATACCTTGCTTGGCCAAGAAAGAAACATCGTGACGGACATCGCGGGCACTACGAGGGACAGTGTCCATACCCGCTACAACATGTTCGGCTTTGATTTCGACTTGATTGATACAGCGGGGCTTCGCAAAAAGAAGCAAATTGAGGACCAACTGGAGTTCTACAGCACCCTTCGAACCATAAAGAGCATCGATGAGAGCGATGTCTGCATGCTCCTAATTGATGCAGACCAGGGATTTGAGCGCCAGGACCTTCATGTGTTTTGGCAGGCTGTTGGAAGCTACAGAGGAGTCGTCATTGTCGTGAACAAATGGGACTTGATTGAGAAGGACCACAACACCATGGCGGAATACGAAGCACAGATCCGCGAACGAATTGCTCCATTCACCGACGTGCCCATCGTTTTCACCTCCAACGTGACCAAGCAGCGCATCATCAAGGCGTTCGAAGAGGCGTTGCACGTTTATGAAAATCGAAAGCGTCACATTCCAACGAGTGAGTTGAACGAATTCATGTTGCCGATCATGAACCACCAACCCCCTCCGATGTACAAGGGCAAAATGGTTCGAATCAAGTACGTGACACAACTGCAATCTCAAACGCCTACGTTTGCATTCTATTGCAACCTTCCACAATACGTCAAAGACCCCTACAAGCGGTTCTTGGAGAACCACTTGCGGGAGGCCTATGATTTCTCAGGAGCTACGCTTCGACTCTTCTTCCGCAAGAAGTAAAGCCTTTTTGAAGGATGTCACCGGTTGGGACGGACCTGCAGCTTGACTTGGTTCGAGGTACTCCACCTCAATCCCATCCTTGGCTGCGTGATCTCGGAATTCCGCAATGATTTCAATAACGTCTGGATCGACACGCTGAGCTTTTGACGCATCGAGTCGGATCTTGCCGTTGTCAGGAATGGAAGCAAGCGCTTCACGTATTCCTGCCTTGTGCAAGAAAGTTACTTCTTCAGGAAGGGTCACAAGTATGGTTTTTGTTTCAACATCGATGCTGTACCCCGTGAATGGACGGCGGTAATGGTCGAGCAAAATGGAAACCACGGCTGTTGCCAGGCCAATGCCAATTCCGACCAACAAATCAGTGAAAACAATGGCGAGCACCGTGATCACGAAGGGGATGAATTGCCGCATGCCTTGCTCGTACATTTTCTTGAAGTTCGCAGGTTTTGCGAGCTTGTAACCTACAACCAGAAGAATGGCCGCGAGGCTGGCAAGTGGAATCAGGTTCAAAAGGCTTGGGATGCTCAGGATGGCGATCAACAAAAAAGCTCCGTGCAAGATGCTGCTCATCTTAGACACACCGCCACTTTGGATGTTCGCGGAACTCCGGACTATAACTTGCGTAACTGGCAGTCCACCTACCATGCCGCTCACCGCATTGCCTACACCTTGAGCGAGAAGTTCTCGGTTGGTTGGGGTAACGCGCCGGTGCGGATCCAGTTTATCCGTGGCTTCAACACACAACAAGGTTTCGAGGGAAGCAACCACTGCGAGGGTGATGGCCAGGATCCACACTTCCTTGCTCAAAAAGCCAGCAAAGTCAGGAAAACTCAGCAAAGACACGGGGTCATCTGTGATGGGGATGGCCACCAAGTGGTCAGCTGTCAACCCCATACCAGCAGGTGCTAAAAACTGCAAGCCAGCTCCGACCAGTACAGCGATCAATGAGCCTGGGATAAGCCTAGACCAAGTTTGGGCCTTCATCCATTTGGTCTCCCAAATCAGCAAAATGGAAAGGGAGACCGCCGCAATCAAAAGGGCCCAAGGCTCAATCAAAGAACCAGCATGCCAGAGTTCAGAAAAGGTGTTGTAACCATCAGGCTGTATGAATTCTAACTCTCCTTCAGGATCGGCGTCATACCCCACAGCGTGCGGGATTTGTTTCAAGAAAATGATAATGCCTATTGCCGCAAGCATTCCTTGAATCACGGACGAAGGAAAATACAAGCCGATGACTCCAGCTCGAAGGATGCCTAACCCTACCTGAATGATCCCGGCGAGGACAACTGCGGAGAGAAATAGCTCAAAGGTTGGCAGCGATTCCAGGCCACCCAACACAATGACGGTCAAACCGGCGGCTGGCCCCGACACGCCTAATGGAGACCCGGAAAGTACACCAACAACAAGCCCACCTACGATGCCGGCAATGATACCGGACAAAGGCGGTGCCCCCGATGCGAGGGCGATTCCGAGGCACAGTGGCAGTGCCACGAGGAAAACGACGATTGAAGCAGGAAGGTCCTGCTTTAAATGCTTAAACATGAATGAGTTATTGGGGCTAACGTAACCCGTTAGCAGTGAGATTTGAATACCGATGTTGCGACTGCGCGCATGACAACTTATCCAATCTCAGGTGGGGGGGTGGGTGGCAGACCCAATCCCACGAGGGGTAAAGGGATGTCTTCGCTACAAATCCGCTGAATTGCGCCACCATGCAATCCAAGCTCCTGTGACCAGCGACCGGGCGTTTTAGCATCTTTCCGCTCTTCTTCATCGCTCTCGTCGCTGTCTCCTCGCTCCTGCTCCGCATCTTCTGAAAATGGCTCATCCGCATAGGGATGGTCATCTTGTGTTTGGCTTGAGAAGTTCAAACCTGGGTGCGATTCCAACACGTCCGCTACTTGCACGCTAAGCCACAGGCTCACGAGCACAGCAATCATCCAACGCAACGAATTGAACCGCGAGGTAGGCATTCTATTCCTTAGGCGATTGGAGCCCAATCAGGCTGGTTAACAAAAGTGACATGGCCTGTAGAAACGTTGTAGATTCCACCAACAAGTGCAAGCTCGTTTGCTGCTTCCATTGAGGCCAAGATTGCACTTCCGTTCCGGATTTCCTGAATGGTGTTGTTGATGTTAGCCACCACACATGCCATCAAATTGGAATCTGTAGCTTCTGTACCGTGGGTAGCTTGAGTCTCTTCTACAGCGGGAGTGATGCGCTCCAGCAAGCCGGTGATGTTGCCATCGTTTAGTTTGCTCCAAGCTCCTTGGACTGCGCCGCATTTTGTGTGGCCTAAAACCAAAATGACTTTCGCACCGGCATATTTACAAGCGTATTCGAGGCTGCCTAAGATATCCGCGTTCACGATATTCCCAGCTACTCTTGCCACGAACATGTCGCCAAAGGCGGCATCAAACACTTCTTCGACGGGAACCCGTGAATCGATGCAACCCAAAACGGCAGCATAAGGATATTGACCGGTCGATGCGTCTTCGAGTAGATTTCCTCGGGAGCGTCTGTTGGTCAGGTGATTGAGGAATCGAATGTTACCGCTTTCGAGCAGCCTGAATGCTTCTTGGGGGGTTAAACTTGCTTGGAAGGCTTGGTCAATCGCACCTTCCAAAGCCAAATAATCTTCTGTTTTTGGCATGATTAGGGGTTTGGGTTTATTAAAAAAACAACTTTTTAAAGGCTAGAGTTCTAAAATATGAACCGAATGCCGCCCCGACCAAATCCGAATTTATTGTGACTCAGTGGCAATCCGTTGGACTCCTGCCACCAGGACTTTGAATCATGAATCATAACGCTATGAGGGTCAGGGGGGGTAATGGCTTATGGTCGGGTTGAACTGGGGGTTAGAAAACAGCTTTGGCGATGGTCGATGTGGGTTCTGCCCTGCCCATTGTGTAAAAGTGAAGGGCTGGAACACCTGCTTCCTTAAGTTCTTTCGCTTGTTGAATGCACCATTCGATGCCGATGGCTTTGATGGCTCGATCGTCTTGAGCCTGTTCAGCTGCTCGAACGAGTTCATCTGGCATATTGACATGGAAATTCTGTGGAAGGGATGATGGGGACATCGATGCCACTTTCTCTGCAGGCCTTTACGAATTCGAAGTAGGCCTTGTTGTCGAAGAACATTTGGGTGATGATGTACTCTGCACCGTCTTCGACTTTCCGTTTCAACCACCTCAGGTCGCTAGCCGCATTGGGTGCTTCGAAGTGCTTTTCTGGGTATCCCGCAATGCCGATGCAGAAATCAGTGGAGTTGGTGTTCCGCAGTTCTGGATCGAGGTATTGACCGCGGTTCATGTCGGCAACTTGGTTCAGCAGATCGATCGCATAGGCGTGGCCATCGGCTTCGGCTTTGAAGCGGCCTTCGCTTCGGATGGGGTCACCCCGGAGAACCAACACGTTTTCGACACCTACAAAATCCAGGTCAATCAGTGCATTTTCCGTTTCTTCTTTAGAGAAGCCACCACAAATGATGTGGGGCACGGCATCGAGGTTGTATTTATGCTGGATTGCTGCGCATATTCCAACAGTCCCTGGGCGCTTTCTCACGGTGCGCTTTTCGAGCAATCCACCGCTCACCTCCCGGTAAACGTATTCCTCCCTATGATAGGTCACATCAACAAAGGAGGGCGAATATTCCATAAGCGTCTCCACGACGTCATGGATCCGGTCGATGTTCTCTCCTTTTAAAGGAGGGAGCAATTCGAAGCTAAACAAAGTGGATTTAGCTTCTTTGAGGTGCTGGGTGATTTTCATGTTGAATGCAGGTTCATGGCCAAGGTCTTTCGTGCAATGCCAGCTTCCATCCCTCGGCGCAAAGTGTAATCGGTCAGCTGGTCATCACCGATGAGGCCTACGCTGAAGTAACTGGCCTGTGGATGGGCAAAATAGTATCCAGAAATTGATGCTGCTGGATGCATGGCCAGGGTTTCAGTTAAGGTGATTCCTAAGGTTTTTTCTACCTCCAGAAGTTCCCAAATTACCCGTTTGTCTTCGTGGTCTGGACAGGCGGGATAGCCTGGTGCTGGGCGAATTCCCTGGTAACGTTCTTTGATCAAATCCTCAACGGAATGTGATTCATCAGGAGAGTAACCCCAAATCGTGGTTCTGACGGCATGATGCAGCCATTCAGCAGCGGCTTCTGCGAGGCGATCGCCTACGGACTTGGCGAGGATGGAGCGGTAGTCATCGCCTGAATTTGCTGCACTTTGCGCCCATTCTTCGACCCCAAAAACGGCCGTTGCAAAGCAGCCGATGTGGTCGAAAGGCTGAATCCAATCGGCGAGTGAACGTTGCACTCCGTCACGCTGCGGCAATTGCTGGCGCAAGAACTCGAAACGGTGTCCATTGGTCCCTACTTCGACGGATTCAGGTCCCATGCGATGTGCAGGGAACACCCCAGTTACAGCGCAGGGCCGAATGGTCGAATCGGACTTCCATTCGCTGATGAGGCGGAGGGCATCATCCATGAGTTTCCGAGCTTCTGTGCCTACGATTTCGTCATCTAAAATCCGCGGGTAGGGCCCAGCCAATCCCCAAGCCTTGAAAAATGGACCCCAGTCGATGAGTTGAAACAGCTCCTCGATTGCGATGCGCTGGAAAGCATGCGTTCCGGGTTGGAGTGGGGCAGGAGTTGCGTATGCAGCAGGTAGCACTTGCTTTTGACGAGCTTCATCAAGGGAAAGCAGGGTCTTCGCCGCACGGTCCCGTTCGTAATGCCCGCGAACTTTTTCTTGATCGGCTCGCGTTTGGGACATGAAATCCCCCCGGTTATCCTCCGATATAAGCTGAGCCACTACAGGCACAGCGCGGGATGCATCGTTGACATGAATGATGTCAATGTCCGGAGCACGTGGCGCGAGCTTCACAGCCGTATGCACCCGCGAGGTCGTTGCTCCTCCAATGAGGAGGGGCGTTCTCAGCCCTTTTTCTTGCATGGCTTCAGCTACCTCTGCCATTTCTTCCAATGAAGGCGTAATCAAGCCGCTGAGCCCGATTACATCTGCTTGCTCGCGCTCGGCCGCCTCTAGAATTTCATGTTTGGGGACCATCACGCCGAGGTCCACCACCCGGTAGCCATTGCAACTGAGTACGACCGATACAATGTTCTTACCGATGTCATGAACGTCACCTTTTACCGTGGCAAGCACTATGGTTGCGGCGGGTTTTCCATTGGCTTTCTCCTCTTCCAGGTAGGGAGTCAAGTACGCCACGGCTTGTTTCATAACGCGTGCGCTTTTCACCACTTGAGGGAGGAACATCTTGCCTGCACCAAACCGGTCACCGACCACATTCATGCCATCCATGAGCGGTCCTTCAATCACAGCGAGGGGTGATTCCAGCTCCTTCATTGCACGTTCTGCATCTTCCTCGATGCAGTCGGTGAGTCCCTGAACTAAGGCGTACTCCATCCGCTCGCGCCAAGGGAGTTCCTTCCACGCTGCTACAGCTCGCTTGGATTCCCTTGAACTCGGGTCATTGGAGTGTTCGTCAGCCCAGGTCAATAGCCGTTCAGCAGCATCCTCTCTGCGGTCGAGAAGCACATCTTCCACCCGCTCGAGTAGGTCTTTGGGGATGTCGTCGTAGACGCCCAAAAGGGTTGGGTTGACAATGCCCATGTCCATTCCAGCCTGAATCGCATGAAAAAGAAATGCGGAGTGCATCGCTTCTCGGACTTCGAGGTTGCCTCGGAACGAAAAGCTCACGTTGGAAACTCCACCACTGACATGCGCTCCAGGCAAGTTCTGGCGAATCCAAGCTGTGGCTTCAATGAAATCCAAGGCATTGCGCCGATGCTCTGCCATCCCTGTGGCCACTGGAAATACATTGGGATCAAAAATGATGTCGGCGGCGGGGAATTGCACTTTCTGCACTAGAAGGGTGTAAGCCCGTTCGCAAATTTCGATGCGCCGCTGGTAGTTGTCTGCTTGCCCTTGTTCATCAAACGCCATCACAACGACTGCTGCACCATATCGCCGAACGGTGCGCGCTTGGCTCAAGAACTCCTCCTCGCCGGCCTTCAGCGAAATTGAATTGACGACTCCTTTGCCCTGTAAAACCTGAAGTCCCGACTCAATGACAGCGAAATCACTCGAGTCAATCATGATGGGAATGCGGGCGATGTCAGGTTCTGCAGCAATGAGGTTCAAAAACGTCCGCATGGCTTCAACCCCGTCGATGAGGCCTTCATCCATGTTCACGTCTAGGATTTGAGCTCCACCTTCAACTTGATCCCGAGCAATGGCCAGCGCTTCATCAAACAATCCATCGCGAATGAGGCGGGCAAAGCGCCTGCTACCCGTCACATTGGTCCGCTCTCCGATGTTGATGAAGTTCGAATCTTCGGTGACGTTGAGGGGTTCTAACCCCGATAACTGAAGGGAAATGGTCCTGTTCATCGCATGAAAGTATGAGGATGCGGTCGGGGTGTTGCAGTGCGCGCAACGCGCGCCAAAGCAGCGATGTGATCAGGGGTGGTGCCGCAACAACCTCCTAGGATGTTGAGCCATTGCCGGTCCAAAAACGGCTTGACCGCCTCTGCCATGGCATCAGGCCCCTGGTCGTATTCTCCCAATTCATTCGGAAGCCCTGCATTGGGATAGGCGCTGACGAGGCACTGAGCTTCGCGAGCCATGACTTCGAGAAAGGGGGCGAGCTGTTCTGCGCCCAAGGCGCAGTTCAACCCGATGCTGAATGCAGGAATGTGTTGAAGCGAGATGATGAAGGCCTCGGTTGTTTGACCACTCAAGGTTCTTCCGGATGCATCGGTAATGGTTCCTGAAATCATGATGGGCAAAGTGCATTTTTGTTTCTCGAGCACTTCCTGAATGGCAAAGAGGGCAGCTTTTGCATTGAGGGTGTCGAAGATGGTCTCGACCAATAAAGCGTCGACGCCTCCCTCAATCAGTCCCCGAGTTTGTTCCCGATAGGCGGCTGTGAGCTCATCAAAAGTCACAGCCCGGTAGCCGGGTCGATTGACATCCGGTGAAAGCGATGCCGTTTTGTTCGTCGGCCCCAAGGCTCCTGCAACAAATCGCTGAACACCTGTGCGTGCCGTCGCTTCATCCGCTGCAACTCGCGCCAATTGAGCAGAAGCCACATTCAAATCGTATGCAAGGCTTTCTAGGCCATAGTCGGCTTGAGCAATGGATGTGGCGGAGAAGGTGTTGGTTTCCAGAATGTCTGCTCCAGCGGCAAGGTACTGAGCATGAATGCCCTGAATGATTCCGGGCTGGGTCAAAGACAGCAAATCGTTGTTTCCCTTTAGTGGCCTGTGGTGGTTCGAAAATGCGTCACCCCGAAAGTCGGACTCTTGGAGGTGATGGCGCTGAATCATCGTGCCCATGGCCCCATCAAGGACCAAAACGCGTTCCGATGCTGCTTGATGTAAGGCCCTGTAGCGTTCGTTGTAAATCGACATGGCTGCGTATGAGTGTGGTGTGCTCGATCACGCAGACGAAAGGCTCAACGAACCATTCTAGCTCATCTTTCCCTCAGTGAGGGTAGGATGTGGCACCCGGCCATTCCCGGGTTGCCAAGACTTCTTCGGGCCAATCCCTCCGTCTTTCGTGATAAGCACTGCAAAGGTATACGATGCGATTGAAATCACATCCATGATGAGGGTGATGGATACAAGAATTTTTCCGTTTACTTTTGCGTGCACATGAGTTACTTTTTTACCTCCGAGTCCGTTTCAGAAGGGCATCCAGATAAGGTTTCAGATCAAATCTCTGACGCCATCATCGATCATTTCCTCGCCGCCGATGCTTCCTCAAAAGTGGCTTGCGAGACCTTGGTGACCACAGGTCAAGTGGTCTTAGCCGGAGAAATCAAGAGTGAAGCATACGTTGATGTCCAGCGTGTTGCACGAGATGTGATTGACCGGATCGGCTACACGAAGAGTGAGTACATGTTTGAGGCCCAATCCTGTGGAATCTTGAGCGCCTTACACGAGCAATCGCCTGACATCAATCAAGGGGTAGAAAGAACAAAACCAGAGGAGCAGGGCGCTGGAGACCAAGGCATGATGTTCGGTTATGCATGCAGCGAAACGGAGAATTTCATGCCCCTTCCATTGGAGCTCAGTCACCGGTTGCTTCGGGAATTGGCGGACATTCGCCGCGAGTCGAACAGCGCGATGCCATACCTGCGCCCAGATGCAAAATCTCAGGTAACGATTCAGTACGCGGATGACGATACGCCTGAGCGAATTGAGGCCATTGTCATCTCCACCCAGCACGATCCATTTGATGCGGATGAACAGACCATGCTTCATCGCATCCGGAAGGATGTCGAGGAGGTGTTGATTCCTCGTGTGAAGGCCTCGATGTCTCCTTCTGTGCAAGCGCTTTTTGGGAACGACATCAAGCTTCACGTCAATCCTACGGGCAAATTTGTCATTGGAGGACCACATGGCGATACGGGGCTCACTGGACGTAAGATCATTGTTGACACCTACGGTGGTAAAGGCGCTCATGGAGGAGGGGCCTTCAGCGGGAAAGACCCGTCAAAAGTGGATCGAAGTGCTGCTTACGCAGCTCGCTACATTGCAAAGCACTTGGTGGCGGCCGGTGTTTGCGACGAGGTGCTGGTCCAACTGGCGTACGCCATTGGCGTTGCTGAACCGGTTGGATTCTACATCAATTCCTATGGGTCTTCGCATTTGAACTTGACCGATGGTGAGATCGCTGAAGTCGTGAGGACTTTGTTTCCCATGCGTCCATACGACATCGAACAAACGTTCAGCCTTCGAACCCCCATTTATGAGGAGACGGCGGCTTATGGCCACATGGGACGAGACCCAGAAGTTAAGGTGAAGACCTTCCGCCATGCCAATGGAAGCGACTTGACCATGGAGGTGACCTTGTTCCCATGGGAGAAGTTGGACCGCATCGATCTAGTGCGTTCGGCTTTTGGGATGGAGTGAACCCATGCAGTCGCCAGCATAAAAAAACGGCCAGGATTTCCTGGCCGTTTTTTTATGCTCTGAAAGGCGATTAGAACAGAAAGTCGTAACCGGTGAGTTTCATTTTTTCGTACTTATCCCGATTGAAGGCAAACAACTGACTGCCCTTGTGCTGCCCTCTTCCGCTCCCGTCCGATTTCTTCTCGAGGTCAATGAGCAAAGTGGTTTTGAACAGCTTTTTCCGGAAATTCCTCTTGTCAAAACTCTTGTTCAAAGCTGCTTCATAGAGGCTCTGCAGTTGCCCCAAGGTGAATTCCTCAGGCAGCAAATTGAATCCTACTGGCCGGCGTTTTACGCGTCGTTTGAGGCGCTCTTTCGCATACTGCACAATGTCGTTGTGGTCATAGGCCAAATCCGGCAGCTGGTCATAGGGCGACCACTGCATGCCATGGTGTGCCCACCGATCCGATTGAAAGTCCTCCATTCGCACCAAAGCGTAGTGCGCCACATTCACCACGCGCCCTCCTGGGTGCCGATAGACCTTGCCAAAGGCCTGAAGCTGCTCTAGAATCGTAGGGTCGTCGTAACCGAAGAGTTGCTCAAACATCTTGCGAGCACTGAGCATGAACTCAGCATTGCTGTGGATGTATCGGCTAGGCAGCATCAAGGCTTTTTCAAAAGGCGGCCGAGCGCTAGTGGCCAGAAGGATTTGCAGCTGTTGCCCATCGAACCCAATGAGGACAAGACTCAGGGCGATGGCAAAGTTGAAATCGGGTTGTTCCTGTGGGTATTGCAACAGGTCAAGATTGGGGTCAGCCAAAATCAAAAGATTGAAAGGGATGAGCTCAAGTGGAAGTTGCCACGTGTCGCCGGCAAGGTAAGAAGTGATGACAAGGGGGAGCGCATTGGATTTGTTAAGGAATCTTCATTTGGAAATTTGAAATTGTGCATAACGCTGTAGACGAGTTGTGGATTTTGTAGGCGAGGAACGGATGAACTTTTGGGGTACTTTCACATTCTGATTTGGCTTGATATACCTCCATGAGCAATACCTCCGCATCCGCTTCCAATCGCACACGCAATACTGCTCGCACACCGATCTCGCCCGAGCTGGCCTTGGGCAAAGTCCCTCCCCAAGCAACGGATCTTGAGGAAGCGGTGCTGGGTGCGATGATGTTGGAGGCTACGGCGGTGAATGCTGTCATCGATGTTTTGCAAGCGGAGAGCTTCTACAAAGAGCAGCACAAGCGGATTTATGAGGCGATTGCAAAACTGTTCAATGATTCTGAGCCGGTGGATATCCTCACCGTCACAGAACAGCTGAGGCAACAAGGTGACTTGTCCATGGTTGGAGGCGCGGCCGGCGTTGCTCGCTTGACCACCCGTGTAGCAAGCACCGCGAACATTGAGTCCTACGCGAGGATCATCGCCCAGAAGCACATTCAGCGGGAATTAATCCGGGTCTCTACGGTGATAACAACCAAGGCATTTGAGGAGACTACCGATGTCCTGGACCTCTTGGATGAGGCGGAAAGCAACTTGTTCGAGGTGGCTCAAGGCAACATCCGCAGGAGTTACGAGTCCATGAAGGACATCATGAAGAAGGCCTTGGAGGAAATAGACAATGCCCGAAATCAGGAAGGGGGTGTGAGTGGAATTCCATCCGGGTTTGCAGGCATCGACAAGGTGACGGGTGGATTTCAGCGAAGTGACATGGTGGTCCTTGCCGCTCGTCCCGGAATGGGGAAAACTGCCTTTGTTCTGTCCATGGCGAGAAACGTCACCGTTGACCATCAAATCCCCGTGGCGCTTTTCTCATTGGAGATGTCGTCAATTCAAATTGTGCAGCGACTCATTTCGTCTGAGACCGAGATCAGTTCTGATAAATTCAGAAAAGGCACATTGGAAGACCACGAGTACACCCAGCTGCATGAGCGCATCGGTAAGTTGTCCAAGGCCCCATTGTACATCGATGACACTCCTGCTTTGAGCGTGTTTGAGCTTCGTGCAAAGTGCCGTCGATTGAAGTCAGCAAACGGAATCGAGATGGTCATCATTGACTATTTGCAGTTGATGAGTGGAGGGGCAGACAAAGGCAACCGAGAACAAGAAATATCTACCATATCCAGGTCCATTAAGTCCATTGCCAAGGAGTTGGACATACCGATCATCGCGCTGTCGCAGCTTTCTCGAAGCGTTGAAACGAGGGGGGGAGATAAACGTCCGATGCTCTCGGATTTGAGGGAATCGGGAGCAATCGAGCAAGATGCCGATTTGGTGGCCTTCATTTACCGGCCCGAGTATTATGGGTTCACGGATTACAAGGATGGCATCGATACGGCTGGACTCGGAGAGTTCATTCTGGCCAAGCACCGCCATGGCGCACTCGAGGACGTTCGATTGCGCTTTGTACAGCGCCTGGCAAAATTCACGAATTGGGATGAGTTTGAAGAAGCTCCCGGGTTCAATCGAGGTGGTTCAGCCGGCGCGATGGCGCCCAATGGCGACTTCATGAACCAGCCATCTACGGTGACCGTAAGGTCGAGGATGGATGACATTCCTGAGTCGGACGCGCCTTTCTGAACTGAGTCATGCCTTCGTACCTTCGGGACATGGCAAGAAAATTCCATTCAAAGTTGAGGTGGGGACTGTTGAGCACAATGCTCGTCATGTTGATGCAGGCACAGGCAAGTAGGATTCTATTGCCCATGGATGATGGCCAACAAAATCACCTGAAAGCCTACGGCGTGGCTTTCTGGGTGCTGGAAAACGAACTGGAAGTCGAGTGGCTGCTCAATTATCGGGGCGGGGCTTTTCTGCTTCCCAATCGCAATGAAATCCTCTCCGAATGCATCATTCGAGGTGTGTCACATCAGGTGATTGCGGATGTTCAAGCCGCCGCGATTTTACAAGAAATTGAAGATCCGGAAGTCAATATGGAGCATGTGAAGTTAGAGGTAGCTCCAAAAATTGCGGTTTACAGTCCCGATGGAAAGCAACCCTGGGATGACGCAGTCACCTTGGTGCTTGCTTACGCGGAGATACCTTATGAACGCATCTACGACACCGAAGTGCTCAATGGCGAGCTGTTGAACTACGATTGGCTTCACCTGCACCACGAGGATTTTACCGGTCAATTTGGCAAGTTCTACAGGAGCTATCGCAACGCCCCCTGGTACCAAGATGAAGTGGCCAGCCAAAACGCAACGGCGCGCACCCTGGGTTTTCACAAGGTCAGTCATATGAAACGAGAAGTGGCATTGACCATCCGTGATTTCGTCTTAGGCGGTGGCTTCCTCTTCACGATGTGTTCAGGAACAGATTCATTTGACATTGCCTTGGCTGCAGAGGACGTAGACATATGTGCGGCTCCATTTGATGGAGATCCTGCCGATCTCAATGCGGTCCGTGCCCTGGACTTCGATCGGGGGTTTGCTTTCCAAGACTATGCCCTGGAAATGGACCCCATGGTTTATGAATTCTCCAACATTGACGCGACGGAGGATCACACGAAATTGAAGCAGCTCAATGACTTTTTCACCCTATTTGAGTTTTCTGCGAAATGGGACATCATACCCACCATGCTAACGCAGTCTCATGAGCGAGCCATCCCAGGTTTTATGGGGCAAACCACTGCATTTAGATTGGACTATGTTCGGCCAGATGTCATCGTGATGGGGGAGACCAAAAGCACCCGGTCAGCCAAGTACATCCATGGAGAATTGGGACAGGGACAATGGACTTATTATGGCGGTCATGACCCAGAGGATTACAGGCATTTGGTCAACGATCCGCCAACAGACTTGAACCTCCATCCCAATTCATGTGGTTACCGGCTGATTTTGAATAATCTATTGTTTCCAGCTGCCAAGAAAAAGGAACGTAAGACCTGAATGCTCAGTTGCGGATGAGCACAGAAAGGGAAAACAAAAACAGCCCTTGGCCAAATTCAGAAAACTGATAATTCAAAGGGCCTTCAGAGCGTTTTGCCATGCTGATCAACCCCAATCCGGCTCCTCCTCGCTCACTCAGCTCTCCCTGACAAAGGCGTTCAACGTATGCCTTGCGAAGTTCTTCCCTATTCATTCCATTGACTTTGGCGAGGCGATGGCGCAATTCGGAGGCCATGTCAAAGTCGACGATGTTCCCTGTTTGAAGTTGAAAACCGAGTGGAGTGTACTCCAAGGCCATGAAGAAGGGCGTTTGGCCGTCATCGTCAACCCAACCATGGCGAGCTACATTCTGCAAGGATTCAATCAGAACCTGTCCAGCTCTTTTTGTTCTTTTTCTCGGACTACCTGTTGCGCTGACGGCTCGCTCGCAAAGCACCAACAGCGATTCTGTGATGTGATCGCCTAATTCACCTGAGAATGAAACAAGTACCCCCATGCCTCCATCGACATCAGCAGAAGCTTGGAGTCGGAGCTGCATTTGTTCCCGAAGTGGGCGGTGTATGGAGTTGAGCTCGTTCATGTGGGAAAAACCTAGACAAATGTAGCGAAAGCCCCGACAAAACAAACTATTTCGTCGATGTCAAGGTAATTTTTAACACATGCAATATAGAAATAGCCTTCCAAATTGCTCCCGCACTAGAGTGATTTTGTGCAACTAGTTATTCACCACGTAAGCCCTTTTAAGCGAATGTTATATTAAGTTATAGGATGTGTTTCCTCACCAAACGCTCAGAAAGTAGAGAATTTCCTTCAGGTGTTCGGATCATGTCATAGAACGTCGGGTGCATGAAATTAAGGGTTCGTTCAAATGAGCGCCCGTCAAAATAGCACCGCCACACCTGCAGGGCCAGCCGTTTCGTTGTTTCCCATGCGTAGGTGTTGAATCCAACAGGTCGAGAAAACCGCTCGATCCACAAACGGGCTTCTGCCAAATTGTTGATTGAATTGGTCGCTTGCAGCGCCAGGGGGTTCAATGGAATTGCCATGTTGAGGTGTTTTGCATGACAAAGGATGAAAGGCACCTCGTAAAGGATTTACGAACTTAAAAAAACTTGTTTCTCCTTTGAAAAATGTGCTGAGTCTTCCCCGATTGAACGCTCAAGCGTCATATGCGCTGAGCGCATCCTGAAGTGCATTCAATACCCGATTTCGAAGGACATCCGGCTGAATCACTTGTATGGCGTTCCCCGCCCCTAAGATCCATTCGACGAGCTCATAGGTCAGGAGCACGCGCAATTTCAGGCTGTACTGCGCTTGATCCAATTTCGTGAGCTCTTGGCTGCGGTGGATTGGTTGGCTTTGCAAGTAGCGGGCTTGAACCGCGTTGCAGTGAAGAAGTACTTCTTGGGGCTCAGCGTCAATTTCAGTGATTCCGATGGAATACTCGAAGAACCGATTCAAATCGAAATCGGAGGCGGGATTGTAACGCTCTTCTGTGATTTCCAAGTGCCTAATCCGATCCAGTCCGAAGGTCAAATAGTCTTTCCGATCCTCAGACCACGCAATGACGTACCACCTGTTGCGGTATTCTTTAAGCAAATACGGACACAGCTTGTACTGTTTCGTTGTGGATGCGCCAAATTTCTGGTAGTCCAGTTTGATGAACCTTTTGTCTCGTATGGCAGCAAACAAGGCTCCTAAATGGGCTGAACCAGGTGTTGTTGGGGCTGTCTCGAATTGAACCACCGAGCCGAGTGATTTTTCGTCCAATTCTGGAGATAGGCTAAGCCGATCTTGAATTTTCCCCAACGCTTGATCGAATTGTGCAAACACAGGAAGGTCTCGGTACTGCAACAGGGTCCTTGCAGCGAATTGAATGGCGTCACGTTCTTCGTCGTTGAGTTGAACGTCGTTGATGCTGTAGTCAGGATCGGTGTAGTGGTACCCGCGTTGGTCGCGGTTAAAGGCAATCGGAGCGTAGAAACCTAAGGACGACTCGTTCTTCATGGCCCACATGTCCTTCTCAATCGTCGATGCGCTAATGCGCTCGTGATAGCTCCCGTAAAGCGCCTCTTCACAAGCCCGTTGCAAATCCGCTTTTGTTGGGAATGGGCGGGCGGAATTCGTCAGGCACCGATCGATGACACGGTAGCGCATCAAGGCATTCTTATTCACGGCCATGATTCGAAATTAAGGTCTTTTTTCTCGTTCCAAGAGTTCAACTTCGAATTGATTCATCAGGGCCATTCCGCGCTGCACATAATTGGGGTGGTAAGTTTTTGGGGGGCCAGAAGTCGGATAGGGTTGTCCGGTGTTGTGCAAGTGAAAGGCGTCTTGGAAGCGGCCCTCGCGCAAAGCATCGCCGTAGGAATCATCAATCCATTGGATGCCCAATGAAATGGCTTGGTCTCCTCTCAGGTCTCTAATTTGAACGTCGAGTCCAATGCATTTGTATCCCATCAATTGAAATGGTCCCCAGCTTGTGGCTAGGTTTCGTAAGGCCTCATTGGAGGCCCCCTCCAAATCGGGTTTCGTAATGTTCTCCAACCGTTTTCGTTTGCCTTTTTGGACGTTTTGTAGCCTTTGCATGACATGGCTTTCAAACCGCTTCCCTGCAGGTTTTCGCCCACCACTTTCCAATTCGATCAAGGCCAAAAAGTACGCAGGTGGTAGGCTGCGCAATTCCGCTTCGCGAAGGACTTCATCACCGTAGTGCATCCATGTGATCGAATGGCCAAACAAGACTCCTCCCCCCGTCCAACGCCCCGACCACCTCCTGCCAAATTCCAGTCCACCCAACAGAAGGGCGATGATCACCACCAAAGAAAATGCGATTCCCTTCGGGTTTCCGCGGCTCACAGCGGCAGCGATTCAAGGACCCAGCGCACCAAAGGAAGCAACAACAAGGCAGGAAGAAAATTGACCAATGGCAAGGTCCGGATCTGCAGCAGGTCGAGCCCCAAGCCCAATAGCAACAAACCGCCCAGCGCTGAACCCTCTTGAATCAAAGCGGGTGAGAGGATGTCTCCTAACCCCATGAATCCCAATGTCAGCGCACCCTGAATCAACAGCACAGCCGGAGCGGCCCAAAGGACTCCACGCCCAGCTGCCGCCGCCAAAAAGGCAGAGCTTATCAAATCCATTGTTCCCTTGGCATACAGAATGGATGGGTCGTCATGCAGGGCGTCTTCCATACACCCTACGACGGTCATGGCTCCTACGCAGAACAAGAGCACCGCTTGAATGAGACCGCCACTTGCCGCGCCGAAGGTCCACCGTTCCAACCGTTCGTGAAGGCCCAAGGTTTGGCCTACACCAGCTCCAATCACCAAGGCCAAAAACACCGCAAAAGGGTCTTGCATTTTGTTGGCCATCAGGATTCCCAAACCGAGGGTGAACAAGCCGAGGGCTTGAAAGGTGATTTTACGCAACCCTTCAGGCAATCGCGGGCCTAAAACAAGGCCCAATGAGGCACCGATTCCAACTGCAGCGGCATTGTATAGCGTTCCGAGCATGTCGGAAAGTTACATTTGCACCGCTTACCTCCGAAAACGTTTGCATGGAATTCACACTTGAAGCTACAGATCCCGGTTCCCGAGCGCGGGCTGGGCGATTGACCACCGATCATGGAGTCATTGAGACACCCATTTTCATGCCGGTGGGGACAGTCGGCAGTGTGAAGGCAGTGCCTCAAAGGGACTTAAAGGAAGACATCCATGCGGACATCATCCTTGGGAACACCTACCACCTGTACTTGCGTCCCGGAACGACCACCTTGGAACAAGCGGGGGGGCTGCATAAATTCATGAATTGGGACCGGCCCATCTTGACGGACAGCGGGGGGTTTCAAGTCTATAGTTTGGCTGATAACCGAAAGATCAAGGAGGAGGGCGTAACGTTTCGCAGCCACATCGACGGGAGCAAGCACCTGTTCTCACCGGAGAATTCGATGGACATCCAACGGAGCATTGGAGCAGACATCATCATGGCATTCGATGAATGTCCGCCTTATCCAAGTGAGTACGCATACGCTCGAAAATCCATGGAGATGACGCATCGTTGGCTGGATCGGTGCATCGCTCGGCTCGCGGAGACGGAACCGCTTTATGGGCACCTGCAGCACTTATTCCCGATTGTTCAAGGGTCGACGTTTAAGGATTTGCGCACCGCTTCGGCTGAGGCGGTGGCTGAGCGCGGGGCGTCAGGAAATGCCATTGGAGGCCTCAGTGTTGGAGAGCCTCATGACGAAATGTATGCGACGTGCGATTTGGTCTGCGGGATTCTTCCCGAAGACAAACCACGTTACTTAATGGGGGTCGGCACGCCTGCAAACATCCTGGAGTGCATCGCATTGGGTGTGGACATGTTCGATTGCGTTATGCCCACTCGGAATGCCCGCAATGGCACGCTATTCACGTGGAAGGGCATGATGAACATGAAGAATGCCAAATGGGAAACCGACTTCTCTCCGTTGGATCCGGATGGCACATCACCAGTGGACCAATACTACACCCGCGCCTACCTCCGTCACTTGTTCAAGGCGAACGAATTGTTGGCTTTGTACATCGCATCGGTGCATAATTTGGCTTTCTACCTCGACTTAGTCCGGACGGCACGCATGCACATCCAAGCGGGAGATTTCCGTGAATGGAAGGATGGCATTGTGCCACAACTGTCAGCCAAGGTCTAATTTCGCAACATGGACGCAGGCCAATCTTGGATCGGGCGATGGAAACTGACAAAACTTGACCGCTACATCATGCGGAAGTTTTTGGGGACCTTCTTTTTCATGATTGCTGTTTTTTGTGTGATCGCGGTGGTGTTTGATCTCATGGAGTACCTCGATGATCTGCTTCGCAATGAGGCCCCGATCGGAGCGACCATGCTGTATTACCTCAGCTTCTGTTTCTATTTTGGGAATTTACTGAGCGGATTCATCGTTTTTCTAACCATCATTTGGTTCACCAGTCGATTGGCGCAGCAAACAGAAGTCATCGCCATGCTCAGTGGAGGCATGAGTTTTCGTCGGTTTTTGCGGCCCTATTTCCTGGCAGCCACGCTGCTGGCGGGCATGACTTTGTTGATTTCGCATTGGATTTTGCCCATGGCGAATGGCCAAAAATTGGACTTCGATTTCCAATACATCCACACGAAATTTAGCATAGCTGACCAGCACCTGTACCGAGAAATTGAGCCAGGCGTCATTGCCTATTTCCGGAGCATTACGGTGGATCGAGAGACGGGCTACCGCTTTCAATTGGAGCGTTGGGATGAAAAAGGGCGCATGGTGCAGCACATCACCGCTGCAAAAGCTCAATGGCTTGAGAAGGACAGCATTTGGCACCTGGTGAATGCTTCCATTCGCAACATGAATCCGGAAGACGGGACGGAGCAATTCCGCTACCTTACCGCTTATGACACGACCCTGGCCATGCAAATCAGCGATTTTGGCCAACGGTCAGAGCTCATTTCTACCATGACCACCCCCGAGCTGGACGAGCACATTGTCGCCGTTGCAGCGCTTGGGGCTCCCGTGACTCACTTGGTGCTTGAACGCCATGCGCGAACGGCCAACGCCTTCACCATCTTCGTGATGGCATTGATTGGTGTAGCGGTGGCATCGAGGAAGCAGCGAGGCGGCATGGGGATGCACCTCTTTTTGGCCGTCTTGATTGCCTTTGCCTATGTCTTTTCGTGGAAGCTCATCACCGTTTATGCTGCTGCTGCGCCCATTCCAGAGGGTTGGGACCGCGAGGTGTGGTGGCTGTTTTCGGCCTGGTTGCCTAACTTGATTTTTGGGGCATTGGGGGTGGTGTTGTACCGTTTGGCTCCCAAATGATGGGCTATTAAGTCCCTAGCGATCCAGCGTTCCACTCCAGCTTGTCCAACCTTTGATCGTTGCTTCATCTGCCGTTCGCATGGCCTGTTCAAGTGAGGGGTACAAGCCAAACACGGCAGAACCAGTTCCCGTCATTTGCGCATAGGCGGCCCCATTCGCAACAAGCTTTAAGGCAGCAGCGATTTCGGGGTGTTGTGCGCTTACACCCGGCTGAAAATCATTGCGCAGACCTGCTTTTGCCCATTCGGTGACGGGAGTTTGGTGCAATTTCCTCAAATCCCATGGCGCTTCAGAAGGAGAGAGGGCTCCAAACGCCTCTTGCGTGCTGACGTGCACCCCCGGATAGATGACGGCTACATGCCATCCTCTCCAAGACCAAGTGGGCGCTGACAAGTGCTCCAAATTCTCCCCACGCCCGTGAACGAAGGCAGCTCCATCGTTGATGAAAAAGGGACAATCTGAACCCAGCGACAACGCCACTTCATGCAAGGTTGAGGCCTCCAGCCCCAAATCGGCCCACTGATTCAATGCCCGAAGCATCCAAGCTCCATCTGAACTGCCTCCTCCGAGCCCAGCGCCCATGGGGATTATTTTGTGCAAGGTGGCATGCAGGGGGGGGATGTTGCAACCCAAATCGATCAACGCACGGTAGGCCTGTTCAATCAAGTTGGGGCGCCCATCGACGGAAGGAATGGGTAGGCCTGAGTAACTCAAATGGAATGGGTCGTTCGCAGACCGCTGCAGTTCGAGGATGTCACACCACGGAATTTGGACAAAAACACTTTCCAAATTGTGAAACCCATCGGGTCGCTTGCCTGTGACGAACAGCCCCAAATTCAGTTTCGCGGGAGGGAAGAACACCATGGTGTGCGTCAATCGAAATAACCAAACCGGCGAAGCTTCACTTCATCATCTCGCCAGTCTTTGTCCACGCGAACATACAAATCCAAGAAGATCTTCTTGCCGATGAGCCCTTCAATGTCCCGGCGAGCATCCATGCCCACCCGCTTGATCATGTTGCCCCGAGCCCCAATGACGATTTGCTTTTGGGTCTCACGTGCTACCCGGATCTCGGCTCGCATTTTCACCAGATTTCCTTCATCTACATACGACTCCACGACCACCTCACAAGAGTACGGGATCTCCTGTTTGTAATGGGTTAGGATTTTCTCTCGGATGATCTCGCCCACAAAGAACCGCATGGGTTTGTCGGTTAGTTCATCCTTTGGAAAATAAGGAGGGGCTTCGGGCAACGACTCCACAATCCGTTCGAGCAGAGAATCCACATTGAATCCATGCAATGCGCTAATGGGAGCGACCGTGGCCTCGGGCATTTGTTCTTTCCAATAGGCCACGCGTTCTGCTGCTCGTTCTTGATCGGAAAGGTCGATTTTGTTGATCAAGATGAAGGTTGGGAGCTTCATGTTCACAATTTTCTCCCAGGTGCTGCGGTCGGCCAATGCATTTTCGAAAACGTCCGTTACCACCAACAAAACGTCGGCATCCTGCAAGGCTGTCTTGACGA
>DAISXU010000029.1:0-22038 GCA_036825655.1 Flavobacteriales bacterium | reverse complement strand
TGGATTGATGGATTGCTGGACGCTGGTGAAGCGCACTTTGAGCGAACTGGCCAGCCGTTGTTCAGTTCTCACATGATTGATTTAAGCGAGGAATCCATTGAGGAGAATTTGGATACCTGTGTTGAGTACATGGAACGCATGGATAAAATGGGGATGTTCCTCGAAATCGAATTGGGTGTTACGGGCGGAGAAGAAGATGGAGTGGATAACACGGATGTGGATAGCAGCAAACTCTACACCCAGCCAGAAGAGGTGGCATATGCATACGAGCGGTTGAAGCGTGTTAGCGACAACTTCACGGTTGCGGCTGCTTTTGGGAATGTCCATGGAGTATACAAGCCTGGAAATGTGAGCCTTCAGCCAACAATTTTGGATGCGAGCCAACGCCACATTGAGGAAAAGCATGGGACGGGGACCAAGCCGGTTGATTTCGTTTTTCATGGAGGAAGTGGCTCGAGTGTAGAAGAGATCCGTGAAGCCATTTCATATGGTGCAATTAAAATGAACATTGACACAGACATGCAATGGGCATTCGCCTCTGGCATCCGTGATTATTTCAATGACCATGCGGATTACTTGAAAAGCCAAATTGGGAATCCGGAAGGACCAGAAAAGCCCAACAAAAAATTCTACGATCCCAGGGTGTGGTTGCGCGCTGCAGAAGGGAGCTTTGTGGACCGTTTGGAACAGGCCTTCAGAGACCTCAACTGCATAGAAAGGAACCAATAAGCGATGCTCCAACCTCAAGACCCGATGGCACTGCCATCTGCTGAAAAGCTGCAGGAGCTAAAAAAGCGTTGGGAAGGCAAGACCATCTTGGAGGCTTTCGTCCAAGATGAGCGTCGATTCGATCGGCACCACGTGCAAATTCCAGGGCTCCTTTTTGATTACTCGAAACAGCGCATCGATGATGAAGTTATGGCTGCTCTGATGAGTTGGGCTCAGGAAGCGGGCGTTGAAGCAGCCCGGGACGCTCAGTTCAAGGGCTCTCCAATCAACGTCACAGAAGGCCGTGCAGTGCTGCACATGGCGCTCAGGGGGCAGCATGAAGATGCATTTGAGGTAGGTGGTCAAGGGGTCATGGACGATGTGATTGCAGTGCGCAATCGGATGCTTCAATTTGCTGAATCCGTTCGTGGTGATAGCGGCATAACGGATGTGGTGAACATTGGCATTGGCGGTTCTGACTTGGGACCGGAAATGGTAGTCAAGGCGCTTCGGAATTTCGCTGATGGCCCACGCGTTCATTTTGTGAGCAATGTCGACGGCGCTCACTTGGAATCGACCCTTTCCGGATTGAATCCCGAAACAACGCTCTTTGTTGTGGTCAGTAAGACGTTTACAACCCAAGAGACGATGACCAATGCTCTGGCCGCGCGGGAGTGGGTCGTTTCTGTACTCGGGGAGGAAGCCATTGCTCACCATTTCGCCGCAGTATCTACGAATGTGCCGGCATCCGTGAAATTTGGGATTCCTGCAGAACGGGTTTTCGGATTTTCGGATTGGGTTGGTGGCAGGTATTCACTCTGGGGCCCTGTGGGTTTGGCGATTGCCGTTGCCATAGGTGCTTCACAATTCGAGCAATTGTTGGGAGGTGCTCGTTCCATGGACCAGCATTTTAAAACCCAACCGCTCGAGTCCAATGTCCCCGTGATTGCAGCTATGTTGGGCTGTTGGAATGTGAATTTCTGGAATTTCCCAAGTCATGCTGTGCTCTGCTATGCCCAGGATTTGTCTCGATTTGCAGCTTATTTGCAACAGGCGGACATGGAGTCAAATGGCAAATCTACAGGCCGTGATGGGAGGTTAGTGGGACACAAAACAGGGCCAGTCGTTTGGGGGGAGGCAGGAACCAATGGCCAACACGCATTTTATCAGTTGTTGCACCAAGGAACGGATGTTCATCCTGCGGACATTGTGGCATTCAAAGAGCCCCTTTCTGGTAGCCAAGACCACCACCGGAAATTGCTCGCCAATGCCATTGCCCAGGCAGAAGCATTCATGCGCGGTAAGTCCCATCATGAAGTGGTAGCGTCCATGAGAGAGGCAGGGAAATCGGAGGAAGACATTGAGCGGGTTTCTCCGCATCGCGTCTTTGAAGGCAATAGGCCGAGTTCTTTCTTCCTGTTCGATCGGCTTGGTCCTTTTGAATTGGGGCAACTGATTGCCTTCCATGAACACCGCATTTTTGTCCAAGGTGTTGTTTGGAACATCCTAAGTTTTGATCAATGGGGGGTCGAGTTAGGCAAAGAGTTGGCTTCGGGCGTGCTCAATGAGTTGGAGGGAGGTGCTCGTCGCATGCACGATGCATCGACGCAGGCCTTGATTGCTGCTTGCACATTGATTCGTTGAGAATCTCATCCGTTTGTGGTTGTTTGTTTTTGGCTTTCCTCCTAAATTGAGCCAAATATGATTGCGGCATGCAACCTGCCTGCTGCAAGATGTTCGATCAATTCACAATGAACACAATGAGAATCAACTTATTAGTAGCAGTGCTATGCCTGTCAGCGATGAGTGCTAGCGCATCGTTTACAAGCGTAAGTGTCGAGACCACGGCAACCTCGGAGTTTGGAACAACCTACCGTTTCTATGCCAATTTTGATAACTCCACTGACGAGTTAATCGCGGTATACGGAGAGGAGAGCTCTTCACTCTCAGCTCCCCTGCAAATCATGACGACGACTAATTTTTATCAAGACGCGTCAGGTGCATTCCTCGGTCAAGCGATCAATGAGGCTTTCTTTCAATTTGTGCCCTCATTGGCTTTTGACTCATGGGTTACAATAGGAAGTGCAAACTCCAATGGTTCTGGTCAGGTTTCGCAATTGGGATTCGACCCCTTTCTGGCCGGTTTCAACACCGGTAATGGGTTCATTGTGAACAATCAAAACGGTGCTTCATGGTACGTTGTGCCGGGCAGTTCTGCGGACGCTGTAGCTGGCGATGATCAAAAGGTGCTTCTTGCGCAGCTCACGACTACCGGAATCATGACGTTGGTTTGGAACCTCCAGTACATGGATGAAGCTGGAGTGACATACAATGAGGAAGGGATTGAAATGACTTGGCCTGTGTTGGAGCCGGGCTGCATGGATGTTGCGGCATGCAATTACAGCTCAACGGCTGAATTGGATGATGGTTCTTGCCTGGTCGTTGGGACTTCTTGTGATGACGGAGATGAGGGGACGATGGATGACTTGGTGTCGGAAAATTGCGAATGCGTAGGGACCCTTATCGTGGAAGGGTGCTTGGACAGCGGAGCCTGCAACTACGACCCTGCTGCCAACGTGTCAGGGGCTTGTTCATTTGTAGCTGACCCGTGCGACGATGGCAACCCAGAAACCACCAATGACGTGTATGCGAGCGATTGCGGTTGTGAAGGGGAGCCCATCGTCATGGGATGCGATGACCCGGTTGCTTGCAACTACGTTCCAGGGGCAAATGTTCCGGAGGTGTGTTACTTCGCTTCAGATCCGTGCGATGATGGGAACCCGTTGACGGTCAATGACACGTACACGGAATCTTGTGGCTGTGAAGGCGTATTGTTCAATCCAGGTTGCAATGACGAGATGGCTTGCAATTACAATGCTCAAGCCACGGAAGACGATGGTTCATGCACTTATGCTGAGATTGGATTTGACTGCGATGGAAATTGCCTAAATGATTTGAATGGCAACGGCACGTGTGATGAGGATGAGGTATTCGGTTGTACCAGTCAGAATGCAGACAATTTCAATCCTGATGCGACAACGGATAATGGTTCATGTTTTTGGGCTGGTGGATTGATCGAAGGGTTGTCGTACGAAGTGTATGCCGAAGACGGCATCACGGGCTACACAACTTACCGCGTTTACGCCAATTTCGCGAACGCGGATTTGGAGGTTGTAGCGTCTTACGGTTTGGACACAGCACCTTGGACCATTAACAGCACGGGGGATATTTACCAGGATGGAACAGGAGGCGATTTTGCCGGTGACATCAATTCAGCATTTTTCCAATTTGTCCCAAGTTTGGAATTTGACACCTGGCTGGCATTGGGCGCTCAACCAGGAGAGGCTGACAATTCGGCAAATTTGGGAATGGAGGATTTTTTGATTGATTTCAATGCGACCGATGCGTTGAATGTGAACACGTTCAATGGAGGGTCGATGTACTTGGTGCCGGGAGTTTCGGCCCAAGCCATTCCCGTAGACGGCAAGGTTTTGCTCGGTCAAATCACCAGCGATGGCAGCGTTTCGGTTACCTGGAACATTCAAATCAGGGATTTTGACTTTGTAACATTCCAAGCGGAGGGGATGCAGTTGACCTTCCCGGAAATGCCCAATGGACTTGGTTGCACTGACCCAACAGCAGACAACTACGATCCCGATGCCACTTTCGATGACGGTTCATGCGAATTCCCTCAACCAAGTTACACGGGGTTGAGTTATGAGCTCATCGCAGAGGACCTGCCAGTAGCAGGCATGCGCACCTACCGAGTGTATGCGAATTTTGATAACCCTGATGATCAATTGACAGCGGTGTTTGCACAGGAGGGAAATCCCATGAGCATCACGACCACCACGTCTTTTTATCAAAATGAATTCGGGGGGCCTTTTGCAAATGAAATCACAGCCCTTGCCTTGATGGTGGACCCGAATGTGGCCTATGACTCTTGGTTTACCATTGGCGGAGAAGACGATGCATTGAATTTGACCACGTTGGGTGTGGATGCGGCAGCTGCAACGTTCGAGTCCGGGGGTGATTTTGCAATTGACAACGCCCTGGGCGGAAGCTGGTTTGTGTTGCCGGACATGGAGCCATTGGCCTTCCCCGATGAAAATGGTCAAGTGCTGATTGCTCAGTTGACCACGGACGGAGTCGTGAATTTGGAGGTGAATATGCAGTACCGTGCTGAAAATGGCACGAACCCCCAAGTGCTTGGTGCGGTATTGGAATTTCCAATTGTTGTTCAGGGTTGTACGGATGTCACCGCCTGCAATTTTGATCCTGAGGCTGAAGCCAATGATGGTTCTTGCTTTTACGCGGAACCCTACCGCGACTGCTTTGGAGTGTGTGAAAACGACGCTGACGGCGATGGGATTTGTGATGAGGAGGAGGTGCCTGGTTGCACCGATTCGGGCGCTGCGAATTTCAATTCGGCCGCAACAGATGATGATGGGTCATGCGAATTCCCCGGATGCACAGACGCAACGGCATGCAATTTTGACGAAGAAGCAAACACCAACGACGGTTCTTGCCAATACCCTGAGCTCTACTACGATTGCAATGGAGATTGCATCAACGACAGCGATGGCGATGAAGTCTGCGATGAATTAGAAGTTCCTGGATGTCAAGACCAAACGGCATCCAATTACAACCCATTGGCTACTGACGATGATGGGTCCTGTGAATTCCTCGGTTGCACCAACCAAGGTGCGGATAACTACGATCCGGCTGCCAACGTGGATGATGGGTCTTGCATTCTAGGAGGATGTTCGTATTCCAACGCCTCCAATTATGATGCTGCGGTGACTTATGAGAATGGCTCGTGCATTTGGGAAGGCTGCTTGGATGAATCCGCTGCCAACTACAACTCCTTTGCCACTGTAGATGACGGATCCTGTGTGGATGAAGTCGAAGGCTGTACCTATGCAAGTGCATTGAATTATGATTCAAGCGCAAGTGCAGACGATGGCACATGCGAATTTGACTGCCAAGACAGTTGCCCATTTGATGCCGATGGAAATGGTGTGATTGGTTCAGCGGACTTGATTGAATTCCTCGCAACCTACAATACGGCTTGTCCTGAGTAAGAACAGGACGATTCTTTCGCTTTTTGAGGGGACTTCGGTCCCCTCTTTTTTTCTGAACGATTTGGGATGGTGTGTTTCGTACACCAATGCCTAAATTCGGCCCATGTCAATAGCAAATAAGAGCACACGCCGACTCTCATTCTGGGAGATTTGGAACATGAGTTTTGGGTTCCTCGGGATTCAATTTGGTTTTGCGCTGCAAGGGGGTAACATGTCACGCATATTCCAAACACTGGGAGCGGAACCCGACGATGTCCCGCTCCTATGGATCGCAGCACCGTTGACCGGTCTGATTGTTCAACCCATCATTGGTTACCTCAGCGATCGCACTTGGAGTCCTCGTTGGGGGAGGCGGAGGCCTTACTTCATGATTGGTGCCGTCCTAAGTTCCATCGCTTTGTTCTTCGTTCCATACAGTTCGGAGCTGTGGATGGCTGCGGGTTTTTTGTGGGTGTTGGATGCGTCCATTAACATCAGCATGGAGCCTTTCAGAGCCTTGGTTGCGGACAAGCTTCCTGAGGAGCAGCGATCTTACGGATTTGTTTTGCAAACGCTAATCATTGGCATCGGAACGTGGGTGGCTTCGAACCTGCCGCTGGCGATCACGAAATTGGGTGTTTGGGTCGAGTTGAATTGGCCTGCAGCGGCTGGTTACTTGGTCTTTTCCAATCAAGCTCCAAATGGCCAAATTCCACCTTCTGTTTACGCGGCATTTGCTGTGGGTGCCCTGGTTTTCTTGCTTTCCATCTCATTCACGGTTTTCACCACAACTGAAGAGCCTCCAAAAGATTTTGAGGAGTTTGAGCGTCAGAAAAACGAAGGGTTTCGCGTGTTGTTTTCAGATGTGATGAAGATGCCTGGCATCATGAAAAGTTTGGGTTGGGTTCAGTTTTTTAGCTGGTTTGCCTTCTTCACCATGTGGTCAAAAGCCACACCTGCTTTAACTGCGCATGTGTTCGATTCTGCGATGCCTCAACAATCAAATCCGGCGTTTGAAAGCTTGAATGCAGCCTACAACAATGCTGCGGATTTGGTGAGCAGTGCCATGGGCTCCTATGGATTGAGCTCCATGGTTTTTGCGCTTGCATTGACGCTGGTAACTGCGCACATGCGCATTAACAGGCGCATGGTCCATTCTCTGTCGCTTGCTCTGGGGGGGCTAGGCTTTTTCAGTATGTGGTTTTTATCGCCTGGTAGCAGCTTCTGGTTGAACGGTTCCTTTGCCTTGATTGGGTTTGCATGGGGCAGCATATTGTCTATGCCTTATGCAATGCTGTCAGGAGGTGTGCCAACTGAGAAGATGGGCACTTACATGGGCATTTTCAACATGTTCATAGTCATCCCTCAAATCGTTGCTGCTTTAGGGGGCATCAATGCGCTTGAAGGATTTTTTGGAGATTCGGACATTGCCCCAATGCTACTGGCAGGGGCTTCCTTGTCCATTGCCGCCCTTTTAACATGGCGTGTTAAGGAGGTTAAGTCCATTATTCCTCAAGTGTGAACAGGCAATAAAATTGGGTTGGTGTACTAAGTACACTTGTTTATTCATATATTTAGAGCGGCTTAATTGTTTTGTTGATGGAATCAATGGGCTACTTGGTCGGATTTTTTTTACCAAATCTATGATTATGAGATATTTATTCATCACTTGCTGCGCCTTGTTTTTGGCCATTTCAGCTTGGTCACAGGACATGATCGATGTGACATTCCAGGTTGACATGAATGAGTCAATTGCCAATCCTGCAGGGGTTTTTGTCGCTGGCACCTTTCAAGGTTGGACAGCGGGAGCCACCATGCTATCGGATGACGATGGAGATGGCATTTATCAAGTAACTGCAGCTGTGGAAGTAGGGTCACTGGTTCAGTGGAAATTCATGAATGGACCGACTTGGGGGCTTGAAGAGTCAGTGCCCCCTTCTTGTGGGAATCCCAATGACAATTTCAATCGGTTCATCGAATCGGCTCCAGCGGTGAATACCGTGCTGGATCCTGTATGCTTTGGTGCATGCGTAGCGTGTGGAACAGAAGTGTCTTCAACTTCTGTCACATTCGAGGTGGATATGTCACTGCAATCGGTGAGTGAATTCGGATTGCATGTTGCAGGTTCATTCCAGGGTTGGGATCCATCGGGCACAGAGCTCGTTGATGACGATCAAGATGGCATTTATTCTGTAACGCTTGATATTGAACCAGCGACCTACCAGTACAAGTTCGTGAATGGGAATGCATGGGGAATGGACGAATCCGTGCCTTCTGAATGTTCCGTATCGAATAACCGCGAAATTGCAGTGGGGACGGAAGCCATGACGGTCACAGCATGCTATGCCCAATGTGCTTCGGCATGTCAACTGCCCACACCCGGTGCCGAGATTACATTCCAAGTCGATGCCAACCAAATTGATACGGCCTCAGCTTCGGGATTGTACTTGATGGGCTCTTTCACAATGCCGGCATGGCAAGAAGGGGCCATCGCGATGAGCGATGACGACGGCGATGGGATTTGGACATTTACGGCATTCATCGAAGGGGCAGATGAAATCCAATTCAAGTATTCAGTGGGGGATCCCTTTGCGGGAGGTGTGCAAGTCGAAGAGGGGGGAGAGTCTGCTGATTTTGCGATGTTAGGATGCGGGGTGTCGAATGGTGTCGGTGGATGGAACCGGACCCACATCCGAACGGGTGAGGCCGAAACACTTGATGCGGTTTGTTTCGACAGTTGTGCGGGTTGCTCAGAAGCAATTCTTGGCTGCATGGACGAAACCGCTTCGAATTACAATGCAGCAGCTACAGAGGAAGATGGCTCCTGTTACTACAACCCGGGTTGCAATGATTCAGCTGCGCAAAATTACAATGAGGAGGCAGATTCCAATGATGGCTCATGCGAGTACCTGGTCACGTTGCGCGTGAACATGTCCAACGAATTGGTTTCTGATATGGGAGTTCATGTAGCAGGGGGCTTCCAAGGTTGGGATCCTTCGTCCACATCGCTATCGTTGGCAGGATATGGAGTATACAAGGTGCAATTGGTTCTTGCAGAGGGAACGTATGAGTACAAATTTGTAAACGGCAATGCTTGGGGGGGCGATGAGTCGGTGGGTGATTGTGGCAACGGTGGTAACCGCGTTTTAGTGGTTAGTGGCGCGGATGTCGTAACGGAACCTTTTTGCTTCTTCAGTTGCGAGGCTTGTGCTGGTTGCACTGACCCATACAGCTTGGAATTCCATCCGTTCGCCGGATCGGATGACGGTTCTTGTTTGACCACGATGGTTGAAGGGTGTACTTATTCTGAAGCCACCAATTACAACCCTGCCGCCAACGTTGAAAATGGCAGTTGCATTTTCAATCAGGTGAATCCTTGCCCTGCTGACTTGGATGGGAATGGTGCCATCGGAACGCCTGATTTGCTCCAGTTCTTGGCAGCGTTTGGGGTGGCCTGTGGGGGGTGAGATGTGAATCCCAATGAATAAGGGGTGCCGGATTCGGCACCCCTTGTTATTTTCGAACATGCGGAACAACCTGGTTCTTTTCATTTGGGGGTTATCTGCCTTAGGCTGCATCGAATCCGAGAGGGAATG
Organism: Flavobacteriales bacterium; assembly: GCA_036825655.1. Taxonomy (GTDB): domain Bacteria; phylum Bacteroidota; class Bacteroidia; order Flavobacteriales_D; family Sanyastnellaceae; genus JALQTD01. The sequence continues at coordinate 12,671 of DAISXU010000029.1, read as the reverse complement.
GCGAGATGAGGTCATTTATTTCGCCATGATTGATCGCTTGGCCAATGGGGACCCGAGCAATGATGATTTAGGCCAAGGAGAGTGGGACGTTGAGAGTGAGTCGCATTTTCAGGGAGGGGATTTGTTAGGGGTGTCAAAGTCGTTGAGTGGAATCCAGGAATTGGGTGCGACTGCGGTTTGGTTAACCCCAGCTGTCCATAACCAGTGGTGGAATCCGGAGAGAACCTATACGGGTTATCATGGCTACTGGGCGTCCGAATTCGAGCAGGTAGATCCGCATTTTGGGACTTGGGAAGATTGGGGTGACCTGGGAGATTTAATGCACAATCGTGGCTTGCGGTTCATTCAAGATGTGGTGGTAAACCACGCAGGAGACTGGGTGCTCAGAGAGGGGGGGCAGTCCACATTGCGTGCGGAACCCCTGGCGCATTGGATGCACCCCGATTCAGGGGTTTATCATGACCGTTCTGCGATTCGCGATTACGAAGACCCTTCTGAAATTTTGAATCATGAGTTGTCGGGGTTGGATGATTTCAGAACGGAAGAGGCATTTATTCGAAGAAAGATGCGATCCATCTACAAGGAGTGGGTGAAGCGAGGGAACGTGGATGGTTTTCGATTGGACACACATCGCTATGTCGAGCGCGATTTTTGGCCGTCGTTCTTTTGCGGGGACGAGGAGGAGGAAGGTGTTAGGACCTACGCTGAGTCCTTGTGGGGGCGAGATTTTTTTACTTTCGGAGAAGTTTGGAGTCACTCGGAAGCTGATGGATTTTCCGGAGAATTGGAGATGAAGCAGTTCTTAAGGACTGACACTTACGAGGGTGTAGATGCCGTGCTGAATTTCCCCTTGCAGCAGACGCTGACCCGCGTTTTCGCTGAGCATGCGAGTCCAGTAGAATTGGCCTATCGCTTGCGCATCCAATCCGAGGTGTTCAACGATCCTTCTCGCCAGTTGGTTAACTTCATTGACAACCATGACATGGCCCGCTTCCGATCATTGACCAGTGAGGCAAGCACTCGCCAAGCCCTGCTTACGCTGTTGAGTATTCCTGGCATACCGGTTATTTATCAAGGCACAGAACAAGGAGACCTCCTGCCAAGGGAAAATTTGTTTGACCGGTTTGATGTTCAATCGGAACAATTCCTTTGGCTAAAAAGTGCAATTGCCTGGCGAAAAGCACATCCAGTGATTTCGCGGGGGAAACTCCAGAGCGCCGAGGTCGTTGGCTCGACTTCGCTCGTTTATTGGTCGGTCGCATTGGAAAACGATACCGTTTTCATCCTGTGCAATCCTTCTTCAGAGCGAGTTATTGCCGGAAATGTGAATTCAAATTCAGCCAATCGCATGCCAGACTTCTCTTGGAATGAAGGAGAATCTAAGCTGCTGTTTTCAGGTGAAGAAATCGCATTGGCTGACATAGAGCCGCATGCCTGGCTTGCTTGGTCAAGTTGGAGGCCGGCAACGGGAGTTGCTAGTACCGAGGCATATTCCGAGGCGGAAGCCATCGATGGCGTGATTCGATTGGATGGACTTGCTTCGGTTCGGAATGGGATTCACCGCATCCAACTGGTGGGCTTGGATGCGCAAGGTGGCGCTCTTTGGATTGATGAACCTCATTGGAAGCATGTCAAAAATGAAGAGCGCATGCTTGGGTGGATCCAGGATGAGCGTGGAGATGATCGGGGATTGCTTGGAGACTTGATGCCACCAACATCGCCCGGATTCGAACACAGCATGGACCTTCTTTCATTGGAGGTCGTGGAGCAAGGTGGACTTTGGTTGTTGCGTTTGCGAATGTGTGAAGCATGGTCCACGGTTTGGTCGCCCCGGTTTGGATTTGATCACGTGGCATTCGAGGTGTCCATTTTCAATGCCCAGAACACATTCGCTCGCTGGCGGCACAGTGGGTGGTCTTTGCAATCTGAAATGGGCCAGGTTCATTCGTCCGGTGTCCTGGAGAACGAGGTGTTGGAGTGGGTGCTGGAAGCCCCTCGCGAAAAGCAACCATGGACCATTCGCGTGGATGCATGGGATGCAGATGGATCCGGTGAATGGCGTTCGATCAAACAAGAAGCTGGTTCTTACCATATGGGGTGCGCGCGTTCGGATGCAAAACATGTTATGGATCGCATTGAGTTAAAGCTCTGAGCTAGGGAGTAGACCTATCTTTGTTCCATGAGGATTTTAGCATCTACCGAACTTCCCACTCGAAATGGGAACTTTCGATTCATCGCATTTGGGGAGCCAGAAGATGAATTTCCTCACGTCGCCCTATTTTGTCCTTCAAGTGAAATGACGCAGGATGTTCGCATCCATAGTGAGTGCATGACGGGCGATGTTTTTGGATCGAGTAAATGCGATTGCGGACCTCAGTTGGACACTGCTTTGGAGCGGTTTGGCTCTGAGGGCGGCTTGTTGATTTACCTTCGACAGGAAGGCAGAGGAATTGGCCTCGTGGAGAAGATCAAAGCGTATGAATTGCAGAGGGCAGGTTTGGATACGATAGACGCCAACATTCAATTGGGTCATGGTGCAGATGAACGCACTTATGAAGCTGCAGTTTGGTTGATGAATGAACTGAACGTAAAAAGCATTCGACTTCACTCCAACAACCCGGAGAAAGTTCAAGCTCTGTTGGAACAGGGAATCGAGGTGGTCGAGCGCATCTCGCTCGCTGTTGGAGCAGTTCCGGAGAATTCCAGTTACCTCGAGACCAAGCGCCTTCGCATGGGGCATTTTTTCGATCGAAAGCCCTGAATGCAAGGTTGAAATGTGTTGCCACACATTGGAATTGTGTTAAACGGATTCTTAGGCCATTGATTTGTGGAATGCTGTTTCTTTTAAGTTATTTTAGACAAGCACGAAGCGCAATGAGCATGATGGAGCATCGATATCGTTCAAAATTTTGTTTGAGGTGGGGGTTAGCCGTGTGGGCCGCGATGCATTTTGGATTCGCAGAAGCATCCTCTTATCAATTTGAAGTCGATCGCCGAATGCCTGATCAAGAGCTTGTTCGGATTCGATTCATGGAGGCTGAAATCACCATGAAGAACGGTCGAATTCAAGGTGTTTTGCCAAATGAGTCCATCGGATCACTTACCGCAATGAACTTGCAATTTGTGAATGGGGATTTGTGGTCTGTCGGAGGTGAAACCGATTGTGGCGAACATGCGCAACTTTGGAAGTTTGATTTTGTCAGTAGTGATTGGATGCCCATTGAATCTTGGGGCCAAGCCCCCGATGGGAGGATCCCACATGCCATTTGGTCAGATGGCAGTGTGTTGCATTGGTTGTCCATTGGGGAGACCTTGGTGGCTTATGAGTTGGACCTTGCCACCATGCTTTGGGAGATTCGATTTGAGTCGATTCAGGGCCAATGGGTTCCGGAGCGTGAAGCATTGGTGCTTGAAGATTTCATTGCTTGGAACACACAGAATCAGACCTTGTTTCTGCTTCAGAAGGATGGTTTTCAGTTGGCCCATTTTCCTAAAGACGCTTGGGCTGGATACCTGTCTCAGGCCCAAGGCGCAGCATACGTGCGCTCCCTTCAGCCCAATGTTTTAGAATTGGGTTCGGACCTCAACCGATTGAATCGCTATGACTTCAACGAAAAGGCGAGGTATGCGGATTTTGCTCCTATCCGAGGTGCGGCATTACTGGCTTTAAGCTCAATGAACGATGAAGCAGGATTGATCCTGCCATGGTTCTTGTTGGGGCTGTCTTGGTTAGGTTTTGGATGGTACTTGGTATCCAGAAGACGCAACAATGGAAGTCCGGCGGTGAGGTCGAAAAGTGAAGAGTTTTCTTCTGCTTTGAGCTATCCGGTGACGGAATTTGCTTCAATCGCTCACTGGTCTCAGCCACTGCGTGACTTGATTCTATCTGGTCGAAGGGAATTTACAACCAGCGAACTGGATGAGTTGTTTGCAATTCATGAAATTTCTTCACCAGAAACCCTGCGCGCAAAAAGATCTCGCATGATTCTAGGGGTGAATACCGAATTCAACCTCCTTTTCGGATACGATTTGATTCGCCGCAAGCGGGATGACATCGACCGAAGGAAATTGTTGTATACGCTGGCCTCTTTGCCACCGAACTTGGCGAAATCGCTACAGCGAAATCGCATGCATCAACTCCATGCAGACAATGGCTCCGACGGTTCCGACAGCGTAACCCAAGACAGCGAGTAACACGCCTACCGGGGCGAGGGCCGGAGAAAAAGCACTGGCTACGATGGGTGCGGAAGCAGCTCCGCCAACATTGGCTTGTGAGCCTACAGCAACGAAGAAGAACGGAGCCTTGATCCATTTAGCTACCGCGATGAGTGTCACAATGTGAACCCCCATCCAAATTAATCCAATGAGGATGACAGACCAGTAAACGTCCCATTGGTGATACAATTCTCTCAAGTTCATCTTCATGCCAATCGTAGCTACGAGGACGTAAAGAAAAACACTCCCGACCTTGCTCGCTCCCGCGCCCTCATAGGATCGGGCTTTCGTGAAGCTCAGTGCAATGCCAAGTGCCGTTGCCAACACAACAATCCAGAAAAAGCCCTGTTCCAAGCTGGATAAGTAGGTGACGACACTCTCAGGGTTTGCGGATTTGATGCTGCCAAACCACGATGTAAACCACGGCCCAATGTTGTCAGCCCCAAGGTGCGCAAGGGCAACAGAACCAAATGCCAAACCCGAAATGACCATGAGGTCTGAGAAGGATGGATTCCGTGCGATGCTCAGCGAAAACTTCTCAACCTTCTCTTTCAGAGCATCTACGGCACTCGCATCGGCCTTTAATTTGCGATCGAGAACGGCGCTCATGCCTGCTCCAATGAGCAGGAAAGGCATCCATAGATTGGCCACGAACACGTCGACAATGAGCATCGCGCTGAATTGGTCATCCGTTGTGTGCGAAATTTCTTTCAAAGCAGCTTGGTTCGCCCCACCTCCAATCCATGAGCCGGCTACGGTTGATAGCCCGCGCCAGAAGGCGTTGGGGTCATCTCCTCCCAGCACAGCGGGGTCAATGAAGCTGACAAGCTTCAGAGCAATTGGACCACCGATGACAATGCCAACAGTGGCCGTAAAGAACATGATCAATGCCTTTGGGCCCAGATTCCAGATGCCTTTGAGGTCGATGCTCAGGCAAAGAAGTACCAAGCTTGCCGGAAGTAAATACCGCGAAGCCACGAAGTACAAGGACGATGATTCACCATCGATGATGCCTGCTGAATTCAGCAATGCTGGCAGAAAGTAACACAGAAGAAGAGAAGGAACCACCCGATAAAACTTCTGAAAACGTGGCAGGTTACTCGTATGAAAAACCAAGGCCAAAACGGCTAGCAGCAGGCCTAGCACAACCGCGTCATTTGTAATCAATGCTGTCATGCCTGCAAACTACGGATTCAGCCGTTGAAATTCACGCAATCTCCAGTTTTCGTCATCGAACGCGCACATGCACAACGGATGGCGCAACGGGGTATTCGTAATCTGCTGCAGACAGCTCCAGGATGTAAGCTCCGCTCGCAATCCAAGTGTTCGTCCTTAAACGGTGCCTTCCGTCTGACTCTCGCTCAGTAACAGATTCCCAAACCAAGACCCCGCTAGGTGAAAACAACCGCGCGCGCATTCCTTCGCGTTCAAAGCCTTCAATGGTCCATACAGGTGGCTGTTCCATGGAAGGGTTGGGGTAGAGTTTGATGTTGCGGCCGGATTCCAGGTCACCGGAAATTCCTTCCGCAGCCTCATTGCAGTTGCTGTATTCGCATGGTCCTGGGTCAGTGGCTTTTTCATCGTAGTTGCAGGCCGCGCGATCTTGGCATCCGACCCATTCCAACTGATCACAAATGCCATCCTCATCTTGGTCCCCCAAACAATCTCCAGCACAGTCCCTTCCATACTCAGGGAATTCACATTCACTCAAGTAGGTAGCTTTTGGATCATAGTTGCATCCCAGGGCATCGGTGCATCCTTCTTGCTCATACGCATCGCACACGCCATTGAGGTTGGCGTCCATGCAGGCGTTGGGTTCGATGTACGCGACACAAAAATCGGCCTTGATTCCACTTCCGTATGATCCGTTACCGGAGGCTAGGACATCCCCATTTCCAGACTTCAATTCGTACCAAGTTGATGCGGCGTTGAGCCCATCTCCTCCGGCATCATTCAATTCCAATCGGTAACAGCCGGCCTGAACGCAAGCACTTTGAATCACTGGAATGCCAGACTTGCCGAGGGGATAGGCGGATGATCTGGCCCACTCCATGCCATTCTGATCCAACACGGTCCAGCTGATTTCGTCGCCGTAAGCATCAGGTGTGAGTACAAATTCTAAGCGATTTCCAGGAAGGTTTTCACCCGCGTGCACGTAGCTGTTGTTTTGAAGCCAGCCTTCGAGTTGGTGGAAGGGGTTGTCGGTTTGAGCAGTATTCCTTCCATTTTCAACGGGCAGTTCCAATTCTGCGCTCACGGCGAAGGGGCCATAACCGAAGGCCATCTTTGGGGCTTCAATTCGGATTCGTTCTCCGGGGCGCAAATGGCCTTTCCAATAAACAGGATATACTTCTCTGCTGTTGAGTTGCAGTCGAATGATGGCAGAATCAATGGAAACAACCCCCAAATTGGCCAGTTCAACCCATGGGTAACCTTCTGGGGAACATTCCAAATCCCGAACACCAACTTCGGTGATGGCACCGTCTAACGAAGCAAGGGGTTCCGTAGTTTCTGCAGTGAGCAAACCACTTAAAATGGCCTGAATCGTTGCCCGCATGCGCTCCTTTTGACCGGGAGTGAAGTGACTTCTGCACACACCTGGCGCGTCGTCCATGTGGTTGTGCAAATCTGCCTCTGGGTAGTCTGCCAGTGGTTCGCATGTCGTGTGTTTTCCTGATCGGGGAGTGTCGCACACCCCGTCTCCCATGCCCAAGCATGAAGAAGAGCCGTCATCAATGGAGGAGTAGACATGGCGCAAACCCAAATAGTGTCCCATTTGATGCGTTAGCGTTCGGTTGTCTGATGTCCAAGCATCGACCCAATTGACTGTCCCAAAGGCGCGCGATCGAACGATGATGCCAAGTGGTGCCGTTTCCATGGATGCCCCTACAGTCCGTCCTTTCCAGCCCCAATCGCCAGCCTCTGGCAAAATGAAAATGTTGATGTAGCGTTCAGGATCCCAGGCTTTGTCAGCCATCCACTTGTCAGCTTCGTCTGCAGTGAGTTCGCCAACGAGCTCTCTGACAACTCCTGTTGCCGGTTGACCAGAAGGGTCGCGACGAGCCCAGTCGAAACGAATGCCCGTGTCGAGCCCTTGGCCGTTAGCAAAGTCTTTGTTCAGTGCGTTCAATGCACTACTCAGTTGGTCGTAACCCAGGTTGAATTCCTCACCAACGCGTTCTCCATTGTGAAGGACGTGCATGACTACAGGCAAGGTCCAAACGGCCTCTGCGGGTCGTTGACCATGGTAAACCACAAAGCGGTCCCGGTTGATTTGGGCACGCACAGCCTCTTCGAAACGCTGGAAAGAGCGTCCTTTCGACTGAATCAAATCGTTTAAGTCCTCATCTGCCGGGCAATTCACCGAGGGAGCAGGCTGGCGATCGCCGAGCGTCACATCAATCGGGTGATTGCTGGGGTTGGAGTTCATAGGCGTTTGAGCAAATAAACCGTCCATGGCGAACCAGCTCAAACAAACCAAGAAAAAGGTGCCCGTTAAACGGCGCAGTTGTGGGTAGAATGGGTCCATAAAAAAAACCTTGATGGCTCCCTTTACGCCGGGAATCCATCAAGGTTTCATTTCTACGCAAAACATGCGCTGTACCGATTCTTACTTCACCTCGAAGAGCTCAACCTCGAAAATGAGGGTGGCGTATGGTGGGATGGGGCTGTTCGGATTGGGGTTGGGGCCGTAAGCCAAATCGTGAGGAATCACGAAACGGGTTTTTCCACCGACTTTCATCAGTTGCAATCCTTCGGTCCATCCCGGGATCACTCCGCTCAATGGAAAGCTGATGGTTTCTCCACGCTTGTAGCTCGAATCAAACTCAGTCCCGTCAATCAACGTGCCGCTGTAGTGAACGGTCACTTCTGAAGAGGCCGTAGGTGATTCGCCATCACCGACAACGAGGTGCTCGTATTGCAACCCTGATTCAGTCACCTGGACGCCAGCTTGCTTTGCGTTATTCTCGAGGTATGCATTGCATTCTGAAACGTAATCCGCATTCTGAGCTTCACGCATGGCCTGCATGCCCTCGTTCAAAATTTGGTTTACCTCTTCCATGGTCATGGTAGCGCTTCCTCCAAATTGCTCTGAAAAACCACGTGCAACCGCATCGGTGTCCAATTCTGATACGCCTTCTTGCATCAGGTTGTTGGCGAACAATACGCCAAAAGCATAACTCAATTCACTCATTTCACTAGGGGATTCTTGATTGGTAGATTCTTGCGACTGGGCGCAGCCGGTCATAATAAATAGTCCCAACGCCAGGGTAGCGAGGACTTGAATGTTGGATTTAAACATCTCGGTTATTGGAATTGTGATCTCGGGTAAATACCCAGTTCGTTTCATTGGATAAGCGCTCGTCGAATGCGTAGCCACCATCTTCAAACCCTTTGAGTTCTTCAGGATGAGTGATTTTCTGTTTCACGGCGTAACGTGCCATGCGTCCACGAGCATGCTTCGCGTAGGTGCCAAGGGTTTTCAATTCGCCTTTCACCAAATCCTTGAAGTCGATGTCGATGATTGGAATTGGGAGTTTAGCCCGCTGGATAACTTTGCTGTATTCTTGGCTTGCTAAATTGACGATGTGCCCTTCAGCATCCGCTTCAATGGATTCTCCAACGCGGTTTCCCCAAAAGGAATAAAGGTTCTTTTGCTTTGGCCCAATTTCCCAGCGCGTGCCCATTTCCAAGCGGTAGGGCTGCATCAAGTCCAATGGCCGCAATACGCCATAGAGTCCACTGAGGATTCGAAGATGCGACTGCGCATGTTCCAAATCGGGATCATTCCATGACTTTGCGTCCAATCCACGATACACCTCTCCTTGAAAGCAGGAGATGCAGGGCTTTGAATTGCCCGGATGGAAAGGAGCGTTCCAAGCCTGGTAGCGGTCGAAGTTGAGTTGGGCCAGGTCTGGGCTGATTTTCATCAGAACTTCTAACCTCTTCGGCGAAAACTTCGCCAGTTCTCTGACGAGAAATGAGGCGTCCTCCATGAATACTGGTTGGGAAGCAGATGACGCATGAACCGCTTCAGAGCAGTCGATGGTTTTCGCGGGGGACAAGAGGACAATCATCAGTTTTGGGATGCACTAGGCAAGAGGCAAAAGTAGGTGGATGAGCGGCGCAATCCAATCTCACCTTATCTTCCGCCTGCAAAAGTTTTGAAAAACATGTTAAGGATACCAACGCTTAGTTTGTGCTTGCTAGCAGTCACTTTCAGTGCTTCAGGTCAATGCCCTGTGGGCGAATCGGCTATGGTGCTGAGTGTGGAAACCGATGCATGGGGCTACGAGGTATATTGGGAGGTGGTCGATGCTGGAGCGAGCTGTGGCAACACGACGTGGGCGTTTGGTGGCAATTCGAGCGATGTCGGGTGCGATGGCAACGGCAATGCGAATGGTTCATTGACGTATCCTTCCAATTCCATTACGGTGGAAGACTCTTTCTGCCTGCCAACCGATGGCTCCTACGATTTCATTCACATCGATGATTATGGCGATGGAGGCACTGAATTTGAATTGAAGGCTGATGGAGTGCCAATTGCACTTTGGAGTGGAACAGGGGATGGAAACGCATGGGAATTCAGCCCAGCAACGAGTCAATTTGTAGATCACGACAGTCCATGCGGAGCTGCACCAATTGTTGTAGACGGCGATAGCATTTTGGTTTCGACTTTGGATGCTACAGTTCAATTTGGGGAGCCTTCCCCTCAAGCCAACCCTTTCGGTGCTTGCGGTACACAAGGGTGGTGGTGCGGTTCGGATGGCAATGCCGTGAGGACGGTTTGGCTGACTTTCATCGCCCCATCCGACGCCCCTGTTACCATCAACACATGCATGGATGGAACGACAATGGATACGCAATTGGCACTTTACAAGGCCCCTGATTGCGGGGATTTCAGCAGTTTTGAGCTCGTCGGTGCACAAGATGACATTCCAGGGGGATGCGGTCCTGGAAATGGATACGCCTCATTCTTGACATCAGATTGCCTAGAGGAAGGTGCGACCTACTTCATTCAGTTGGATGGCTGGGGGGGGAGTTCAGGAGACGCTATGGTTGCTGTGGCTTCCAACCCCAATCCAAGCGTTTCGCTCTTGGTGTATGAAAGTGACCTCGACTGCCCATTGAGTGAGGAAGTGGTTGCAGATGGTCAAATTTTGGTGGCTTTGGTAGGCGGTGGTTTGGATTTTAACTGCTCCATTAGCGGACCGGCCGGGGAATTGGAAGGCCCTTATGCTTCGGGGTTGTTGCCGGGTGAGTATGCCATAGATGTTCTGACCTCTTGCGGGACTGAATTGACAGCCGTTGCCAACATTACCGTGCCGGAATCATTTGCTTTTGCTTTTGATAGCCAGGCCCCTTCATGTCCAGGAGCAGTGGACGGCTCAATCGACGTGGATTTGACTGGAGGCACAGCCCCTTATGAATGGGATTGGACGGGCAGCGCGGGTTTTGCAAGCGCAGATGATGACCTCATTGATTTGGGAGAAGGGTGGTACGAACTAACCATCACCGATGCGGAGGGGTGTGGTTTTGATGCCGCCGTTCAATTGCTCTCCCAAAATTCCTTGGCCTTTGATTTGGGCGCTGATACGTTGTTGTGTCCAGGTGACGACTTGTTGCTTTATGGGCCGCCAGGCTTGAGTTACGAATGGCAAAATGGATCCATCAATCAGTTTTTGTTCATCGAAGCTGATGAATGGGGGACAGGAACCTATCCGATTTACTTGATTGTCTCCAACGATGAAGGATGCGAAGAATCGGATGTGATGATCCTCACGATTGGAACATGCACCAATGACATCGACCAGTTGGGGATGAGTGAAGCGGCATTTTATCCCAATCCAGCTCAGGAATGGGTGCAGTGGGATTTGCCTTCCAATTTCTTGTCAGGAGAAGTTTTCGATGCTCACGGTCGTTTGATGGAAAAAATCGTCATGCCTTCGGGTAAATTGGATGTTTCCAACTGGTCGAGCGGAATTTATTTCGTCAAGTTGAGTCATGAAGGCGGACGGTCGGAATCCTTCCAACTGCAGGTTGCTCATTGACGATAGCGCCACTCCCTTAAGCGTTCCGCAGCTGAGTCAAAAGCAGCTTTTTCGATGTCCCTGTGCATGACCCACCTGATTTTTGTCGGTCCAAAAGACATGCACAAAATCCCGAGTTGGGCGAGCTGATTCACTGAAGCGTCGGAGGGGATTCCCTTCCTCAAGGTGGCGATGACAATGTTGGATTCTACGGGGTCCAATCCATCGAATTCAGGATGGTCTAAAACAACATCGCCCCATTGTTTGGCCAAGTCGTGGTCCTGGTGAAGTTGAGGTAAATGATGATCCAAGGCATACATGCATGCTGCAGCAAGGCCTCCGATTTGGCGCATGCCTCCCCCCATGACTTTTCGAACACGGTGAGCCCTCTGAATGAACGCTTTGTGCCCGATCAAGACACTCCCTACCGGGGCACCCATTCCTTTAGAGAAGCAAACGGATAGCGAATCGTAAAGCTGACCATAATCGCTCCAATCGGCGGTGGGGCTTGCATCAGCCCCTCGCGCGATTTGGGCATTCCAAACCCGCGCTCCATCTGCATGAAGGGGCAAGCCCAGCGCTTGGGTTGCCTTCCGAATGGCGCCCACTTCTCCCAGGTCCCAAACGGCTCCGCCACCTTTATTGACTGTGTCTTCTATCGCTACGAGTGCGGTGCGGGCAAAGTGGCTGTCAGGTGGGTTGACAGCCCCCCGAACTTGCTCAGCTGAGAACCTTCCTCGGTTCCCGCTCAGGAGGCGAACGGAGGCCCCCGCATTTCGGGCGATGCCCCCGCCTTCATAGTGATAAATGTGGCTCAAGTCGCCACAAATGACCTCGTCTCCAGGTGAGGCGTGCACTTGAATTGCAGCTTGGTTGGCCATGGTGCCCGAAGGGAAGAAGAGCGCGGCTTCATGCCCAAACATCTGAGCGCATCGGGCTTGTAAGGCCTCAGCGGTCGGGTCTTCGGCAAAAACGTCATCGCCAACGGCCGCAAGCGACATGGCGGCTTTCATTTCTTCTGAAGGGCGAGTGACCGTGTCGGAACGAAAATCAATGGTCTGCATGCACGCGAAGGTAAGCCCGCGATTGCGGTAACTTGCACCTGCGAAAAAACGAAATGCAACACGATGAAAGCACTTAAAAATTGGGCATTGAGCGCCATGTTGATCTTACTGACCGGCTCAGTGTTAGCGAAGGAAGGCATGTGGGTCCAGACTTTGTTGGGAGCAGTTGAGGCAGAAATGCAGGCGATGGGTCTGCACTTGACCGCTGATGACATTTACAGCATCAACGAAGGCAGCTTGAAGGATGCCATTGTTCATTTTGGCGGCGGTTGTACGGCAGAAATGGTCAGCGGAGAAGGGTTGTTGCTTACCAACCACCACTGTGGTTACGGACAAATAGCCTACCACAGCACGGTTGAGA
>DAISXU010000028.1:10018-22639 GCA_036825655.1 Flavobacteriales bacterium | reverse complement strand
GACCACAAGCGCCGTCACGTTGTCCCCCGACCCCAAGCGCAACGCACGAGCGACCAGCTCCGCGCAGCACTCGGCGGGCGCCTTGCCGTCCCTCAACAACCCATCCACCACACGAACCGCCTCCTTGTCCAAGCGAGGATCCACCTCCCTGAGTACGCGTACATCGCGCACCTTGCCATCCTTACCGACCACAAAGTAAACGAACACCGTACCCTGAATTCCAGCATCCTTTGCAATGGGCGGGTACTTGGTGTTGGTCGAAACGTACTTGATGATTTCCATCTGAGTGCAGGTGTGGCGTTCATCACCCCGCATGCTTTTGCAATCACCTAAAGCGGGCATGTTCTCCACCACCATGAAAGGAATGTCCTCTTCGACCTCCTCCTCCATGTCCTCAATGATTTCGATTTCGGTGTCTTCATCGAGTTCAATGTCCTCGATTTCCAACTCTTCTTCGATTTCCTCTTCATCATCGACAATCTCAATGACGGTCGTTTGCTGAGGAGGTGGAGGCGGCGGAGGTGGCTGAACGATGTTCACTGGAATTTCCTCATCTTCCAACAAATCCGCTTCGAAATCAATGGCCTGAATGATGGCTACATCATAAGATGTCCAAGCCAATGCCGATAACAAAAGCGAAAGAGAAGCTACGAAACCTAAGGCCCGCCAAGCGGTGCGCTTGTTTTCCAAATCAGCTTCTGGGGTTTTACGACTCAACATGCGATAGCGTTTGTGCGCCCGAAATTAGGGATTCTTGCCCGATTGGAAGCGCGATGAATGGAAAATGAAGGCTCAACCACTTGGATTTAACGTTCAACGGAACAATTCCTTCTCTGCAAGAAGTAGGCCAAATTCAGGATTCGCCCGGCCATCCCCTGTAAATCAAGCGGTAAATCACCCACCCCGCTGCTACGCCCACTGCATCGGCTAACGCATCCACCGGGTCAGCATTCCTCCCCTCAAATAAAGCTCCCTGCATGAATTCCAAAGCCACGCCATAGCCAACGCATGCAACGCTCGCTGTGATGCGGTACTTCATGAGCAAACCGGATTTTCCCAACCCTATCATTCCGCTCACTCCAAGCAAAGCAAACAATCCCACATGAATCACCTTGTCGACTTGCAGCGCATCCATCCACTGTGGCTGCATGAAGTCAGAACCTGGAATGGCGTGCATGCCGCCAACCCAAATCGCCACCAAAACGAACGGCACCGCATGCCGCATCCGGGGATGTTTCGCGGAAGAATTCGAAAGGGGCATCGAACGGACTTAACCGATGATGGCTCCGTAAGCCGCCGCATCAAGCAGCGACTCCACGGCGGCGGCATCGGCCACCTTCACTTTAATGAGCCACCCTGCGCCATACGCATCCGAGTTGACGAGTGACGGATCATCCTCAATTGCAGAATTGAATTCAATTACCTCCCCTGCGCAAGGCATGAACAAATCACTGACCGTCTTAACCGCCTCAATGGTTCCGAACACCTCTTCGGCATCCAATTCTTCTCCTTCCGTGTCAACCTCAACAAAAACGATGTCACCGAGCTCTCCTTGGGCGAAGTCCGTGATCCCAATGGTGGCCACATCGCCTTCAAGCCGCACCCATTCGTGCTCCTTGGTATAACGCAGTTCTGATGGAATGTTCATGGTGCGAAAATAAACGTTATTGAGTCAAATTGAATCGCAACGCAACACCCGAATTGATGTTGGATGTTGCAAAGGATGTAGAGATGTAAGGATCCGTGATTTGGTGGTCATAGAATGCCCTCAAGGTGAGTTTCGATGAAACCTCCAAATCGGCGGAGAACTTAATGGAAATGAGCTTTTGACCTGCCGTCACTTGATTCTGACGTTCCTGCATCTTGCGGATGATGGTCGAGTTGTCCCGAATGTTCACATCACAACGCAAAACAAGGTCCGTTTCATCGAGCATTTGAACGGGCAACTTTCCATGTGTTCTCAAGAACGGATTGGGGATGTTTCTCAGCGTGTAGCCCGTTCCGATAACCAACGTATGGCTCTTTGTCTCCGTTATTTGGTAATTGGTTAAGCCAAATACTACGTTGCGATCCCGTTTGATCTCCACCTTCAATTGCGGCTCGCTTTCGTTGGCTGCATTCAACGTCATGTCGAATCCAATCAGCGGTGAAAGTTGCTCCGAGATGGCAACCGTATTGTACTGTCGAGCTGTGATGAAGTTGCCAAATTCACTCTGGTCGTAGCTGGTCGGCAATCCCGTAAGGGCGTCTTCCTCGTAACTCAAATTCGTCAAGTAGCTGGTCGTCAATGTGGATCGGTAGCTGTGGTTGATGTTGAACCGCTTGAAGTACTGCTTGAAGAAGGGGGACTTGGTGAGCCCGTCAAAGGAAACACGCCAATTGGGAGCTACAGGCGTATTGAACACGTCCAGTTCGACCGACTTTGGATCCAACCCCATGTAGGCCGCCATGAAGGCCGGAATGGTCACCTCTTGCGATGTAGGTCCCCAACCCAAGTAATAGCCATTCGCTTCTGGATCATCCAATTGGTAGGCTGCATCATTCAAACGAGAAGAGATCGTCAACCGATTGAGCAAGAAGTCACCCCAGATGTCCGAGTCGAAATCCTCGTCGTCTTTGGTGAAAGCCGTTGGCCACGTGAAGATGGTCGAACTGAACTGTCCTGTCTCATTGGGACTTTCATTCAACCAATCTCCTAAATCATCGTTGAAGCGATAAAAACTGGTGTAATTCCGAGTCACATTCCGGTTGGCAGTCAACTCAATCTTCAAGTGCTTCAACGGCTGCAAATTCGCGCGGGCATTGAATGTCTCGGTGTAGGTTTCGGTGAACTGCTGATTCAAATTGGGCTGCTCAACTAACCAACCTTGATCCGCAGCAAACGTTGCAAAATCACCGGTTCGATCGCCCAAAATGTTCGTGTTTTGGTGCCCAACCAAGAACTCCCAACCTGGTGCTGAGAAGTTCTCATCGAATCCCGCATACCTCGCCTTCTGCCCATAGCCCGGCAACAACATGCCCTCGTTTCGGCTGTAGGTTGCGCTGACGTTCTCAATCATCATCATCAACCGCAGGAAATGCTCCAATGGGTTGATTTCCAACTTCACCTTTTCGTCTTCCGTATTGCCGAATCCATCTCGGTCCTCATTGTTGATGTCGCGGGCTGGCCTCCGGGGAGCCCGAGGTGGTGAAAGGATGTCTTTGAGGAAGGGAACCTTGTTGTACAAATTCAAGAAATTCGCTTGGTAGTTCAAGCTCAACTTCCGTGAATTCTGTATGGTGTTGCCAATGGTATCTTGGGAGAACGGAGCGCGGTCCCATCGATAAGTTCCTTCATATGTTGCATCCCCGGACATGAAATTGACCAGCGGCAATTTATCGAATGGCAACCGGTACCTGCCATTGATGGTGTGGTTGTACGTTGTTACCTCACCTGCGTCGCGCAAGTTGTTAAGGACCGTATCTCGGTAAGCGTTGAATGCATCTAAGTTGACGCGGTCAATGACTCCTATGGGCTCTCCCACCAAGGCCTGAGCCCCTGCGTTGAAATCAAAGGAAATGGCTCGCGTCAAATCGTATTTCACCGTGTAATTCCGAGACCAATTCCATGTCTTCAATACCTGTGTGTTGATGAGCAAGCCTGTATTGACCCCAAGCAACGCCTCGGTGTTGTTCCGGATGCGATTGGTTTCGTAACGGCGATCCATCTGCGAACTAGCCGTGAACTGCTTGATTCCGAGGTAGAAATTGAAATCGGTTAACCAACGGAAAAATTCAACTTCCTTCAAGAAACCGATGCTACCAAAAGGCTTGAATTGGTGAGGGGAATTCGAGAAGTTGTATGTCAACCCGCCATGGTGCTCCCGGTTCATTTGGAATTCGGTGTTCACATCCCTCCGGTAGGTTTCATTGAAACTGTAATTGCCCGTGAAATTGCCTGGCTTCAAAAAGCCAAACATCCGGCCAATGCCAGAACTGCTGCCTCCTGCCGATCCACCCCCACCTCGGGAACTTCCACTGGAGCCTCGCGCACTTCCGGAATCACGCCCACCAGCGCCCAACGAAGCCGATACATTTTCACGCGATCCCCCCCGATCTGCATTGCGGTCGGAGCTGCCTCCGCCACCTCGAGGTTTTGGGTCAATCTTGATGCTGCTGAAGTTCACAGAACGCAGCCTTTGCAGGGACTTCGCTTGCTCCCTTCGCTCAGTTGATAGCCCTTCCTGCTGCGCCATCTCCAAATCCGGACTCAAGGGGTCGTATTGTGGTGTAGAAATCTGTTCACTGAATCCCACGTACATCGGCAGCGAAATGCCCAACCGCTTGGGTAAAATCTTGCCCAATTGAATTGTTCCCGACGCGTCCAATCCCTGAAGCGTTTCTTGCTGCCGGTCTTGCACCCGGTCCTCTAACCCACCAAATCCTGGAACACTCATGTTCGCAGCGACGCTCAGGTTGGCTAAGTCCGCGAGTTTGGCATTCATTTGAGCGACCACAGCCCAGCCACCTTCCTCATTGAATTCAGAAAGGCGTAACTCATTGACCCAAACAATGGCACACTTGCCCAATCCATCATCTTCGCCCCACGGATTGGTGTCTTTGTCTGGGTTGCGAACTCCTACCATGAGCATGGTGACATTGGCCAAGTTGGGATTCCCTCGCACGGCAAGCCGCGTTGTCCCCTCCATCACCGAGTACTCCTGTGACATCGGGTATCCCGTGGGTCGCTGAATCTTGAGGTTCTGCCATTTTTGGAATTCGATGTCCATGTTGTTGGCATCGGGCCAAATCGCGTCTTCATCCCCGGTGTACCAAGGGGTGACTTCCAATGGGATTTCATACTCGTAGTAATTCGACTCAAAATCACTTCCCAGTCGAATAAACGCAGTTAAATCATTGTTATCCAATGAAGTGCCATCTGGACCGGCTTCCGCGTGGACAAACATCTTTAAGCGTTTGTAACGGCGCATGTCATAATTGATGTTGCGGTAAGCACCGCGTGCATCCCCATCTTCCAAATCACAAACTGCCAATTCAAGCGACTGTTCATTCAATCGCCGTTGGTTGGCTGTTCCCACGTCGATCTCACGGATGATTCCTGGAGGGGTCACGTAAGGAACAGGTTCGCGGTTGCCATTTTCTTCGATGTTCACTGCAGAAAGGGTGAACAAGGTGCTGGCCGGATCCTCCGGTTCTACCTCTTGCGGTCCAGCAAGTGATTCTTGGTATCGCCTCCATTCCCCACGAATCAATTCCAACCGCGCAAAGCGCAGTGTCACTTCCTCTCCCCATCCCGTCATGAACATCCGAATGAAACGAATCGATCGGAAATCAGAAATTCCACCTACACGATCCTGATAGTCCCGCACAGGAATTTTGAATTGGTACCAGCGCACCGTCTTTTGCTCATCGTTCGCCGTGGTAACCGTTTGCTCAAAAGAATCGGTAATGTAGTTCTGACCTACGTTGCCATCTCCGAGATCTTGCGGACGCAACGAAACCTTGTATTGGTAGTAGCTCTCAATCGTCGACAAGGTGATGTCTTGGTTGATGTCCTCGGTGTTCGGGATGGTCGTTGACGTGACCGGGTAGCCATCAGGCGAACTCGTGTTGGAATTGTTCTCGTATCCGTTGTAGTGCGCGTAACGTTCCAAGATCGTCTCCTCATTGGCCTGCGCCTCAGGATTCCGGAAATAGCGGAAATTGTCCGCTGAGGGGTCATCTTGGAAACTGCCAAGCGCTTCTGGATCCAACCAATCGGTCAAGGATTCGAGCCAATCAGCAAAATGCACTTGCTCGTCCGCATCTGGCAGACCATCGAGGCCCACATCCTGCTGAACATACGAACCCGAAGAGTTGTCAAAAGCATTGACCACATTGAAGGTTGAAGGATCTGGATATAGCCCCCAAATGGACTCCAATACAGGCAAATCGGGGGTGCTTTCTGAGGGCAATCCGTTCTCATAACTCAATTGGCTGTCGTTGAGAACGTCTTCCGAAATGTTTCCCAAGTTGAAATACAGATCACCACCGGTGTTGTTGTCCGAATCCTCATTGAACGGGTCCATCAACCAAAATTGAACGTATTCAATGTTGGCCAACTCAAAGTCCGTTGTGGTCAAGGCACGTTGGATTCCGCCCCACCTGGATTCTGGCTCGTTCAAGCTGCCATCCGCAGCCAGTCCAGCAGATAATCCGTTGGCGCCTTGAGGAAGATCATAATTGTAAGGTCCCCGCACATCAGGTCGGAATGTCAAATCCAACGTCGGCGTATTGGGCGGTGTTCCCGTGGGCAATTCCCGATTGGGAAACACCTCACCCTCCAAAACCTCCCGTGATCTGTGGTCGCTCTTCACTTCGGCAGAAACCTGCCCATCCTGCAAGCCCGACCCGCGGAAGAATTGTGGGTCGATGGTGTACCAGCTCAGTTGAGCGCGGTTGTAGTTGCTGACCAAACTGTCCTCCAACTGCCCCTCAGGAAACAAATTGTTCTGAAGCCGTGGAGTCGACGCCAAGAACCACCTGGAAACCGACCGAATGTCAATGGCGCTTTGGCTTCCCTCAAAATCATCGACGTAGGCATTCCCTTGATCGCCTACTGCCCGGCTGTGTCCGGGAATCAGGTAAGCCCCTTCGGCAGAAACATCAATGGACGAGGCCGCGGTGGTTTCATAGAACGGAAGCTTATCAATGATTTCTGTAAGCAATTGGCTTTCCGTTTGCCAAGCAAAATCCAAACCCAGAATCGAGTTGTTCACTGGTTCATTCCCGATGTTCACCTTCTGCGTTAGGGGCCGCTCTCTCAGATTCAAAGCAGTGGCTCCGAAGGTGAGGTCATCGCTAACGATGTAATCAAATCGCGTCCCCAGCATGGTTTTCGTCTGGATGTTGAAGAGCGAGTTACTTTCCAGACTGACTTTAATGGTTTGACCAGACGAGAGCAGGCCGTCATTGATGATTCTGACGCGGCCCAAATTGTAGTCCACCGTGTAGTCTTGGTTCTCAATCAACCGCACTCCTCCAGCCGTCACCGTGACCGACCCTTCGGGCACGTTGAGTGCATTCAATGCGATTTCCGAGCTGGTTTGACTTTGGAATTGCCCCTTGATGCGGAAGCGATTTAGAGCAGGTATCTGCTGGGCTGCCGTTTTCGTGCTGTCATAAAGTGCTTGAAAAACAATGGTTTGGATCAATGAATTGGCCAAATCCTCATCGTCAACTCGTTCTTCAATCTCCCTTTTCAAATTCGACCCAAATGGCTCGGTTGAGGGGAAGAAAATTCTGCCGCTTTGGCTCTCAATGGTTCCACCTGCCGTAGCCGCGTTGTCAACGAAATCGAAGACCCCATCTTGAACCGACTGGCCATTGATGTCCAATCGGTCCATCCCAAGAAGTTGCAAAAGCAAGGTGCCATCCAACGGCTCCCGGGGGATGTAATTCAAATCCACTCCTGTGGATGGATCGTTGTACCACAAATCCAACCGGAATTCCTCCTTCGAAACACCAAACGCCTGCATGGAATAGACGTTTTTCATCATGGTCCTCCAAAGGGGGGCTTGGTCGTTGTTGCTCAATCGAACTTGGGTCACTGAAGACTTCAGCATTTTCAGCACCAACGCATCGGGCGCGACGAATCCATCTTGCGAAAGGGTTCCCACTTTGTAGGTTTCTCCGTTCAAGGTGTATTCATAGGCCACCGCCAAAACCTCCGCGTTGTTGAGGGCCTGACGCAAGGAAATGAAACCCAATCGGTTGTTGTAGGTGAATTCGGTTGCGGCTAGCTTCCGTGCATTCCCCACCCGCTCGAAGTGAACCCCTTGATTCAATCCAAGCCCCATGTTACCAATGGCAGCTATGGAACCGGTAAAGCCCATCACATCGGGGTCATTGACCATTTGGTCAAACAACTCGTTGTTCTTGTTGGATGGATTGCGCAAATTCGTGGGAACCACGTCTGGACCATCGACCAGTTGCGGCACCGATAAGTTGGATGAGATGTAGCTTTCATGCTCCGCCAAGTCGGTAAACGCCAGCACGTTACGCACATCCTGGGTGTTCGCTTGCATGTTCACAACCCATACCTCAACCCGCGTAATGTTCACACCTGAGTTAGGAACTGGCAGGCTCCGCATGGCCACATCGTAAGCATCGACGAAGTACTGCGACAGAAAAAAGTGGCGATTCGCCTCGTAATCATCTGCTCGGATGTCGAAAGGCTGGGTCTGTGCCCCCCCTTCAACTGCAATTTCCTTCCGCTCTCCTTTCTGCTGCGACAAGACCGTCGTGTTGTACAGCCGGCCCCATTGCGTCTCCAATTTGACACCAAACAAACTTTGGCTTCCGGTGATCAGGGTGCCCGGAAGCGGCATGGAGATGTGGCCTGCTTCCACATTTTTCATGATGTCGTCTTCCTCACCCTGAAACCCGATGTTCATTTGATTCTCAAAATCAAAGAGTGCCTCCGTGTTGTATTGGGTCCCTAATTCAATTTTATCGCCAATGCTACCACCGATATTGAGCTGGATGCGTTGGTCAAAATTGAACGTAGTGATCCTCCGTTGTTGCTCTGGAATCCGGGGATTTTCCGTGTTGGACATGTTCAAACCAAAAGTCAGTTCGGCAGAACCTTGGGGTTTGATTTCAATCTCATTGGAGCCAAAAATGGACTCAAACAAATCGCTGTTCACGGTCAACTTCGGTGCAAAAGCCCTTTCCGCTTCATCCTCTTCGGATTGCAGGTTGTCCCAATATTCTGACAAGTTGCCTTGCATGTCGAATTCCAAGTACTCATCCAAGGTGAAGTAGGTCGAAGGACGGTATTCGAGCGTGTCCCCAATGGTTTGCTGGACCACGTATTGACCTGTCAATTCGTCGTAAACTACCTGGTAATGAATGTTCGAAGGCCAATTGAAGTCAAAACCAGCTGGTGACTCTGTGGGGTTGAACGCATTCTCTCCTCCAAATGGGAAGGGCAAGTCGATGGATGTAGAATCGGTTTGCGATGAAACCGACGCGATAGCACATACCGAAAACACCAACATCCATGCGGCGTTTTTGAAGTGGCCTTCCAAGCCCAATTCTCTGCGATTCTTTCCCATCTTACAACCGCTTCAAGGCCAATTTGATTAAGTTCTCTACCGCCAAAGCAGCAGAAGACTCTGTGATGATTGCGTCCAAAGTTCGTTCGCACCGGGCCCGTTCAAAGCCCAGCGTGGTCAGGGCTGTTAACGCATCCAACCGGGCATTATTGTTTGAACCCCCTCCGTTTTTTCCATTTATTCCGGAAACAGACGCTTCCGAACCCAATCGATCTTGAAGATCCACAATGATGCGCTGAGCTGTTTTGGCTCCAATTCCCTTCACAGCCTTCATCGCCTGAACATCACCCGACTGGATTGCAGAACGCGCTGTCGAGGCATCCATGGCGCTCAATATCATGCGAGCAGTGCTTGCCCCCACACCGCTCACACCCAACAACGCCAGAAACAACTCGCGCTCCTCTGCATCTGCAAAGCCGTACAAAATCTGTGCATCCTCTCGCACCACCAAGTGCGTCAAAATTTGAAGGTCCTCCCCCCCTCCTAACCGCTCAAAAGTCGTAAGGCTGATGTTCACCCAATAGCCCACACCTCCGCACTCCACAATGGCATGGGTGGGGTGTTTCTCAATGAGCCTGCCTTTGAGGTGATGAATCATACGTTGTTGGAGTTTTGAGCGTCGACAACTGCCAACCGAATCATATCCAAAATTTCTCGAACAGAGGATCCCATTTGCAAGATGTGGAATGGCTTCTGCATTCCCAGCAAAACAGGACCTTGCGCTTCCAATCCTGCCATTTCTTGAAGCAGCTTGTATGCAATATTTCCTGCGCTGAGGTTAGGGAAAATCAGGGTATTCACTTGGCGCCCATGCAAGGTCGAAAAGGGGAACGACTCTGAAAGCAACTCCTCATTGAGTGCGAAATTCGCCTGGATTTCACCGTCCACAATCAAATCCGGATGGCGCTCGCGAAGTAAGCGGGCGGCCTCAGCCATTTTGCTGGCGCCCGACCCTCCTGAAGACCCGAAATTGGAATAGCTCAAAAGGGCAATCCGAGGGACAATTCTCAGCTTACGTACAGCTTCCGCTGTCAATACCGTAATGGCTACAATGTCTTCTGCAGTGGGGTCTACGTTTACTGTGGTGTCAGCAAAAAACATGGGGCCTCTCTTCGTGATGACGATGTACATCCCTGCCACCTTCATCACACCAGGTGCTTTGCCGAGAACCTGCAATGCAGGCCTAATTACTTTCGGATACGTGCGGGTCAATCCGCTGATCAGTGCATCCGCTCGACCTGTTTTGACCAACATCGCGCCGAAATAATTTCGCTGGCGCATCAACCGTTCACCTTCCCGGGTGGTCAATCCCTTGCGCTTTCGAACGGCATGCAATTCCAAACCAAATTCCACCCGCTGCTCCGCAACGGCATCTGATCTTGGGTCAATGATTTCGACGTGAGGCAATTCCAAGTTGAACTCCTCAATGAGTGCTTCAATCTTCGACCTTCTCCCCAAAAGGATGGGCGTAGCGATGCCTTCATCAACCGCTTGCTCTGCAGCCTTCAACACCTTGTAATTATCTGCTTCTGCAAACACCACACGCTTCGGCGCTTTTCGCGCACGTTCGGCAATCGTCCTGGAGAACGTGTTGTCGTTGCCAATTCGAGCACGCAACTGCGCATCGTACTGCTCCCAATCGCCGATGGGCTCCTTGGCAATTCCTGATTCCATAGCAGCCCTCGCCACGGCGGGCGCAACGGTGGTGATCAACCTCGGATCGAGTGGCTTCGGAATGATCAAATCCCGACCAAAGGCAAGCGACTGGTGGCCGTAGGCGGAGGACACCTCATCCGGTACATTTTCTTTCGCGAGCTCCGCAATGGCGCGCACGGCCGCCAATTTCATGGCGTCATTGATTCCTGTTGCACGCACATCCAAGGCACCCCTAAAGATGTATGGGAAACCCAAAACGTTGTTGACCTGGTTGGGATGGTCGGATCGACCCGTCGCCATGATGACATCCTCTCTGGAGGCAATGGCCTCGTCATAAGGAA
Source organism: Flavobacteriales bacterium (assembly GCA_036825655.1). GTDB lineage: Bacteria > Bacteroidota > Bacteroidia > Flavobacteriales_D > Sanyastnellaceae > JALQTD01. Next base: position 11,544 of record DAISXU010000028.1, on the reverse strand, counting down.
CCTCGGGCTCCGGATTTGCCAAGGCAAACACCACCGGATTGTCCGCCATCAATTTCAGATCTTCCCCTGTCAACAAACCGCCTTTGCTCAGACCCAAGAACACGTCTGCGCCCTCAAGAGCCGTCTTCAAATCCGCAAAGGCCACTGGAGATGCAAAATGCGCTTTTCGGTCGTCCAAACCATTTCGTCCTTGGTGGATGTGCCCCTTCGAATCGAACACGGCGATGTGTTCGGTCTTGACACCGAGCTGTTCATACAAATCCAAACAAGACATGGCTGCTGCACCAGCACCACTCACTACAATGCGCACTTCGTCCATCCGCTTATCTGCAAGCTCCAATGCATTGAGCAAGGCCGCTGCAGAAATGATGGCGGTGCCGTGCTGGTCATCGTGCATTACTGGAATGTTCAACTCCGCCTTGAGCCGACGCTCTATCTCAAAAGCCTCTGGTGCCTTGAGATCTTCCAGGTTAATTCCACCAAAAGTCGGAGCAATGGCTTTGACCGTGTTGACAAACGCATCTACATCCGAGGCATCCACTTCGATGTCAAACACATCGATGTCGGCAAAAACCTTGAACAAAACGCCCTTTCCCTCCATGACGGGTTTGCTCGCTTCTGGGCCAATGTCCCCCAAGCCCAACACCGCCGTTCCGTTAGAAATCACAGCTACCAGGTTCCCTTTAGCGGTGTATTTGTAAACATCCTCTTTGTTCGCCGCAATGGCCAAACATGGCTCGGCAACCCCGGGGCTGTAGGCCAAGCTCAAATCGCGCTGCGAACTGTAAGGCTTGGTCGGAACGACCTCAATCTTGCCTCGTCTGCCGCGCGAATGGTAATCCAGCGCCTCTTGTTTATTGGATGGGTTCATGAGCCCGCAAAAGTCAGCAAATCTCGTTGAGTGTGCAACTAACCTCGGAAGAGGAATTCAAGTGCCGCGGAATCCAGATCGCTCAGATCCATTCCAATCAATGGCCGTGAATGAACACCGTTTGGGAAGAACGGCTTCCGGAACCCCCTTCAAGCACAGCGATGTACGCCCCAGTGCTCAGCTCAAACAGGGGAACTTGGAACGAACCCGAAACACCCCTCAAATTGACTGAGTAAACTTGCCGACCCTGCATGTCCACTAAACGGAATCGCCCTTCGTTTTCTAAGCCCAAATCATACGACCAGCGGTCGTTGGTCAAGCGAGTCATGACCACCGTTTGCAGTAGGTTTGGCACTGAAAACGCTTGCTCGATGCGGTAGGTAATGTCAAAGCACGTGCCCGACTCGGGGTCCTCATTCAAACCATGCAAGCAGTACCGCAGGGTGGAGATTCCAGCATGGCCGTTGTGGTAATAATCGGTCACGAGTGTCGTATCGATGGCTCCGGGAGGCATGGTCACCAGCATCGCAGGATTGATGGAAGAACTATTCGACCCAAAATTGTAACACAAAGGTCCCCAGCAGAAACGCTCATACGCCCCTTCTCCATTGGCCACATAAGGGTAATTGAATGGTGAAATGGTATCCACGAAAAT
>DAISXU010000028.1:3307-10008 GCA_036825655.1 Flavobacteriales bacterium | reverse complement strand
ATCAAGACCAAAGTGTCTTCACTCGTGTTTTCGGCGTCCCAATGAATGGAAAGCTCATCATCCTCAGGAACATCGAGGTATCCTACAACCGTGTCCACGGGGTTGATGAAAGTGATTTGGCCAAAAGCCTCAGTGCCCGTAAATGCAAACAGCGACAGGATGGCTAAGCAGAAAGTTTTGGTACGATTCATGATGGCCAAGATACGACGACTGCGACAACCGCATCCGAGGAATTCCGTACATTCGCCCGACCTGTGAAATCATTATGAAACATATCGATCATTCTTCCGCATTCAAGTTGGTTGCTGTAGCCCTTTTATCCAGCTGGATGACAATGGGTTTCGCTCAACAATCAGTTCCTTCCGTGGCCCTCATAGACCTCGCTGGGAAAACTGTCGATACCGGCGATGTTTGGAGTCAACATGAAGGACCTACGCTTTTCTGCTTCTGGGCCACTTGGTGCAGCCCTTGCAAGCGCGAGTTGAACAACTACCTGGAGCTCTACCCCGACTGGCAAGAAGAAACAGGGGTGGAAATTGTGGCCGTGAGCATCGACGACCAACGCAGCAAGAACCGCGTGGCCCCTTACGTCAACAGTGCGATGTGGGACTACACCGTTTTACTTGATCCCAACCAAGATTTTGCGCGTTCCATGGGAGTAATCAATGTTCCCCACACGTTTTTGGTCAATTCAGAAGGCCAAATCATTTGGCAGCACAACAACTACGCAGATGGTGATGAGGAAGAGGTCTATGAAGAATTGCTGAAACTTGTGGAATGATGTTGAGGTCCATCGTCCTTGCAACAGCATGCTTCCTGGGAGCAGTCGCCGGAGCGTGGGCTCAGGGAGACGATGACCCAGGCCGCATCTCCGGAAACGTGCAAATACTTTGGCAATCCTATGCCGAAGACAGCCTAATTGGCGCAGTTGTTCCACCGGAAAAAACTGGTTACAACGCTTACGGAAACCTGCTTTACCAGCGCGGCAATTTCAGCGCTGGCATGCGGTATGAGTCCTATTTGAATGCCGTGATTGGCTTTCCCGGTCGCTTCAAAGGCACAGGGGTTGGCTACCGTTATGCGCGGTATGCCGACCGGGAAGCTGGGGTCGACGTGACAATTGGAAATTTCTACGAACAGTTTGGGAGTGGCGTGGTGTTGCGGAGCTACGAAGCACGTGCATTGGGCATTGACAACGCTTTGGATGGGTTTCGATTGATTTTAACTCCAATCAAGGGGCTTCAAGTCAAGGCGATGTATGGTCGCATGCGGTTGGATTTCGACTCGCGCTTGATCAACTCCCCCAACTTGATTCGAGCTCTGGACGGAGAAATTGACCTCAATGAACTCATTCCTCGATTTGCAGAAAACGACATGCGCGTGAAATTAGGAGCGTCCTTCGTTTCCAGATTTCAACCTGGTGGCTCCATCATCAAGGATACCTTGGTCCTTGAGTTGCCACAGAACGTCGGGGCTTGGTCCTATCGATTGGGTCTGCAACGAGGCGGATGGGTTGGCGATTTGGAATATTGCGGGAAAATCAACGACCCAAGCGCAGACAACGGGTATGTCTACCGAGGGGGAGAAGCCTTGCTGGCATCGTTCGGGTATTCCCAACGCGGACTTGGAATCAGCTTGAATGCCAAAACCGTGGACAACATGAGCTTTCGAGCGGATCGAGACCTGCTCCTATTCGATGTCCCGGTGAGTTACATCCCTGCCATCACCAAGCAACATACCTACAATTTGGCGGCCACTTTGTACCCTTACGCGACCGTGGTCAGCGGCGAATCAAGTGCCAGCGCTGAAGTCTATTACCAAATTCCGCGCGACACCCGACTGGGAGGGCAATACGGGACGAAAATCGCCCTCGGCTATGCCGCAGCGAATGCGCTGGACACGACTCGATTCACTGGACGCAATGCGTTGATTGATGGCTATGAGCGGAACAGCTGGGGGTTTGGACGGACAAAATTTGTCCGGGATTTGAACATCCGCGTAGAGCGCAAACTGAACAAAAATTGGAAGCTCAAATACAGCTATTTCAACTTTCAATTCAACACCCTCGCGACACCCGTAACAACTACGTTTAAGGGAATTGTCTACGCAGACATCCACGTGATTGAGACGCAAGTGAAAACGGCCAAAAGACAGAGTTTGCGGACTGAATTCCAAGCGTTGTTCACGGAGCAAGACAAGGGCGACTGGGCCACCGTACTCGCTGAGTATACGTGGAGTCCACATTGGTTTGCCAGCGTCATTGACCAGTACAATTTCGGCAATTCAGTGGAAGCTTCGAGGGTGCACTACCTCTTCGGGACAGTCGGGTACATCAACGGTGCGCATCGACTCGCCCTCGGGTACGGAAAGCGCAGGGAAGGGATTTTCTGCATCGGCGGCGTTTGCCGAGCTGTACCTGCATCCAATGGGTTCGAAGTCAGCTTCACCACGCGGTTCTGAGGCTCAAACACTCAGAAGAATGAGATGAACATCAAGGAAATGCATCAAAATGATGAATTTTCCTTTATTTTAGTCGTGCAAAATTGCAAACCAACCAACCTTTATTAAATGAAGCATTTTTACGCTCTTCTCGCTGCGCTCCTAATTGGAACGTCAGCATTCGCGCAATTGCCAGATGGCAGCATTGCCCCAGATTGGACGGTCACCGATCTTGACGGTACCGAATGGAACCTCCAATCCTTGTTGGACGATGGCAAGACCGTCATTGTTGATTTTTCTGCAACGTGGTGTGGCCCTTGCTGGAACTACCACAACACGCACATTTTGCGCGACCTCCACGACACCTTTGGACCTAACGGCACCAACGATTTGGTTGTTTTCTTCTTCGAGGGAGACGACACAACTACGGATGCCGACCTTCACGGTACCGGAACTGCTACAGCGGGTGACTGGACTGCCGGAACTACGTATCCAATTGTTGACAACATGGGTTCTGTGTTCGATGATTACCAAGGCGCATACTACCCCACCATCTACACCATCTGCCCTGATGGAATTTTGGTGGAGTCTGGCCAAGCATCTTTCGAAGATCACGTGGCCATGGCTTTCGCTGATTGCTCAAATGACATCACAGGAGCAGCTCCATTGGTGGATTACTCCGGTGACTTCGTAGCATGTTCTGATGGATGGACAGCAATGGTAGACATGACCAACTTCGGTTCTGCCGACGTGACAGCTGCCACCTTCTCTGTGAGTGTTGCGGGTACCGCACAGGCAGACGTAGAATGGACCGGTTCTTTGGCTCCAGGTGCTACGACTTCTGTTGATTGCGGAAGCTACACCGCAACGGGTGACGTTGAGATTTCACTTTATTCTGTGAACGGTGAAGCGTGGTCTTCAGACGCTGCTGTTTCCGTTGCCGCTGCCGCTGCAGGCACTTCACTCATCAAGGTTTCCATCACCACCGACAACTGGGGTGAAGAAACTGGATGGGAGATTGTAGATGGTGCAGGAACGGTTTACGGAAGCGTAGCGCAAGGTTCTTTGGGCAACTTGACCGAGTACTTCTGGTGGGTTTCTGTACCAAGCACTGGTTGTTACTCCTTCAAGATGTATGACGCCTATGGCGATGGCCTCTTCGGTTCTCAGTGGGGCGGTGGTGCCGTCAACGGTTCAGCTATGGTTGAAACCTACGACGACAACATCGAAGTTTCATCAACGATTTGGTCTTACGGAGGATCCTACAACTTCGCTGAAGCTGCTGCCGGATTGGAAGTTACCTCGGTCAACGTTGGTGTAGAGGAAGTTGCGTTGGAAACCACCATGGAGGTTTACCCAAATCCAGTTGTGAACAACGCAAACATCTCATTCAACTTGCCTAACGCAGGAGCTGCGGCCATCACGGTCTACAACCTCGTTGGTGCTCGCGTAATGAATGTGAACTTGGGAACACTTCCTGCAGGTGAGCAGCGTCAAGTGCTCGATATGAGCTCACTCGAAGCTGGTGTTTACATGGTAGCTGTTGAGGCTGCTGGTGAGACCCACACCTTGCGCATCACAAAGCAGTAATCGCTTTACAATTTAACATTGGAAACCGCACTCCGCTGGGAGTGCGGTTTTTTTATGGCCTTGCCTCCCTGACTTGCTTCGTATATTCGAAACCAAGAAAATTGCCTTGTTATGTTGAAGCCACAGACGATATTCAGGACCTTAGGAGTTGCATCTATCGCCCTGCTGCTCAATCGTTGCGATGTCATTGATGACCCCGTAGTTCCGCAACCTACTGGCTACCGTTCCGACTTGTACGGAGACCCTCCTAGTTTTGAGCAAGTAGATGCCGCCATTCAACGTGTTCTTATTGAAGACTTCACGGCCCATCAATGCGGGAATTGCCCCAACGCTGCGATCATTGCCGAGGACCTTGCCGAAGCGGATGACCGTGTTTCGGTAATGGCCATTCATGCGGGCAATTTAGCGGCCACGGATGGCGATCATTTCGATACGGATTGGACGACAGAAGAAGGGGATGTGTATTGGAATCAACTGGAATTTCAAGCCAACCCACTTGGGCGGATCAACCGCTTGCCCAATGCTGGAAATTTCTTTGCCCCTGCTCAATGGGAAGGTGAAGTCAATGCCGCACTCGGCGCCTCCCCCCAACTTCACCTTGAAGGCAGCGCCGCGTATGTGCCTGGGAACAACCACCTCAATGTGCATGTGTTTGGGCAGGCGATGTCCGATGACGGCTCGGCCATTAATTTGGCCGTGCTCATTCTCGAGTCCCACATCATCGATTACCAGCTCGATTACAGCGCTACACCTTCCGTTGTAGAAGACTACGAATTCAATCATGTTCTCCGGGGATCACTGAGTGGCCCCATGGGACTGAGTTTTGGTGATCTCGGGGATGGGATGTCCATCAACGAGACTGCAACGGCATCCTTCACTTTTGACTGGCCCAATGAGTGGCTTGCCGAAAATGCTACGGTGCTAGCGGTCGCAACCAATGCAGAAGGTGACGTGATCAATGTGGCTGAAATTCACCCCGTAGAATGACTCGCATGGCTAGACTGGGGTTGGTGGTGTCATCATTCGTGGTCGTGTTGGGGGGGATAACGGCACAAGCACCCCTGAGATTCAAAGGGTCCTTATACGCTGGAATTTGCACCAGCCAGATTCATGGGGATGGAGTGGCAGGGTTCAACAAATGGGGCATCACGGCCGGACCGCTTCTCGAAATATCAAGGGATAATCAGCGCTGGGAATGGGGATTGATTTACACCCAAAAAGGCAGCCGCAGGGTTCCCAACCCCAAAGCGGGCGATTACAACACCTGGAGGTATCGGTTCACTTACCTGGACATTCCCATTGCTCGTTTATGGGACCCTCAAGACTGGTGGTGGTTTGGGGTTGGCATTCAACCCAGCGTCCTATTGAACGCAGAGGAGGATTTTTTCAGCACAGGCTACACACCACTCACAACCCCTTCATTGAAGCGATACGACTTGGGCTTGATGGCCATCGCAGGAGTCCAGTACACGGATGCATTGGCCTTGGAGATCAGGATCAGTCAAAGTGCTTTGCCCATCAGTGAGCGCCCCCAAGCGCCCGTGCTGAGGTGGGACAACTTCCTCATGAACATGGCCATTCAAGCAGGAATGAAGCTCAGCTTCAAGTCAAGTTGACTCAGTTAGATGTTGACGTTCCAATGAAGTTGAGGAGGCGGGCAGGCGAACGATCGGTTGCATGGACAGCCGCCAACCAGCGGAGCCAAATCCCATCGTAAACGTCATCCACCGCTGACTCCAATTTTAAAGCTTGGTCTTCAGCAACTTGTGCTGCTCGAATCGCATTGGCTCCCGGGATGTGTCCTTCTTCAACCAACCCCATAGCATTCCACAAGTCATCACTCATCCTCCGTGTCACATGGTCGTAGCCTTTGAAGTCTGATGGCAAGGTCCACATCTCCTGCACTTCCCGCAGAGCAGTTCGCAAGGAGTCGGTAATTTCATTGAGCGAATCACGCTCGGACGAGGACAAGTGAGACCAAGATGGGGACACCGCGTCGATCACTTTGAAAGCCTTCGCAACGAATTGCAACGCTGCATCTGCCGTGGCAATGGTCTCCGCCAACGATTGGACATGTTCGAATGCCACCCCCGCTGCGACTCCATCAAAAGGAACACGGGGATCTGGACGAATGACTAACTCTTGAGAAGAACGATTTTGGCCCAATTCCATGATGACTTGATAGGTGCCTGGCAACGCAACTGGACCACTCCCTGGCACTTCCACATCCGCCCCGCGAACAGACAATTCTGGCCAGTGTACGCCATCCGTTCTCAAGTTCCATCGTGCTTGATTCAGTCCGGGCTCCACATCCCACTCCATGCGCCGAATGGTGTCTCCGGAAGCATCCAGAATGAATGTCAGCAAGTCGTTCTTTCCGTAGGCTTCCGCTGTGTCAGGTTGAATGAAGTAGGGCCAGTTTGCGCCTGAGGGGCGATTCGGCCCCTCCCAAATAGGATCGCCAGGAAAACGAGAACCTGGAGGGCGGGAATAGTTTACCGAAAAGGCATCGCGGGGCTTGAATGCCCTCAACCCTGATGATAAAACTTCATTTCCCTCTGCAGCGAGAGCGCGCAAGGGGGCCAAATCATCCATGACGTAAGCCGCTCTTCCGAAAGTCCCTAAAATTAAATCTCCCCATTCCGGATGGATGACCATGTCTCGAACGGGGA
>DAISXU010000028.1:0-3297 GCA_036825655.1 Flavobacteriales bacterium | reverse complement strand
AAAATCGTGGGTCCAATGGCGCCAATTTACCCCCCGGTCAAAGCCCACGTACAACCCTCCTTCAGTCCCCAAAAACAACAGCGACTCTGCCACCGGGTCTTGCACAACAGACAAAGCATGCCCACGCACGCCGCTGCCATCGAGGACCAAGCGATCCCAGGATTCCCCACCATCGGTGGTGCGGAAAAGGAAAGGTTCGTCATTGCCCCTGCGGTAGTCGTTCACTACAACGTACACCTCATCCGACCGATGTGGGCTCACATGAATTTGTGGAATCCACGCTCCTTCGGGAAAGCGCTTAATGTCCAACCCATGATCACGCCATGTTTTTCCACCGTCTTGGGTGTGCTGTAACCTTCCGTCATCTGTGCCCACCCAAACCTCGTCCCGATCCACTGGAGCGATGCACAAGATGGTGCAGTGATTTTCAGCTTGGGTGGCATCAATGGTCAATCCACCTGACTCTGCTTGGTGCAACTTGGTGGGGTCGTTGGTCGTCAAATCCGGACTCATCACCGTCCAAGAAGCGCCTCGGTCTGGCGAATAATGGAGGAATTGAGATCCAAAATACACTCCGTTTTGGTCTAAGGGGTCCAAACTGAGCGCGGCATTCCATGCAAAACGGAGCGGCACAGAATCGGGCCTTACAGGCTGAATTCCCTGAGAATGACCTGTGCGAAGGTCAACCCGGGAAAGTGATCCGCCTTGGTACATGGCGTAGACCGCATGTTCATCAATGGGCTGCACATCAAACCCATCCCCGAACAGCACTTCTTGCCAGTCCTCATTGCGAATGCCTCCAACGTGCCACACCTCACTTGGTCCTACCCACGAACCATTGTCTTGCATGCCACCGTAGATCCGATAGGGAGTGGCATTGTCTATAGCAATGTGATAAAATTGCCCTAACGGTAAATTTTCTACGAAATCCCAGGTCTTTCCTCCATCTCGGCTGATGTTCAAGCCCCCATCATTCCCGTCCATCATGAATTCAGGGTCATCCGGGTGGATGTAAAAAGCATGGTGATCGGGATGAACCCCACTGTAAGGGAGAATGGTCTCAAAGGATCGCCCGCCATCCGTGCTCTCATCCACCATGCTATAGAGGTTGAAGAGGTGATTGGGATCTGTGGGGTCCACATGCAATTCCGCATAGTAGAAGGGGCGATTGCCAACGGATTGATCTTGGACCAAGGACCACTTCACTCCCCCATCGTTGGAGCGGTACAAACCCGTACCTGATTCAGACTCGGCCAAGCAATAAACCACATCAGGGTTAGCAGGGCTCATGGCCAGACCCATTCGACCTAATGGCCCTGCTGGCAAGCCAGACTCTTCGTCCAATCGGTCCCACGATTCGGCCCCGTTGTGTGTCACATAGAGGCCGCTTCCTTCCCCACCGCTCGTGAAAAACCAAGGCTCCCGATGAAAACTCCACATGGCCACAAACAGCTTGTCCGGATTCGAGGGATCCATGATCATCTCCGCAACGCCCGTGGTATCATTGACCGAAAGAACGTGTTCCCAACTCTGGCCGCCGTTGCTCGTCTTGAATACACCACGCTCGGGATTCGCAGACCAAGCCGACCCTGTCGCTCCAACATACACCGTAGAAGGATCTGTAGGGTGGATGATGATCCTGTGCACATTCCGGGTCCCGGTGAGGCCCATGCACTCCCACGAATTTCCACCGTCGATGCTCCGATAAACCCCCTGGCCAGAAGAGTGCGAATTCCGTGGATTGCCCTCACCCGTTCCTACCCAAATAACATCCGGATTCGATGGCGCCAAGGCGACCGATCCAATGCTCTGGGTAGGTTGCTCGTCGAACAGCGGGGTCCAAGTTGCCCCTGCACTTTGGCTTTTCCAAAGACCTCCACTGGCCGTTCCCACATAAATGACTGCTGGTCGGTCACGTTCAACGGCCAAAGCGGTCACGCGACCACTCATCGTGCCTGGACCAATGTGGCGAACCTGCATCCCTTCCAAATAAGCTGCGACATCCTGTGCAGACGCCAAGGGGGAAAACAACCCGATCACCACACAAAAACCAAAAATTCGGTACATCATTTTGTCAATCCTATCGATTCTACTGACTTCACAGGGACTGTAACGGGAATGCCCCAAGCCTTTCCCCTGACCGATCCCTCGGCCCGCAATTCCACTTTACCACCCAATATAAAACCCATGAGTTCATTCTTTAACACATCTCCTAAAGCTCCTGGCTCGCTTTCGACTTGCAAGGAAAACGTCGATTCCTCGTGCTTGGGAAGCAAAACGGGACCAACGAGTTCAACCCGACCTACCTTCCGATCTTGCACATACAAAATGACATCACTTTCCAAAGCTCGAACGCTGTAAGCATTGGGATTGTAGAGCCGGACGGTGACGACTCCTTGAAAACCCTGGAGGGTCAAATTTCCATCGGTCAATCCTGCCACCTCCCTAACCTCCAGTTCCTGATAGCAACCACTCAAGGCAATCGCGAACATCAAAGACAAGAAGATTCTCATGCCTCAGAATGCAACGCGGCAAAGTGCTTGTGGAACAAAGGAATCGTCTCAATCCCCTTGAAGTAATTGAAAACGCCATAATGTTCGTTGGGTGAATGAATGGCATCGCTGTCCAAACCAAAGCCCATCAAAACCGTTTTCAGGCCCAAAATCTGCTCAAAGCTGGCCACAATAGGGATGGAACCTCCACCACGGAACGGAACTGGCACCCGGCCAAAGGTCTCCTCCATCGCTTTAGCAGCGGCCTGATAAGCTTTAGAATCCGTAGGGGTTACCGCAGGCTGTCCACCGTGCATGGGAGTGACTTTCACCTTCACCGATGGAGGAGCAATGCGATTGAAATGCTCGACAAAAAGGGCAGTGATGGTCTCTGGATCTTGATGAGGGACCAAACGCATGGAAATTTTTGCATAAGCCTTGCTGGCGATGACTGTCTTGGCTCCATCTCCCGTGTATCCGCCCCAAATTCCATTCACATCCAGCGTAGGTCGGATGCTCATGCGCTCGGCAGGGCTGTATCCAGCTTCGCCTTCGACGGCTCCAATGTCGATGCTTCGCTTGTATTCTGATTCGTCAAAAGGTGCCTCAGCCATGGCCTTGCGCTCCGCCTCACTGAGCTCCACCACCTCATCATAAAATCCTTCCACCAGGATGCGTTGGTCCTCGTTCTTCAAAGAGGCGATCATCTCGCACAGGATGTTGATGGGGTTGGGCGCTGCTCCTCCGTATAGGCCCGAGTGCAAGTCGCGGTTGGGGCCCGTCACTTCAACTTCTACATAGCTCA
>DAISXU010000027.1:0-22861 GCA_036825655.1 Flavobacteriales bacterium | reverse complement strand
ATCCTCCCGCTTATTCAAAAGCACTTGACCCCGTTCCATGAGCTGCGTCCATCGACCCAAAATTGCATCCCGAACTGCACCACCTAACGTTTTATAAAGAGGCTTGTGCCGGTATGCAAATGCATTGTCAAGGTCGATGGTTGCCCACCATTCGAATGGCTTCTCATTGCGAAGTGAAAAAGGTGCGAGGAATCCGCTGGCCCATTTCAAGACCACCTCATCGACGACAGGCCGTTCCAACGAACCTTGTTGCGCGGACCACGTGGCTGACGCCTTAAAACGGCCATGCACGTCGCGGTTTTCCGATGTCCATTCCTCCATGCGCGTTGCCATCCAAAAAGCGAAGGAAAACGGATCCAATTTACCACCAACAACAAATGGCAAAAGCCAGGGACCCCATCGATTTAATGGGGGCGTCAAGATGCGTTCAGTGCCGGAAAGAAGGCCTGAATCGGGAACATTTCCTCCGTAAACGACATCCGGATCTCCGCCATCTGCCCACCTCCATTCCTGCTGAAGAATGACCCGAAAAACCAGATCGAATGCATAGGCATGCCTTGGCGTCTGCACCCCTTTTGCCAAACGAACCGTTACCGCCATGACGTTTCACTGAGCGCTTGGGCAATTTCAATCGCAGCTTGTCCTTCCCCATACAATCCCACGGGAGGACTCGGAGCATTTCGAACCCATTTCCAGGCTCCAGCCAAATCTGCCGGATTTTCACAAAGTCGGACAGCTCCAACCTCAACCAGTTCCACCCATTCGGTGACAGGGCGCACCACGATGCATGGCTTCTGAAATCCATAAGCCTCTTTCTGCAAACCACCCGAATCGGTGATTACCGCACGGACGGATCGAATTCGGTCGATGAGGGCTTGGTAACCCAAGGGGCCTGACACATGAAATCCCCTATCCTTCAGGTGCGTTGACCAGTTCGCTCCCCAAATGCGTTGGCATGCCGCTTCTGTGCGAGGGTGAACAGGGAAAAACACACGTTGATTTAAATTCTCAATGGCCTCTACCCAAGCTCTCAGCCGCCTTTCATCGTCTACATTTGAAGGGCGATGCAACGTCAACAATGCACCTTCGGCGGGTGAAAGCTGCTCCGACTGCTGGGCCATCCAAGTCGCCGTGTCCCATTGCAAATCGCCCGTGCGAATGATGCCTTCACGGATGCCTTCTCTTGCCAAATTCTTCAAAGCCTCATCGGTTGGACAAAACAACCAGTTGGCAACGTGATCCGTCAAAACCCGATTCACCTCTTCAGGCATCGAGCGGTCATAGGAGCGAAGTCCCGCCTCAACGTGAGCCAGTGGAATCCCAAATCGGCTGGCAACCCATGCACCCGCCCACGTCGAATCCGTGTCGCCATAGACCAACATGGCATCCGGTTGGATTTGCTCAACAACTGCACCAATCCCTGCCATCATCTCGCCCATTCGGTCAGCCATCTTAGACGATTGCAAATGCAACTTATGCTGGGGGGCGTGCATGCCCAATTCCTTAAAAAACACTGCACTCATCGCTTCATCATGGTGCTGGCCCGTATGCAGCACCTCCTCTTGAATGCCCCAACGCTCGTCGAGTAGAACCCGACTCAGGGCCGAAGCCTTGATGAACTGAGGACGAGCCCCAATGATGGTCAACAGCTTGCGCATGGCGGCAAGTTACGCCAAAGCCAGGTGAGCCTTACAGCGTTCCCGCATCGGCAAAACTGTAAAATCCTTTGTGGGCTATGATGACATGATCCAAAACCGGCAAATCCAAAAACTTACCAGCCGCGCACATGGCCTGAGTCAATTGCCGATCCGCTGCACTCGGCTTTCGATTTCCAGAAGGGTGGTTGTGGACCAAAATAATGGCCGCTGCGCGCAAGGCAAGTGCTTTGCCAAAAATTAGTTTCGGGTCCGCTACGGTTCCGGAAAGGCCGCCTCTCGAAATGCACAATTCTGCCAAAACCGCATTGGACCGGCGCAAAAACACCACCCAGAACTCCTCGTGGCTCAAGTCCACCAACCGGTGGCGAAAGCGCATGAAAACGTCTTGTGCGCTGGTGATCACGGGGCGCGTGCAATCCAAATCGGTCTGTGCCCGTCGCCGGCCAATCTCCATCGCGGCGGACAAGCCCACTGCTCGCTCCCACCCAATGCCATGAACGAGTAAATAAGCCTCGGGCGGCATCCGGCCCAAATCAGCCAACCGCCCACCCGCCAATTCCAAAAGCTGCCTTGAAACATCCAAAGCAGAATGGCCCGCAGGCCCCGTGCGGATTAAAATGGCCAAGAGCTCCTCATCATGAAGCACCTCCGCCCCTTCCAATCGCAACCGTTCACGCGGCCGCATGGCCTCACCCCCCCGCTCTTCTCTTCTCATGAATCCCATCCAAATTTTGGGCACAAAAAAAGGCCCCCTGTTACCAGGAGGCCAATATGAGAAGGCGCAACGCTTAAGCCAACTTCGCTACGTGAACGGCGAGGCTTGATTTAAGGTTGGCAGCTTTGTTCTTGTGGATGACATTCGTCTTCGCAAGGCGATCCAACATGGAAGCCACTTTAGGAAGAGCTTCAGCAGCTTCCTTGGCGTCTGTCATCGAACGCAAATTGCGAACGGCGTTACGAGCCGTTTTGTGGTAGTAACGGTTGCGATCGCGCTTCTTTTCGTCTGAGCGGATGCGCTTCAGTGCTGATTTGTGATGGGCCATGTTCTGATGTCCTCGTTTAAGGGAGGGCAAATATAGATGTTTTTCTATTCACGCCAAACCTTTTCCACCAATTCCTGTTCACTCCTTCAACTTTCAAGAAAATCAACGAAAGAAGGGCGCACCCCTGCGCCCTTCCATCCTAACAATCTACTTGTACCCATTCTTGGAACAAATACCAGGCTATGATACAATTAATTTCTACATAAACATCAAATCAGCACACGAATAGCCGTATTTTAGTTATGAACAGAACACCCACCCCCTGCCTCTTAAAACCCCGCATTCCGCTGCTCGGTCGTAAATTGCTCACCGCATGCATACCCTGACGAAGTTTACGTTCTTGAGCATTGCCATTTGCGCCCTTGGGGGAGCGATTCAAGGCCAAAATGCTTTTACCGATGTGTCCGTTCCAAGTGGACTCGGCGGCGTGGAGGGATACCACCATGCCATTGCCCTTGCGGATTATGACGGCGACGGTTTATTGGACATCTACATCGGAACGCGTTTGGGACCCAACCGCCTATTTCGCAACCTAGGGGGAATGCAGTTCGAAGAAAAAGGTGCGCTGGCAGGCGTGGCTGACCCGGGGAACACGATGGCCGCTATTTGGTTTGATGCGGACAACGATGGAGACCCTGATCTTGCGACGGGCAACAGCAACGGGCCTAACCGCTTTTACTTGAACAACGGGAATGGCACCTTTTCCGATGTGACGGACGATTGGGGTTTGGGCGTCATGGGCACCACGAGGAGCTTGAATGCGGCAGATGTCAATGGGGATGGATGGGTCGATTTTTATTGCTCCAATTTGTCGAGCCAAAACGTCCTCTGGTTAAACCAAGAAGGCAATGGTTTTGCCAACGCCACCTTCTCTAGTGGAGCGACCGACATGGGAGTGGCGATGGGCTCGCTGTTCTTGGACATTGACAACGATGGCGATCAGGATTTGTACCTCACTCACGATGCCAACCAAACCAATTTGCTCTACCTCAACAACGGTGCAGGCACATTCACTTCAGGAGGAGTCGCCGCGGGATTGAATTACCAAGGCAATTGCATGGGGGTCGATGCTGCTGATCTCAATGGCGATGGGTTTTTGGACTTGTACATCTCCAACTTGTACCCCTCTGAGCTGTTTCTATCCAATGGAGACGGTACCTATTCGGCCGCTGGAGCGGAAGCGGGAGTGGATGACACAGGAATGACCTGGGGCACCTCTTTTTTCGATT
The DNA here is from genome assembly GCA_036825655.1 of Flavobacteriales bacterium. Classification (GTDB taxonomy): domain Bacteria; phylum Bacteroidota; class Bacteroidia; order Flavobacteriales_D; family Sanyastnellaceae; genus JALQTD01. The sequence continues at coordinate 18,931 of DAISXU010000027.1, read as the reverse complement.
ACGATCAAGACGGCTTGATGGACATCTACGTGGCCAATGAATTCCTCTTCAGTCCAGCGCCCAACATCCTCTATCATGGGGAACCCGATGGAAGTTTCAGCATTGCAAGCGCCGGCGACCCTGTACTGGAGCACCCCTATTCAGACAATGGAATGGCCATGGGCGATCTGGATGGAGACGGAGACCTTGACATCGTGATTGCCACCCACGGAGGAACAGATCAACCGGGACCGACCATCTTGAGAAATGATGCCGCTTCAGGTCATTCGGTCCAAGTTCAACTGGAGGGAACCACCTCCAATCGGGACGCCATTGGTGCACGAGCCACGGCTTTTTATAATGGTGCAGCCCACATCGCCGAAATTCATTGCGGACGCGGTTACAGTGGAGGAGCACCGTTGGAATTGCACTGGGGAATTGGATCCTTGGAGGCCATTGACAGCTTGCACATTCGCTGGCCGAGCGGAATCGAGAGCTCACATGGGGAACTGATCGCCGATAGCTTGCACCACCTCCTTGAACCAGGAGGCATGCCTTGGTTCTTTTCTGGTTGCACCCACGAAGAAGCCTGCAATTATGTACCTGCGGCCGTCGATGATGATGGTTCTTGCTACTACCCGTTGCTCGGGGAGGACTGCGATGGAAACCTAATCGATGAAGGAATCTCTTCTGAAACTCATTCTGTGGCCCGGATTTGGAATGAAGTGGTGTTGCATGGTGTGCGCCATGATTGGGCTCGACCCACCATCCACGCGCGCAATTTATGGCACTCCTCCCTGCTGATGTACGATGCGTGGGCAGCCTGGGAGCCCGACACCCTCGGAGCACCTCAGTTGTACTTCTTGGGAGATACACTCGCTGGCTTTGCATGCACCTTTGAAGGCGTTGAAACGCCTGCAACGGCTGCAGACCGAAGAGCGGCTCAAGAAGCGACCATTAGCTACGGGGTAGCGCGGCTGATTCAACACCGGTTCTCTGACGCGCCCCAAGCAGAGGTCATCCTCGCCGAAGTTGTGAATCGCATGCAAGACTTGGGGTACGATTTGGCATTTGAAAGCACCGATTACGCTACGGGTTCGTTGGCAACGGATGCGGCAGCTTTGGGAAATTATTTGGCACAGCAAATCATTGCTTTTGGCCTTCAAGATGGCTCCCATGAAGAGCTGAACTATGCCAATACCTATTACAACGCCATCAACTGGTTCCTGGTAATGGACGAGCCCGGCAACCCCAACCTCGATCACCCCAACAATTGGCAACCGCTGCAGTTGCAAGAGTTCATCGACCAAAGTGGGAACCCCATTTCTGGAGCCAATTTAGAATTCCTCAGCCCAGAGTGGGGTGACGTTGTTCCATTCAGTTTGCAGGCCGAAGACCTCAGCGTTTTTGAACGTTTTGGCGCGCAGTATCAGGTATACCATGACCCCGGGCCTCCTCCTTACATCGACCCCGATGTGCCGACCGAATTCGACTCCGATTACAAATGGGGACACACCATGACGGCCATCTGGAGCAGCCACTTGGATCCTGCAGACAGCGTGATGTGGGACATTTCTCCAGCGGCCATTGGCAATTTGGGCTATTACCCCAGCACCATCGAAGAGGCGCGCGATTACTACAATCTGTTTTCAGGTGGGGTGAACAGCAGCGGGGGGCATCCTTACAACCCCACTACGGGTGCTCCTTATGCACCCAACGTCGTTCCTCGTGGCGATTTCACCCGAGTCTTGGCAGAGTTTTGGGCGGACGGCCCCGATTCTGAAACGCCTCCGGGGCACTGGTTTACTGTCATGAACCATGCAAACGACCAACCCGAAATGGAACGCCGGTGGCGGGGTTCCAGTGAAGTAATGGACACGCTGGCCTGGGATGTCATGGGCTACTTCGCCATGGGAGGCGCCATGCACGACGCGGCAATCAGCGCATGGAGCGTGAAGGGCTGGTACGATTATGTGCGGCCGGTTTCAGCCATTCGTTGGATGGCTGACCAAGGCCAAAGTTCGGACCCTGAAGCACCCCATTACCATCCCGCTGGAATCCCCTTGGTAGACGGCATCATCGAGCTGATCACCGATGACGACCCCGTGGAATTGAAAGGGGCAGATGGCGCATGGGTTGGCCAAGTGAAGATGAAGTCCTGGCGGGGTCCTTCCGCTGTGGCCATCCCGGCAACCGACATGGCTGGAGTGGGGTGGATTCGCGCGGCGAACTGGTGGCCCTACCAGCGTCCTACTTTCGTAACGCCTCCCTTTGCCGGCTATGTCAGCGGCCACAGCACCTTTTCACGCGCAGCAGCTGAGGTGCTGACTTTGATGACGGGTGACGCTTACTTCCCAGGAGGTATGGGCGTATTCCCCGTCGAAGCCCATGAATTTTTGGTGTTTGAAGATGGGCCTTCTATGAGTTTTGATTTGCAATGGGCCACCTACCGGGATGCTGCTGATCAAAGTGGCCTCAGCCGCATTTGGGGGGGGATCCACCCTCCTTTAGATGACTTCCCCGGTCGCGCCATGGGCGAAGCCATCGGAATTGAAGCTTTCCTGTTCGCTGAGGCAATAGCTCGCCCTCTGGCAGGCTGGGACGGAAATGAAGGCGACCTGCTTGGAGATTGCCCGGGGGACTTCAACTTAGATGGCCTGCGTTCCATACCGGATTTATTGGTGCTGTTGTTGGAGTTTGGCAATGCGTACCCCAACGGTGTCAACCCAGCAGATTTGACGGGAGACGGGGTGTGCAGCACGTCTGACCTCATGGCGTTTTTAGCCGTCTGGGGCTTGTGGTGTGATTGAATGGTTTAGTGTAAAATCACCTCATCGAGGAACATCCAAGTGCGCTCCGTTGCAGCATCATGCCAAGCGGGGCATGGACCGGGGTTGACGGCACGCAATCGGATGGCCACAAGGCCTTGCCCCACCGGCAGACTCCACCGTTGTATGCCTTGTTTATCATTGGGAGCCAGCGGCTGAACTACCACACGCTCTGTGCCCACCCAGGTTGCTCCGGCCTCAGTCTTCCATAGCACCTCTATCTTCTCTGGATCAAAAATCCAAGCATCTTGGTAGAGGTAGGTGTGGAGGGTTATGGAATCCACATGAACCGGGGATGCGAATTGGATTTCAACTTCCATGTCCTCTCCAGAAGTCGCTTGCCAGCAACCATCCCGAAAATCCATCGACCCTTTCAGGCCATCAACCAGACCGCGATTCCCCCCACCGGGATAAAAGGCATTGATGGCATGTCCGATAGAAACCGAGCTTGCCGTGAGGCCCAAGTGGCCTGCCACAGGAAAGCGTGGAGGCTCAGTTAGCAGCCGGTAACGGTGCTCTACTTCGGTCCAAATCTCTCCCTCTCCTTGGATCGGAATGTCAGCACCCCATTCGATGATGGAATCTGGCCGATTGGCCCCAAGGGGAACAAATCCGGCTGCACCTGTCACCCCTCGCATAGCAGGTTGAATCTGAGCTGAGAGGGAGCCCGTGGTTTTATCCAATCGAGGCTCCATCGTTACCGGAACGGTTTCAAGCCCATAATCCACGCCCATGGCATCCAACCGGTCGTAGTGCAAGTCCAATCGATCCAGGAATTCGCTCAATTCACGCAACTCAGGCGCTGTCCACATGACCTCAGCAAAGGCCACTGCTCGAGGATAAACTTTCGATTCCACCAGATGTTGCGGCGCGTGTTCTGACCACATGTTCACTTCACCTCCCAAAACCCGGCCTGGACCTCCCTTAACGGACCCTGGATCAAACCCGTAAACTTCCTCCAAATCCGTTGCGGCAAGCGGATAATCGAGGTAGCAATGGGACGTAGGAGAAAGGATGGCATCGTGTCCCATGGCGATGGCTTTTCGCGCCCCCTCGAGGCCGCGCCAACTCTGAACGGTTGCCCCTTCTGGCAAGCCCCCTTCCAAAATCTCATCCCAACCAATGAGCGTTCTCCCCTGCTGGTCCAACCACTCCCCCATTCGACCGATGAAATAAGACTGCAGCTCGTGCTCATCGTGCAGCCCCTCCTTCGCCATGCGCCGCTGGCAACGCATGCAATTCTCCCAACGTACTTTCGGTGCCTCATCCCCGCCAATGTGAATGTACTTCGACGGAAAGAGCTCGAGCACTTCCGCCATCACGGCCTCCAAAAACCTGAACGTCTTTTCGTTTCCTGCACAATAGATGTCCTTGAAAACGCCCCAATCATGCGGAACAGGAAGCGAATCACCCGTGCAACTCAACTCGGGATAGGCCGCAAGAGCTGCCCGGCTGTGTCCCGGCAATTCAATCTCTGGAATGACCGTGATGTGCCGAGCCGCAGCATATTCTACCACGTGACGGATTTCTTCTTTTGTGTAGAATCCACCGTGCTGCGTCCCATCGGCCTCGGTTCTCCAAGCGCCAACTTCCGTGAGCGCAGGGTAAGCATCGATTGCAATCCGCCAGCCTTGGTCCTCTGTCAAGTGCCAATGGAGCACATTGAATTTGTGCAAGGCCAAACCGTCCAGGATCTGCTCCAAGAATTCCACTTCCATGAAATGCCTGCACACATCGAGGAGCAAGCCCCTGTGTTCAAAGTGAGGTGCGTCTTCAATGACCACAGCCGGCCAAGCAAATCCCGATTTGCAAGCGCCTGGTTTCAAGCAGGCAAGGGGAGTCAATTGCCGCAGCGTTGTCAAGCCCCTGAAAGCACCTTCTGCCGTTGTGGCTGTGAGGTTCACACCGCCCGAATTGATCACCAGCTGGTACCCCTCCGCTCCCCATCCATCGGAGACGTGAAGAGCGATTGAAGTCGATGCACCTGCTTGAGGCTCACCTTGCGGGAACACCCAAGCCGAAGCGAGGGCCAGCGAGTCTTGCCACCCATCTGGTATGAGCCAATGAACCTGCTGAATTGGGACGGGCATCGAGGAAGAATCAACTTCCATTTTTGAAGGAAGAGGGATCAAACTGGACTCATCCCCTACCTCCAATTCTACGGGAGATTGGAATTGGCAGCCCCAAGCGAACAACGAAAGGGCCAAGGGCCACGCGAACGACTTTAACATGGTGCGAATCTAGGACGAAACCGCCCGAACCAATGACTTCACCATCCAACGCTCCACCGGATGTGTGGTGCCCTCGAAATGGCGGGTGGGGTGTTCCTCTTGGCTCCGGCAGGAAGCGTGCACGGCCGCAACTTTCAATCCCGTCCAGGTCGCTGCGTTTTCCGTGTTGACGCCGCTGCCCACCGTCACATCAAATCCAGCCCGAATCAAGGTGGCCACGTTGGACCAACCTTCTACCGCCTGAGCAGCGCCGCCGCTGGTAAGAACGCGCCGAATGCCCAAGTAACGAAGTCGTTCAGCATCAGCCGACCAGTCCACGGAAGCATCCAACGCGCGATGCACCACCAACCGATGCCCTCCAAACCGCTCCACCAAGCGTTGCAGTGCTTGTGTGTCGAGGCGACCTTCGGGGGTCAAACCACCCACTACGGCCCGAGTTGCACCAGCATGGAGGGCGTCTTGGATTTGAACTGCAATCCATTCCCATTCATCTGGGCTGTAGGAAAAGTGGCCTGCTCGCGGGCGAATCAAAGCGTGCACTGGCAGCCCTGTGCTCGAAGCCATGCGAATTTCAGCTGAGGGTGGAGTTAACCCGCCGCATTCCCAATGAGCGCAAAGTTCAACCCGGTCTGCTCCACCCGCCAGTGCCATGCGCACGTCCTCCGGAGTCGAAGCACACACCTCAACTTCAGGTCGACTCCCTTCCCCAGCCAATGATGCGGCCACCAGCTCCGCATCCGCCAAAGACGTGAAATCCAGCACTGGCGCCGATTCAAGCAAAGCACGCACTTCGAAAAATCGCTCAAATGCCGCTGGCAACTCCCATTCGTTTCGTTCCGGATGCGGCTGCAAGTGCAGCAATTCAGCCAGCAAAGCTGCAGGATCAAACCGGAAGATGTTCATGGAAACCCGAACAATCCCTGCCCCGTCCTGGGCCTCCTCAATGTCCTGAGCAGTGGGTTTCTCCACCAAGCCAGACAAGCGGTTTTCACTTGACAAAAAGGCCACAGCGAATCCGTTCACCCGTTCTGCTGGAAGGCCCAACCCATCCCGGTCGAAAGCGACCAACGACGGAACGAAAGGTTCGCTTCGGATGCGGCGCAAGGTCGAAACGGTGGGCAAGTTATCACCGTTGCAGGTCACCGCGGCTTCTCCTGCTGCGACGGGATCTTGAACCAACGCCTCGCGCACCGCGTCGGCTGTTCCTTTCGGCTCCCATTGGATGGCCGTGCACACGCGCATCCTTGGCCCAGTTGGCGTCTCATTCCAATGCACAGCCCACGCCTCTGTCACTTCATCATCCGGTGAGAGGACAAGCGTGATTTCGGTAAAACCCGCTCGTTCTGCCCGACGCAACAAATGAGCGAGGAAGGGCTCCGAATCGGGTGTGAGGCGCACCATGGGTTTTGGGCGGGACAACGCCTCCAACTTCAAATGATCGGAATATCCATCCAATTGAGCACTCGCCTTCATGCGCGTGGCCCGGCCTGCTGCTAATACGATGAGGCGGTTGCAAATCATTCCTCTACAATGTGAGCGCCTGGAGCGCCAAGTTGAACGCAATAAGGTACACAATGAACGGCACGCACCGCAGACTCAATCGCCAAAACGGCCGAATGTGGAGCAAGGACCACCACGGTACCGCCACCACCGCTGCCGTTGAGTTTCCCACCATAGGCACCCGCCTTCAGGGCTGCAGTGAGAACGGATTCGATGCCGGAGGTGCTGACTTGTAAGTGATCCCGAAGGAATGCATGATGAGCCGTCATCGCTTTTCCAACGGCCCAAAGGTCCCCCTGAATCAAAGCTTCGGTTCCCTCCCAACACACCTCTCTATTTCGATGCGTTGCTTCCAACAACTTCCGGTCGGAGTGCGACTGCGCTGAGGCCGGATCTGCAACCCACTTCTTGCGTTGCGCGGCTGCCTGGGACAGCACATGCAGGGTGGGTTTGGGCTGAAGGGTGTCAATGAGGAGGCAAGCGGCATCGGGAATGGAGATGGGCTCAGGCTGTTGCCCATCGAAATGAAACCGATGGAGTCCACCATGGGCGATGGCCAAATGGTCCATCCGTCCACCGGGTTCTCCATGGGCACGCACTTCCGCGAAATGAGCCGCATCCGCCAATGCTTCTGGAGCCAAAGTGCCCGATGTCCTGGCGCGATGAATGCCTGCCGTCCAGGAGGTCACTAGGGCTGTTGAACTGCTCGCGCCCGCACGCTGCGGCAAAGCGCTTTGGACCAGTGCACTCCATCCCTCAAGATGCTCCTTCCCCAGCGCAGCTGACAAATATGGATACGGCCGCGAGGATGGGAAATTGGGCCATTCGGCCTTCCCATCGATGTCGGGCAAGTGAATGCGCAGCGGGGCATTTCCGGTTGGGGTGAAGCGGATTTGGCAGGCCAAATCAATGGCGCCCGCTACCACCGGCCACCCCAAATAATCTTGGTGCTCGCCGAACAAGCAAACCCTTCCTGGAGCGACCGAGCGAAAGGCCTTCACCGCAGGCCCCACTTCCACGTTCCCCAGCCACTGACCACTGCCGTTGCGCCCAGGCAGATGGCGTGAACTGGCTCTGAATACAGCCAACTTCCAACGGCGAACAGCGCCGAATAAACGGCTACGCTCCCGAGGAGCATAGCCAAAATTCCACGCGGCACAGCCCATTGGGTTCTTGCATTTTCAAAACGAGACCATCCCGGCCCACCGGGTCGAACCTTATCTACGAATCCCTGAAGCACCTCCTCGTCTTCAGGTGGAGTAAACCAGGTACCAACCAACCAAATGGCCGTGGTGATGCATGCGCCCCAAACGAGCTTTTGGTGGCCTTCAAGTTCAGGAAGCAAGGCCACGGGTTCTGCAGCCAATGCGTCATGTACGAAGGTGAAGTACCCGGCAACAACCAGTGACCCGATCATGGCCACGATTTCCGTCCACGCATTGATGCGCCACCAAAACCACCTCAGGATGAACAATCCGCCTGTTCCTGCGCCGATTAGGAGCAGCAAGTTGAAGGCTTGGCTGGCATCGGTCAATGCGAGTCCCAATCCGCATCCCAAAAGCATGCTGACCAAGGTGGCGACTCGGCCCGCTTGGACCTGTTGCGTTTCTGTGGCATCCGGTCGAATGAACCGAACGTAGAAATCGTTGACCAAATAACTCGCACCCAAATTCAATTGAGTGGACATCGTGCTCATGAATGCCGCGAGCAAAGAAGCCGCCACCAGTCCCAAAAGGCCCGTTGGCAGCAGCGAGAGCATGGCGGGATAAGCCAAATCGTGCCCCACCTTGTCTGCTGGTATTTCTGGGAATGCCGCTTGCAAGTCCGCTAGGGTTGGAAACACCACGACAGAAGCGAGGGCAATCAAAATCCAGGGCCAGGGACGCAAGGCGTAGTGCGCCACGTTGAAAAACAAAGTGGCTCCAACCGCGTGGGATTCGCTTCGCGCGCTGAACATGCGCTGAGCAATGTAACCGCCGCCGCCAGGTTCTGCACCGGGATAATAGCTGGCCCACCATTGCACGGCCAATGGAACGAGTAACACAGGCACCCAAGTGGCGGGGTCGCTCAAATCAGGGAGCATGGGCGTCAATGGCGCGACCTTCTCATGAGCCAAAAGCGCATCCAACCCACCGATTTCGGGAAGGCCCAGCACATAGACGCAGGCCCAAACGGAACCGACCATCGCCAAGAAAAATTGAACAAAGTCCGTCAGAATGACCGCCCTCAAGCCGCCCCAGGCGCTATAAGCAATGGTGATTGTACCTGTTACGAGCAGGGTGAGCCAACCGGGCCAGCCCAAAAGAATCCCCCCCAGCTTGATGGCCGCAAGGGACACGGTGCCCATGACCAGCACATTGAATACCAGCCCCAGGTAAAGCGCACGAAAACCTCGAAGAAATGCCGCTGCTTTGCCTCCGTAGCGCAGCTCGTAAAAAGCGATGTCCGTCAACACTCCGCTGCGGTGCCAGAGGCGCGCATAGACAAACACCGTGAGCATGCCCGTGAGCAAAAACGCCCACCAACCCCAGTTCCCTGAAACTCCTTGCTCTCGGACCAATCCCGTCACGAGGTTAGGCGTATCCGTAGAAAACGTGGTCGCCACCATGCTCACCCCGAGGAGCCACCAAGGCATTTGGCCCCCGGCGAGAAAAAAACCACGCACCCCACCCTTGTTCTTGCGGCTTGCCCATGCTCCGACAGCCAAGGCGACAATAAAATATCCGGCGATGATCGCCCAGTCGATAGTCGATAACTGCATGCCACAAGGATACGTCAAAGGCCATGTTCTTCGCGAACCTTTCTGGTCAACGAAGCCACAATGAGATCGTATGAGTCGTCCACCCACTTAATCAAATCAGCACGCGAAGCATCACCTTCCACTGCTACTGTATTCCAATGGCGCTTGTTCATGTGCCATCCAGGAAGCACCGCTTCGTAAGTTGAGCGCAATTCAACCGCGAGGTCTGGATTGCATTTGAGGTTGATGGATTGGAAATCGTCCACGTCGCAGAGTGCGAACATTTTCCCAGCTACTTTGAACACCAACGTTTTTTGATCAAAGGGAAAGGACTCTGTAACGGAGGGCTTGGCGAGGCAGTGATCCCGAAGCTCGTCTAAATGCAAATTCCGCATGATCATCGATTTTGGGGTAAAGTTCCCCTAAATTCGCGCCGTTTCTACACCAACAAATCCATTCACAATGCGTAATGCTACCACCTTGGCCATGTTGGCCGTTCTCGCCCCACTTTGGGTTGGCGCTCAGTGCACCGAGCTTTTCATTTCCGAATACTGCGAAGGCACAGGGAACAACAAAGGCCTCGAGTTCTTCAATCCAACTGGAAGCCCCATCGATTTGGGACCGTATGTACTTCAGCGTTGGAGCAACGGCGAGTTGGGAATGACAGACGAAACCAACCTCATCGGAACCATTCCTGCATACGGAACGTGGGTCTTGGTGAATGGCCAAACCGAGGATGTCGACCTCGGCGGGGGTGCCACGAGCCCCCTGTGCGATCCCGCTATGCAAAATCTGGCCGATCAACTCGACAACCCCTACCCAGCTCCTACCTACATGAACGGCGACGATGCATTGGTCCTGATCAAGAACGGCAATGTAGTTGTGGACATATTTGGTAAGCCCGGAGAAGATCCCGGAGCAGCCTGGACAAATGACAGCGAAAACGGGTTTGTGGACATTGGAGATGGAGCGACTTGGCTGACTTCCAATCACACCTTGCGCCGGAAGTTTGAAGTCACAGGAGGGGTGACCTTGCCCCCAGTAGCCTTCGATACCTTCTTGCAATGGGACACTTTGTTGGTCAACACATGGGATAACCTCGGCATGCACGCCTGTGCTTGTGGTGGAAACGAAGTAGACGTTTTGGCCATCCGCCCTGACGCAACGATCTATCCCAACCCCAGTGCCAATGGCACCTTTGAGGTAACTGCGAACCTCCCTGTGGAGCGCATCACCGTGCACACCGCCACAGGCCAATTGATCCACGACGAGCCCATCAATCGTGCGGCGCGAGTGGTCGTGGAGGTTCCCGGCATTTCAGCTGGAGCTTACATTGTCAACATTCACATGGCTGGTGGAGCGACGTTTGCGCACCGTTGGTGGGTGAAGTAATTCCAATCCCATGAAGCATTGGATCAAAGGGAATTTCGCAACCATTGGGTTGTGGATGGCGATGATGTGTTCGAGCCTTTTGGGCTGGGGACAAACGGGCAAGGTCATGGGAACGGTGTCCGATGGAATCACTGGAGAAACCTTGATTCAAGCAGCGGTGATGTTCGGCACATCGGGATTCATGACAGATTTCGATGGCCGTTACGAAGCTGTGTTGCCCTACGGCACGTACACGGTTAATGTGTCCTACGTAGGTTACGAGCCGCAGCGGTTTCAGTTCACGGTGGACCAGGTTACAGAACGTTTGGACTTCAACATGACGACCATCATTTTGCAAGAAGCACAGGTCATTGCGGACGTGGCCATTGAGCGCGAAACGCCTGTAGCTTTTTCCAACATCAAACCCCTGCAAATCCAGGAAGAGTTGGGATCACAGCCCATCCCGATGATCCTCAACACAACCCCTGGGGTGTATGCCACCCCTACCGGTTCGGACAACGATGGACCTAGCATCACAATCCGGGGATTCAAACAGCGGAACGTTTCGGTTCTCGTGGATGGCGTGCCGGTGAATGACATGGAAAGTGGCGCGGTGTTCTGGAACAACTGGTTCGGATTGGATTTGGTCACCCAAACTATGCAAGTGCAGCGTGGATTGGGCGCCAGCAAGCTCGCCCTTCCGGCCATCGGTGGCACCGTTAACATCGTCACGCAAGGCATTGAAAGTGCCCGCAAAACATCTGTGAAACAGGAAGTTGGCAGTTTTGGGTTCACCCGGACTTCCATCGGCCACACCAGCGGACGGCTGTCGAATGGCTGGGGCTATACGTTGAGCGGAAGTTTCCAAAACAGACAAGGATACTTCGATCAAGATTACAACCAATCGTTCTTTTATTACGTGAAGGTTCAAAAAGCCCTCGGGAATCACACCTTATCTCTGAGCGCCACCGGCAGTCCATCTTCCAATGCCTCCCGCTCGTACAAGCAGCGAATTGCCACGTACGACCGCGAATATGCACGTGGCCTGTTTCGCGGAAACACCAATGAGTATGAGGCGCTTCGCCAATACGCAATTGGCTACGATGCGATTTTCAACAACGACACGCTTTTGGCCTCCGAAGAGGCCGATGCTTATGCCAACTTGAACGCCACTTACGGCTATGCCAACGTTCAGGCCTTCGAGGAGCATGCGGCCTCCCTTGATTTCATTGATACGACGGGAGTGATCGATTACGGTTTGGGCTACAACGTGCATTGGGGTGAACTCAACGGCGAAGTCAAATACGAACGCGAAAACCGCTACCACAAGCCTTTGTTCAGCTTCCGACACAATTGGCGCGTGACCGATCGGCTCTATGTTTCCAACATGCTTTACGCATCCTATGGCTACGGCGGCGGGACCCGCTTGGAAAACGCTTTGGGTGCAGGAGATTACACGCCCAACGGCCAAGTAGACTTTGAAAAGTTCTATGCCTCCAATACCATCGGTGGGATTTTTGGACCTCCCATCGACCCGTCCTATTCCGATTCGTTGCTCAAATCGGGGCGATACCTGCGGAAGCTCTACAACAACCACTATTGGTACGGAGCTCTGTCGACATTCCGACACGAAACATCAGAAAAAGTGACCCTGTCTGGAGGCTTGGACCTGCGCACCTACCAAGGCGAGCATTACGGTGAAGTTTACGATTTGCTCGGTGGAGATTATTGCGTGGACAACCGCGATGCCAATTCCGCTTCGAAAATGCGCCAAGTGGGGGACAAATTGGGGTACCACAATGACGCCTTCGTCCGGTGGGCTGGGGTCTTTGGATTGTTCGAGTACAAAGGGTTTTTGTACAACGCTTTTGTCAATGTATCGGGAGTCTATCAAGGGTACAAGGCCGTAGACTATTTCGCCCCGCTCGATGTGAACTTCAATGGCAACCGGTATGCGCAAGCCCTGAGTTTGGATGAAATGATGCTGATCGACGGAACGGGAGCAGCTGAGGTGCACCAGCAAGATGATGTAACACCCTTTGAAAGTGGATACATCGTGGACGGCGACACCTTGACAGGTGCCACAGCGATCCGGCACGGCGATGCGGAAACCGAACGCTCCACTTCAGGCTGGAAATGGATTCCCGGATTCACCATCAAAGCTGGAGGCAACTACAATTTGAGTGAGTACGCTAATGCCTTTGTGAACCTGGGTTACTTGAATCGCACGCCCGTGTTCCGGAATGTGGTGGATTACGAGAACAAATTCGTTGGCAACACGAAGAACGAGATCATCCAATCCCTGGAATTGGGCTACAGCTACAGCAAGCACCCTTGGTCCTTCAACGTGAACGGGTATTGGACCATTTGGAACAACCGCCCCTTGCAGTCGTTGCTGCGATTTGAGACGGTCGAGGGAGACATCGTGCGGGCGAATGTCAATTCCATGAGTGCCTTGCACCGTGGACTCGAAGCCGATGGAGCCATTCAACTCAACTCGAAATGGACCTTGGAAGGATACGCCTCGTATGGCGACTGGCGCTGGACCAGTTCCGAAGACAGCTTGGTGCTTTTGGATGACCTCACGAACCTTCCTTACATCAACCAGGACGGGACCGTTGCTTCCGTGGAATACGACGCAGCAGGCGTTTCCGTTGGGGATGCGCCCCAAAGTTCTTATTCGATTGCGCTGCGGTACTTCCACAACAAATGGTATGTAAAGCCGCGCTTTACTTGGTTTGACCGGTACTATTCGGACTTTGACCCCTTCTCCCTCAATGGCGAGAATTCTGGACGCCAAAGCTGGCAAATCCCTTCCTATGGCCAATTTGAAGTGCACGCCGGATACAACATGGATGTGGGTGAATCCAATTTGGACTTCCGTTTGAGCCTCTTCAATGTGCTCAACAAAACCTTCATTGGCAACGCCCAAAACAATGACGCCTTCGGCCAATGGTACTTCACCGACAGCGACCGCAATTACGCCTTCACCCAGAACAATTTCGATGCAGCCTCCAGTGCTGTTTACATGGGTTACCCCTTCCGCACCAACTTGAGCGTGCGCGTCAGGTTCTAACCTTTTACACTAAGCTCTCATGATGAAACGCTTGCTCCTTTCTTTGATGGTTTCCGCACCGCTGTGGATCATCGCCCAAACCTCCATTCTCGACGCGCGCACCAACTACAATGAAGGGGACGTCGTGACTGTAACTGGCATCATCACTTCGGACGGAAACCTAGGGTCTGTTCGATACTTGCAGGATGAAACGGCAGGCATCGCCTTGTACCCTGGGAATGACTGGACGGGCTGGCCTGATCCACAGCCCGGTGATGAAGTGACCATGACGGGTGAATTGTATGAGTACAACGGCCTCCTCGAAGTGGGATCCGCAGGCATCACCAATGTGGAAGTCTTGTCGACCGGCAATCCACTCCCCGATTTTCAGACCATCACGCCAGCTCAGATGAATGAGTCTTTGGAAGGCGAATTGGTATACATACAAGGCGCAACGTTCTTGAACGGAGGCCAAATCATATCAGGAAACAACACGTACAGCTTCACGGCTGGCGGAGAAGACGGCGTGATTTACGTTCGATCCTCAAATGAATTGGTGGGGCAAGTGCTGTCTGCCGGTGAAGTAGACCTGTATGGCGTAGTATCCCAATTCAGCTTTGATGGCGTTGGCGGATACCAGCTTCTTCCGCGCGGAATCGCGGATTTGGTTGCCACTTCGGCCATCAATTTGGCCACTTCCGTTTCTCAAGAAGACTTGAGTACGACGAGCTTCAGCCTCAATTGGTTGACAGATGTGGAGGGAGATAGCCACGTTGAGTACGGTTTGACCCCGGATTTAGGTTCAGAAACAAGTGACGCTACGCTTACTCAAGACCACAGCGTCATGCTGACTGACCTGACGCCCGGAACCATCTATTATGCGCGAGTGATTTCCATCTTGGGAGAAGATTCGACGATGTCCGTTGTCCGCCCTTATGCCACGGTTTCCGAGAGCCCCGGTTGGATTCGTGCTTACTTCGTAAGCCAGGTGGACCCCACTGTAGCTACCATTGAAACAGCAGCCACTTTAGGCACCTCTACCAACGATACCATCGCTGCGTACATCTTAAGCGCAGAGCATACATTGGACATTGCGGTTTACAACACGAACAACACCACCATTACGGATGCAGTGAACCAAGCCGTCGCGAATGGCGTTCAAGTTCGCTGGATTTCTGAAGGCCAAAACGCCAACCTGGGATTGTCGGAATTGGACAGCTCCATTCCTGTTCACTTGCGCACCGACGGGGAAGGCTCAGGCATGCACAACAAGTTCATCATTGGCGATGCTGAGTACACGGACAATGCCTTTGTATTGACTGGGTCGACAAACTGGACGACCAGCAACTTGAATTCTGACCCCAACAACCTCATCATTTTCGGTGACGAGAGTTTGGCCAAAGCCTACACGCTCGAATTCAACGAAATGTGGGGAAGCGACGGGATGATGCCCGATGCAGCGAACAGCAGATTTGGTCCGGACAAGACCATCAACACTCCGGAGCGATTCATCATCGGAGGCAGTCCTGTTGAATTGTATTTCTCTCCCAGCGATGGCACCAACCAAGCCATCCTCGAGAGCATCCTCACCACTGATTATGACTTCCACTTTGCCACGCTGTCCTTTACACGCAACGACCTCGGTGAAGCGGTCATCGAAGTGGCT
This sequence comes from Flavobacteriales bacterium, assembly GCA_036825655.1. GTDB lineage: Bacteria > Bacteroidota > Bacteroidia > Flavobacteriales_D > Sanyastnellaceae > JALQTD01. The sequence goes on along the minus strand of DAISXU010000027.1, from coordinate 3,561 downwards.
TCGAGCATTTTCACAACGGTTTCAGGTGCAATGGAAGACGTCAACAACACCGGGTCGGAGTACGACGTGCTCACAGCTGCGGGAATCTTGGTGTATTCTCACCAAGGTGTTCCAGGGCAGCTGCACCACAAGTACGGCATCGTGGACCACAGCCAGCCCCTTTCCGATCCCCGTGTCATCACGGGTTCGCACAATTGGTCTACCACGGCAGAAACTACCAATGACGAGAACACGGTAATCGTTCATGACGCTCGCATTGCTAATTTGTTTTACCAAGAATACATGGGGCTCATCTCCAACTTGGTGCATGTGGATAACATTGAAGACCAAGAAGCCATCGCTTCAATCTTCCCCAATCCCGCACAAGACCTGGTAACTGTGATTTGGCAGGGTCAAGGCCAACCCGGTGATTTGATTTTACGAGATGTGATGGGGCGAATCGTGGAGCAAGTTGCGCTCTCTGCGACCCAATCGCAGATCGCTGTAGGGCATCTCCCAGCGGGACTGTATTCGGTCTCCATTGGAACCGATGCCCTTCCATCTAGGTTGATCATCGATTGATGCAACGGGGGGGTAAATTTCACCCCCGCGTTGATGAACTGAAGTCCTCTGAGGCAACGAGCGGGTTCTACTTTCGTCAAAGATGTAGAACCCGTTGCCATGTTTACCAGATTTCTCCTCCTTTCAGCTGCTTGTTGCATCAGCCTTTTTTCCACAGCTCAGATTCCCCATGAAGGCGAGCCCTTCGGCTGGAATATGGACTCTGAATTGCCTGTGGACTATGTGGTTATGGATGCGCTGGCTTGGGAGGAGTTGCAAGCCGCTGACAGCGTAACGGACCAATACAAAGAGGTTCCCTGGAGGTTTGGTGTAGAGCATGAGGTCAACCTGAACTTGGAAAACAGCGGTTCTTGGACCCAAGAGGGAGAATGGCGCATTTGGCGGTTGGGCATTCATTGCCCTGAAGGCATGAATGTGAGTTTTGTTTTGGATGAATTCCATCTGCCCAAAACAGGAGCACTCTACGTTTGGGACGCCTCCCGAACGGAGTATCTAGGAGCATTCACTCATGAAAACGAAAAACCTTGGGGTGGCTTGGCCATCGGTTTATTGGATGGTGATTCTGTGGTGGTAGAAGTGCACGAACCCATTGGAATGGAGGGGAGCAGTGCCATCACCATTGGAACCATTGTGCATGGATACCGCAGTTTGCTCGAACACGCCGAAGAAGTCTATGAAGGCATGGCAGCCATGGGGCCTTTTGGCAATTCTGGTGCATGCAACGTGAACGTTAATTGCTCTGAAGGAGGCGATTGGCAGACGGAGAAAAAATCAGTGGCTTTGATCACCTCCGGCGGATTCGCGTCGTGCACGGGAGCCCTGGTAAACAACGTAAACGAAGATGGGACTCCTTACTTTTTGACGGCGAATCACTGCCTCGGCACCCCCAGCAGTTGGGTGTTTTATTTCAATCACGAAAGCGCTACCTGCTCCGGTTCTACGGGGCCTACCAATCAAAGCATCAGCGGTGCAACCCTGAAAGCCAACAATGCCGGTTCAGATTTTGCCCTGGTTCAATTGAGTTCGCCCCCCCCGACGACTTACGATGTGCATTACGCGGGATGGGACGCCACGGGGACTAATCCAACATCGGCCGTCGGAATCCACCATCCCTCTGGAGATGTCAAGAAGATTTGCTTCCAAGACAATGCGCCAACGGTTTCCACGGCCTCAGGAGCTTCGGTTTGGTGGATCGATGATTGGGAAATGGGAGTTACTGAACCGGGATCTTCAGGTTCGCCGCTCTTCGATCAAAACCACCGCATCGTTGGCCAGTTGTTTGGTGGAGCTGCAGCTTGCAGCGGATCCGTTAATAATGGGGCTTACGATTACTATGGCAGGTTCAATGTTTCGTGGAATTCGGGGGGCTCAGCGAGCACTCGGTTGATCGATTGGCTCGACCCCAACGGGACCGGAACGCTTGTTTTGGACGGATACCCCTCGGCTGATCCATCCGTAGGATGCACGGATGACAGCGCTTGCAATTACAGCAGTTTGGCAACCACCGATGATGGAAACTGCCTGTACGATGATGCCTGTGGCATATGTGGAGGAGCTGGTGATAGCTGCTCGGGATGCACGGATGACAGCGCATGCAACTACGACCCAACGGCCACTGTTGATGATGGGACCTGTTTTTCGGGCGGAGAAGTTTTTGAAATGTCACTATTAACAGACAATTACCCTGCTGAAACCTCCTGGGAAGTTACCAGTGATGACGGCTTCATTTGGGCCAATGGAAGCGGGTACACCTCACAGCAAACGACCTATACGAGCTCATTCTGCCTGGCTCCTGGTTGTTACATCTTGACCGTTTCCGACAGCTATGGAGATGGCTTGCAGTACAACGGCGTTCAGGGATCCTATTCCCTGACAGACTTCAATGGCAACGTCCTAGCCGAAATTGTTGCAGGCGCCAATTTTGGCTTTGAGGCCAACCACGAATTTTGCTTTACCTCCTCTGGGAATTCCGGGTGTACGGATCCAAACGCCTGCAATTACGACCCCGAGGCCACCTCGGATGACGGCTCGTGTGAGGCCGCTGCAACCCTTTACATCGATGCCGACGCTGATGGATTTGGAAGCGGTGAGCCGTTCAGCAGTTGTGACTTCAGCGTTGAAGGTTACGCCACTGTGAATGGGGATTGTGACGACGGGAATTCCAGCATTTACCCCGGTGCTCCGGGCACCGCAGAAGGCCTCGACAACAACTGCGATGGTGATGTTTCAGGAGAGGAAGGTGTGAGCCCACTGTGCTTAGGTGACTTCAACCTGGATGGGTTCATTGCCATGTCAGATTTCCTGATCTTCCTTGGTGATTTTGGATGCGAGGGGACATGCATTGCTGATGTGAATGCCGATGGAACGACGTCAACTGCAGATATGCTATTGCTTTTGAGCCTGTTTGGCACACCTTGCCCTTGACTCAGCGGTCCCTCGTCATCCTCTTTCTAAAGGGCAAAAGCAGCTGGTACTTTAAATCGTTGCCACGTCCGGGATCAGTTATGTCTAAGCCATAACGCACTGCCTTCACGTCCCCACGGTCATAGGTTCCGAAAAGGCGGTCCCAAACGGATAGGATGTTTCCATAATTGCGATCCGTCCACGGGACTTCATCGTGGTGATGAATCTTGTGCAAATCAGGAGTGACAAACACCCATGCTATGAGGCGCTCCAAGGCAGGAGGAAAGGAAACGTTTGCATGCGTGAGGTAGGTGAAGAAAACCGTGATCAATCGGTAGAACAAGTAAAACCCGATGGGAGCCCCAATGAGGACAACGGCAAGCATCGCAAAGGATTCGCGCACGGCGAAGTCGAGGGGATGGTGGCGTGTACCGGTCGTGACATCCACATGTGGATCGCTGTGGTGGACCTGGTGCAAACGCCATAAAGCAGGCACTTGATGAAGAAGGTATTGGACGGTGTATTGGCCGATTAAATCGAACAAAACCAACGCGGCAATCAACTCCATTTTCATGCGTTCGCCAAGCGACAGCTCAC
>DAISXU010000026.1:0-23607 GCA_036825655.1 Flavobacteriales bacterium | reverse complement strand
CATGGACGTGGCCAATCGCATGGAATGGCGGCACTTGTTGCAAAGCGACGAGGCGAATTTGATTGAGCATCCTTTGGTGGGTTTGTTTGCCAATGCAGGAATAGGCGGTCCCAATTCTTTTGATTTTGACGCGGCATTGGACGCATGGGATGAGATCATTCGCATCAATTTGACGGGGACCTACATCAGCGTCGAGGCCTGCAAGCCATATTTCGAGGCATCGAAGACGAGAGGTGAACGCCATGTCGTAGTAACATCATCAGTTCTAGCGCGCTTTGGGGTACCTGGTCAAGCAGCCTATGTAGCGAGTAAAACAGGGCTGTTGGGGCTCGTCCGGTCGTGGGCTTCATCTTGGTCATGCGACGGGATTTTGGTTAATGCGATCTGCCCAGGCTGGGTGGACACAGAAATGGCGAAAAACAGCATTGCGGCGATGGCTGTTCATTCTGGCCAGGACTTTGATCAGGAGTACGCGCATCAGGCGGATTTGTTACCTACAAAGCACATGAGTTCTCCGCGCGAGGTGGCGGAGCTCGTTCACTGGCTGATGAGCGATGTTCAGCGTTCCATCACAGGCCAAGCTCTGGATATGAATAATGGTTCGTTCATGATATAGCATCAAATAATTGCTTATCTTGTAGTAGCCTGCAGAAGCCAACACATGAACACGTGCGAAAAACACAGTTTATGGATCGCTTTCGATTGCCCTTTTTACTCCTTCTTTTGATGGGTTTCCTCCCGTTTTCAATGGAAGGCCAGTACCTCGATGTGTCCGAGGAGTTGGATCTGGTAACGGATCATTTCGGCGGCTATTTGGGTTCAGGCATCAGTGTGGTGGATTTCAACGGAGATGGAATTGATGACCTGAGCTTCTGCCACCACCAAGGGGTGCTTCATTTTTACATAGGAAATGGCAACGGTGCTTTTCAACCGTTGTACTTAGATGTAGACAATGGCAATGCTGATTGCAAATCCATATCCTGGGTTGATTTAGATAACGATGGGGACCAAGATTTATTCGTTACCAATCGACTCGCTACCAACCGACTTTGGAAGAATGAAGGCGATGGCGTTTATGTGGACATATCGGCTTCCTCAGGACTGAATCAAGAAGACCGAAAAAGTTACAGCGCGTCCTTTGGGGATTATGACAACGATGGTGATTTGGATTTGTTCGTTGCAAATTACAATGCGGCGATGACTGAAATGCTCAATGAGTTGTATGCAAACAATGGCGATGGAACCTTCACAGAAACCACGTTTGACGCCGGATTTGCCCAGGACATTAAGCAGTCGTTCATTGGTGAATGGACTGATTTTAACGAAGACGGTCTGCTAGACCTCTATGTCATTAGAGACCGCCACATTTTCCTCAACCTCTATTATGAGAACCAAGGAGATGGCACCTTTTTGGAAGTGGGCGAAGATTATGGTCTGGACATGTCAATTAACGCCATGTGCTCGGCTATTGGGGACTACAATCGAGATGGGGCGATGGATGTATATGTTTCTGGCCTTCAGAATGAGAACACCTTGCTCACCAATGATGGACAAGGGAACTTCACAGACATCGGTTCAGACGCTTTTGATATTTGGCATACCTGCTGGGCGGGAACATGGCTGGACTGGAACAACGATGGGTGGTTGAATTTGCACATTGCTACGGGGACTTCGCAATTCACAGATTATCCTTCCATCCTTACGGAGGTAGAACAAATTGCGGATTCGATGTTCACCTTTGATGGAAACAACTGGAGCGCAATCCCTGGATCAGGTTTAGCACCTGAGCACAGTTTTAGCGTCGCTGCAACAGATTTGAACGGAGATGGGTTTCAAGACTTGGTTTCATGCCCCATTGGAGAAAATGCGTCGATTTACTTTGCAATCCCCAATGACAACAACTACCTCCGAATCAAAGCGGAGGGTGTCTACTCGAATCGGGATGCCATTGGAGTTAAATATCGGCTCTACCTTGATGGGGAGGTTTTGTACAGGATGTCGAAAAGTGGTGAAGGGTACTTGACGCAAGGCAGCCGCTGGCAGCACTTTGGACTCGGCACAGCCATTGCTGCTGATTCGTTGGTGGTTACCTGGCCTACGGGTGTTTCAGATACCTATTATAATTTGCCAGCAAATAGTTCTTTGGAACTCCTTGAGGGTGCTGATGATTGGACTTGCTGGTCAGGAGAATGTGAGAACGTCATCGTTGTGGGTTGCACTTATGAGATTGCAGTGAACTTCAATGCCAATGCGAGCGTGGATGATGGGTCTTGCTTTTTCGCGGGAACTCCTGTTTCTTGTGGAATGGGGACCATATGGGATGATGCTTCCGGGGTCTGTGTTGCCATTGAACCAACGTGCCCAGGAGATGTGAATGGGGACAATTTTGTGGGCATTGCGGATTTGCTCCAATTGCTGGAGTCTTTTGCCAGTGTTTGTCCCGAATGATCAGGAGAGGGTCAGCCTCACTACAAAAGCCACCGATGTTGGTCCCATCCAAAAGGGAGTGCGTTGTTCGCTGAGTTCGTGTTTCCAAATCGCTTCACCCCATCGGTTTTGCAGCAACTCCCTGGACCAATGAACCCCGAAGTACACTCCTCGAATGGTCCGTTTGCCTTGTGCATTTGGGTTCCAACCTGCCGACCCGTCTGGTCGATACGCCCAACCTAATTCTGCAAGCAGTGGTACGTTCCAGATTCGTGTCCTGTTTTCAGCGATCTGGAGGTCGTGGTAGGCAGAATCGGCTTGCAGACTGCCTGCGGCAAATACGTCGGAAGGAGTGAAGTCGGCTCCCAAACCACCACCCGCCATCAGCCGCTGCTTTTCAGACAGTTTTACCGAAGTAATTCCCAAAACAGGAATTCGGTAACGCACCCCGCGCAGACGCAACGATTGTTCCACCAATTCCCCTGTGCGTTCCCCAGATGCGTCTACATCTTCAAAAGCAACGTTCCAATTCGCCCCCATGCGCTGCACGGTAATTCCAGTGCTGATTCGCCAAGCATCGTTCAATGATCGGTCCAACCGCACAGCCAATCTTGAACCTCCGGTTGGATTCCAAGTGGTTGTTAGGCTTGGCTCACCCAGGGTGTCTGCTACGGTGGTAATGGAGGACGCCCCGAGTGCATCGAGTGCTGGCAAATATCCTGCTTCAATGGCCATTTCCCAGCCTTGTGCGTGTGCATTTCGAAAAAACCCCAGCACAGCCAACGCGACAAGGGTGCCAGTGATAAGGAGTAGTGTCCATCTCAGGCCAGTCGATTGAATGAACTTGGCACGCGTAGTCGCTTTGAGGAGGTGATTTTGCCTCAGCGCCTCCTTAAAATTCCGGCGGTTAACAGCAAAGAGAAAAGCCTCTGTTTGAATGGCTCCCGCAGGCTTGGTCTCACCGTCCGGTTGAAAGCTTCCCTCTTCATCGCAGTGAGCCTCGTATTCAATGCCTTGCGCCTCGAGTCGCCGCTTAAAGTCGTCGGACTCTTGCAAATCCGGAAAGGTGAATACGTAGTAGCGGTTATCACCTGGATGCTCGAAATAATTGGTCCAACGCATGGAGCAAAACTAATCCGTAAGCATGAAAAAGCCCCACCAGAAATGGCGGGGCTTCCTTTGCATTCTAAGAAAAGATGCGATTATGCGTTGGCTACAACAAAGAAGCCGAGCTCGAAGTTGTCTTCGATTACCCAGTCCAGTCCTTCACCAATGATTCCGGATTGGTACTTGATGTCATAAAGTGTTCGGTCCACTTTCATCATTCCGCGAATCTCCAATCCAGCTTCTGTCGAGTTCATCGTCAACTCAATGGCTTGAGGCTGTGAAATTCCTTTGATGGTCATGGTTCCTTTTGCGATTCCACCCATCTCATTGGCGGTGAAAGATTCAATTTGGAAGGTCGCAGTGGCGTGGGTTGCAGTGCTAAAAAAGTCATCACTCTGCAAGTGGCCAACGAGGTCACTTCCTTTTTCTTCGCTCAAATCAGTGCAAGTCATGGACGCCATGTCAACCGTCAGCATTCCACCTGCAATGGCACCTTCCGTGATCCGCAAATTACCTGAACTGAAGCTGATGTTTCCTTTGTGCTCGCCCATTGGAAGTTTCCGTCCGACCCAAACGATTTCGCTTGCATCGGCATTGATGGTGTACTCACCATCAGCAACTTGTGTGACAGGAGGAGTTACGTCTTCAACAGGGGTTGTTGATGGAGCGTTGTTTGCGTTTTCCGCGTTTTCAGTTGAGCCGCATGCAGCTAAAGAGAGGATGGCAGCTACGGCTGCGATGTTCATTTTGTTCATAGGAACAGGGGTTAAGGTTTATTCAGTTGGTTGGGAATGAAAACAATCGAGTGCCTCATTCAGTTTTTTTGCGAGCGAATTAGGGATGGAATCCTCGAACCGTTTTTCCAGTTCTTGGATGCGGTCCGTTGCTGCTTCGAGGCAGCGTAGGCCTTTTTCTGTGATCCTAACGTCGATTTGCCGTCGATCACGCTGTGATCGAATGCAGTACAAGAGCTCCTTAGTTTTGAGTTTTTCGACCAGGCGAGATGCATTGCTGGTGGGGTCAATCATCCGACTCGCCAAGTCTCGTATGGCCATGGGAGTGCCACGTTGGCCTCGGAGTATGCGAAGTACATTGTATTGCTCAGGCGTTATGTCCCAAGGCTTCAGCCGGCGTGTGGATTCGAGGTGCACTTGGCTGCGGGTATGCAAAATGTGAAGGAGTAACTTGTGTTGCTCGCTTCTAAACTTGCTGGTGCCCAATGCGCTTTCCAAATGCATGGCGCGAAAGTACTCATTCAATTAGATGTAGCTACACACAATTTCCTAAATTTTAAAAAAGCGGCTCAAGATTCACCCTGAGCCGCTTCCTTTTAATTCAGTTTGCTCCTCACTGCACCTGAAATCACTTTTCCATCGGCGCGTCCTGCCATCGCTGACGAGGCCATGCCCATGACCTTTCCCATGTCAGCCATGGAGGTGGCTCCGGTGGCCGCAATGATCTCATCCACCTTTGCCTCAATTTCTTGTGGCGTCATTTGCTTTGGGAGGAAGGCTTCAATCACAGTGGCCTGTGAGCGTTCTTCTTCAGCGAGTTCCGGGCGATTTTGTTCGTCATACAAGGTTGCAGTTTCCATGCGTTGCTTGTGCAACTTGCTGAGGATGGCCATGGCAGTAGCATCGGACACGTCCTCGCCGTTGCTGCCGTCTTTTGCCGCCTCGAGCATGAGTTTGCTCTTGATATCCCTCAAAGCTGCCAACCTGTCCTTGTCTCTTGCTTTCATGGCGTCTTTGATGCCTTCCGAAATGGTGGTATAGACGGACATGTTAGTCAACTTGGTCGGTTAGGAAACCGTTTTGGGTGATGTTTGTGTGCACGGTGCCATCTTCATCGATTTCTGTATTGAGCGTGTACTTGCTCACCGTGGATTCCTTCGAAGGGATGACATCGTCCAAAATCACCTTGCGACGTTTGTAGGCAGGTTCATTTTCAAGGTCCGCCAAACCGGCTGGTGTTTTGAGTTTGTGAGTGAATTCCCTCAAATTTTTGTGCCGGGCATTTTGCCTTTCTTGGAGGTCTACTTGGTCCAAAGGCTGAATCGGTTCTGGACGTTCGTTGGGCAAGGTGTGTATGGTGAATCCACTTGGCGTATTCACCACGCTTGGCTCCTCTGGTTCTTGCCGTTGGTTTTGTGGTTCCGGAGCCATTTCGGGTTCATCTTCTGGGAGGGTGAAGCGAATGGTTGGCTCTGCAGGGGCAGTGGGATCGTTGAAGAGCGTCGGACCCTCTTCCTCAGTTGGTTGAGGCTCCTCCGGTTTATGCCATCCCGTAAGGCCTGTTGTTGGGGCAGAGATGGGTGGTTGGGGAATGCTCATGTTACTCTGTGGTAGCGAGGCATTCCAAGCGCCCGATTTGTTCTCTGTGGTGCTTTTGATGTATGGAGTATCTACACTTTCAGGAGCAGGTTGCGGGGTTTTCTCCTCGGACTTTGGAAGAAGTCCTCCTCCGAGCCACATGGTGTTTGCTGTTTGATGGGAAGGGGTGGATTCTTCATCAAGGGCCTGAAAACCAGTTGCAATGACGGTTACAGAAAGGTCGTCTTCCAATTTGCTGTCGATGCCGTACCCCCAGATCACCTCGGCGGATTGACCTGCGGCGTCTTGAATGAAATCTGTGATTTCCATGATTTCATCCATGAGGATTTCATCCTTGCTGAAAGTGATGTTGAGCAGAACGAAATGCGCGCCGGTAATGTCATGGTCGTTCAGGAGTGGAGACTCCAGGGCTTCTCGCACGGCCTTCGCCGCACGGCCTTCGCCAGATGCGCGTCCAGAACCCATGATGGCTCTGCCACTGTCGCGCATGACCGTGTTGACATCGTTCATGTCAACATTGATTTCTCCGGTCAAGGTGATAACTTCTGCAATGCCTTTGGCTGCAGTGCACAGCACCTCGTCTGCATTCATGAAAGCTTTCCGGATGGTGAGGCCGCTATAGAGCTCACGCAATTTGTCATTCCGAATGATCAGTAAGGTGTCTACTGCTTGGCGCATCGCTTGGAGGCCCAAATTGGCTTGATCGGCTCGACGGCGTCCTTCAAATTTGAATGGAATGGTCACAATTCCGACCGTTAGGATGCCCAAATCACGAGCGGCTTTCGCAATCACGGGAGCGGCACCTGTGCCCGTACCTCCACCCATGCCTGCAGTAACGAAGACCATGCGTGTCCCTTGGTTCAGCAACTCACTGATTTCATCCAAACTTTCGATGGCTGCATTCTTACCAACTTCGGGCATGGATCCGGCACCTTGGCCTTCTGTTAACGTTCGGCCGAGTTGAATTTTTGTTTCTACGGGGCTAGCGTCAAGGGCTTGTGCGTCGGTGTTGCAGACGATGAACTCTACGCCTTCAATGCCCCGTTCGTACATTGTGTTAACTGCGTTGGACCCGCCACCGCCTACGCCGATGACCTTGATGGGGTTCTTGGATTGATTCATGGTGTGGGGATTCAATTTTGTACTTCGTCATCCGCTTCGAAGAAGCGTTTCACGGCATTGAAGAAATTCGCTCCGATGGTCTCGGTTGGGCTCACTTCCAATTCATCGCGAATCGGCTCTTCGTCGTTGGTGTGTTCGATGGAATCCTCGTAGCCTTTCAGGACCAGGCCAACGCCGGTAGAAAATGAGGGGGAAGTGATTTCATTCTCGGGCAATTCGGAGAGGTGCTCATTGGGGTATCCAATTCTGCAAGAAATGCCTGTAACGTATTCAAAAAGTTGTGCTGCATGCTTGAGCATGGATCCGCCTCCTGTCAAAACGATTCCTCCAACCAATTCATCTTCATAGCCGGAATTCTTGATTTCGTAGTAAACCAACTCGATGATTTCTTGCATCCGTGCTTCAATGATGGCCGCGAGGTTCCGCCTGCTGATTTCACGTGGTTGGCCTCCGCGCAACCCAGGAATGCAGACGATTTCGTTGTCCTTCATTTCGGTGGCAATGGCCGAGCCGAAATGTTGCTTGAGCTTTTCTGCCTGTTTCATCATGATGGTGCATCCTTTGCGGATGTCCTCGGTCACGATGTTGCCGCCCATGGCAATGACGGCCGTGTGGCGGATGATGTGGTCTTGGAAAATGGCGATGTCTGTAGTTCCGCCGCCAATGTCAACCAAGGCAACGCCGGCTTCTAACTCATCATCGCTCAGGACAGCGGAGGAGGAGGCAAGTGGCTCGAGGACGAGTTGATCAACTTCGAGTCCAGCCTTGGTGATGCACCGGTAGATGTTGCGGATGGCGTTGACTTGACCTGTGATCACATGGAACATCGCTTCCAGGCGAACCCCATTCATGCCGATGGGTTCCTTGATGCCCGTTTCACCGTCGACGGTGTACTCTTGAGGCATGACATGGATGATTTCCTCCCCGGGTGAGTTCACGTAGTCTTGCTGTTGGCGAATCAATTCGTCAATGTCTGCTCGGCAGATTTCTGTGTCGCCATGTTTGCGCGTGATCATTCCGTTGCGTTGCTGGCTGCGGATGTGCTGACCAGCGATGCCAACGTTGACTCGCTCAATGCTGATCCCCGAATTGGTCTCGGCTTCATCAACCGCCTTCCTGATGCTGTCTACGGTTTGTTGAATGTTCGAAACCACACCGCGTTTTACTCCGAGCGATTCACTCTTTCCTGAGCCCAAGATGATGACCTTTCCGTGCTCGTTGAGTTGGCCTACAAAGCAGGCAATCTTGGTGGTTCCGATGTCCAAGCCGACGATGATGTCGTTGGGACCTACATGGGGGTTTTGGGTCATGGTGCAGCTGATTCAATAGTGACGTTGCGCTACGATTTGGCCTTCGTATTGCAACGATATTTTTTTGTAGTCGTTCAAATTTCCTCGCGCGATTTGCTCTCTGTAGAACGCGTCGAGGTAGTGCATTTGGCGGGGAAGCTCATCGATTTCACCCAATTCAATTCGTGCGGATCCCAATCTCGGAATCAGTTCAACCTGCTCATTTTGGATGACCAAACCATCGGTAAAGGCCCTCCACAAATCATCTTCGGTCAACGCGCTGAGGTACGAGAATCCGAGTTCAGCTTCTGCTTCATTCTGCGCAAAAATCAAAGGAACCCTTGCCGTGAATGCTCCGCTAAGCGGCATGGTTTCTCCTAAATCGTCCATGTAAAGATCTGGTTCGCCTCCCTCGCGGTGCCAGCGCGCAACGGGGCGCCTTTGAGTCACATCGACCTGCAGTACACCATTGAGGCCCGGATAGACTTGAACGTTACCAACAGCCGGAATGGCCTCGCGCACCCAACCCTCAACCGCCGACAGTGAAACATCTGCATAATAGGACCCCACGATGCTGTCCTCCGCAACGATGGCTTGACGAACACTTTCTCCATCCACCAGATACATGCCATCTACCTCTTGAACGAAAATTTCCAGTTGTTCGAAACGGGCATCGTCTCGTTCCATTCGCGCGAAGCCCACCAATGCAATCGCTCCCGAAAGGAGCAAGGCAGAAAGGGAAATGTGGACGATTCGACGGAGGTTCATATCAATCTGTTCGGTGTCGGTTTATGCCTTTAAGTTGTCTAGAAGCCAAAGGGTCAGCGGTTTAACCAGTCGGTCAATGTCGCCGGCACCCAAGGTCAACACCACTTCACAAGGCATTTCCTTCAAGCAATCGAATATCAGATGAGCAGAGGTGAGTTCTTTGAGGGGTGCAGATATCTTATCAAATAAGGATTGTGAATCCACGCCGGGAATGGGGGATTCTCTGGCTGCGTAAATCGGAAGGAGAATCACAGCATCCAAAGCCGACAATTCTCGGGCAAATGCATCGAGGTTGTCTCGGGTTCGGGTGAAGAGATGGGGCTGAAAAATTCCTGTTATGGACTTTCCTGGATGAGCTGTTCTGGCCGCCTCAATGGTTTTTTTCAATTCTTCGGGGTGGTGCGCGTAATCGTCAATGTAAGCCCTTTCTTCTTGGAGAATGTGGTATTGAAACCTCCTGTGAACGCCTTGAAAATCATCCAAACGCTGGCGCAAGAGATCGTGTGGCAGCCCAGCTCGGAGTGCAAGCCCAGAGGCGGCAACAGCATTTTCTAAATTGTGCAATCCAGGCATGGGGAGCACGAGGTCGTCAATGGTGTCTCCCGAAGGAAGTTTCAATGAAAAGCGGGTGCTGGGCCCTTCGCGCAGGACGTTCTGAGCGCACAAATCACCCGTGTCAACCCCATAGCTTGTGACCGCCACCCCAGGTGAAAGTCGCCCGATGAGCGAGTGATGCATCAGGAGGGAATCCTCCACTAGCATCGAGAACGTTTGGAATCCTTCTACGAACGATTCCGTTGTTCCATAAATATCCAGGTGATCGGGGTCGAGGCTTGTAATGACCGCGTGAGTGGGGTGCAAGTGAAGAAAACTGCGATCGAACTCATCGGCCTCTACTACCATGCATTGGGCCCTCTCACTGAGGTATAAATTGCTTCCCGTTGCGGCTGATATCCCGCCGAGAAAGGCGTTACACCGGTCATTTAAAAGGTGAGCCAGCAGGGTGGATGTGGTTGTTTTTCCGTGAGTGCCGGCGATGGCGAAGCAAGGAAGCGATTGGCTAATCCACCCGAGTATTTCGCTGCGCTTAAACAAGGTATTGGTGCGTTGAAGCAGTTGTAGAATGGGCAGGGAGGCAGGAATTGCTGGTGTGTAAAGGGTCAAGATGGCCGACAAATCGGCCCTCCAACCTGCAGGGATGGCTTCTACATCGGGCAAGGTGCTCACCGCAATTCCTTCCGCTTCGAGTTGTTCCGTGAGCGGGGATGGAGTCCGGTCGTAACCGGCAACTGACCAGCCTTTTGCTTTTAGAAATCGCGCAATGGCGCTCATGCCAATCCCTCCGATTCCAATCAGGAAGGCCCGGCCCGGCTTGCTGAGGTCTGGAGTCATCGGCGGTCGAGAAGCGATTCGATTTCGTCCACTACGTGTGCAGCAGCATCGGGCTTTGCAGCGGCATGCATCTGATTTTTCATGCTGAGTGCACGTTCTGGTGCATTCAGTAAATCCTGAATTGTTCGACCCAGTTCTTCCTCCACGAAACGATCCTCAAGGAGAACGGCTCCTCCCTGGTCGGAGAGTGAACGAGCGTTTCGGGTTTGGTGATCTTCGGCCACAATGGGAGATGGCACTAAGATCGCTGGCTTACCGACCAAGGCCAATTCCGCAAGCGACATGGCTCCTGCGCGACTTGCGATGACATCAGCTGCGGCATAAGCCCAGTCCATGCGCTCGATGAACCCCATGCAAACCACACCCTCTCGCCCCTTTGCCCATGCCTCGCTCTCGGGAGCATACCGCGCACCGCATTGCCAGAGGATTTGATAATCCCGGTTCGGTTGATTCTCCACCAAAGTCCGGACTGCGGCATTCATCGAAGCTGCGCCCAAACTTCCGCCCATGACAAAAACCACTTGACGATCTGGATCCAATCCCAGAGCGGCTCGAGCACCTTGCGCTCCGCTTTGTTCTCTGACGCTATCGACCACGTGTTGCCGCAGGGGGTTGCCCGTTAATGCAATTCGATCCGCTGGAAACCAGCGGTCAAGGCCAGGAAAGCCTGCGCAGATGCGTTGTACATGACCGGCCAAAATTCGATTGGTAATGCCGGGAAAAGAGTTCTGCTCTTGGATTAGGGTAGGAATCCCTTTGCGCGCGGCACGGTACAATAGAGGTCCTGAGGCAAAACCGCCAACTCCTATCGCAATTTGTGGCCGGTGTTTTCGGAGCAGTGCGCCAGCGCGCCAAAGGCTGCTGATTAATTTGAATGGAAAACTCAAATTTCTAACGCTTCGCCAATTCCGGTCTATCCCAGAAATCCAGAGGCCTTCAATGGGGTATCCCGCGGCTGGCACTTTTTCCATTTCCATCCTGCCCTTGGCCCCAACAAATTGAATTTCGCAAGCGGGATGCCGGCGTTTGATTTCATCGGCAATGGCAAGTGCGGGGTGGATGTGCCCTCCCGTGCCTCCTCCAGAAATCATGATGCGTTGAAGTTGGGCCATGCCTATTCGTTTTCAGCGACGCTTTTGGTTTTGGATACAGCGAGGATCATCCCGATGGCGATTGAAGTGAAGAGGATGCTCGTACCTCCGTATGAGACAATCGGAATGGGTTGGCCTGTAGTGGGAAACAACCGAACTGCGACTGCCATGTTGGTTAAGGCCTGAAACGTGATGCTCATGCCGAGTCCAAAGGCGAGCAGGTACCCAAAGCGAATGGGGCACCTCCTTGCTGCTCGAAGGGTGCGATAAAAGAACATCAAAAACAACATCACCAGCCCTGCTCCTCCCAGCAACGCGCCCCAATCTTCCACGATGGAGGCGAATATCATATCGGAATAAGACTCAGGAACAAAATTGCGCGCCGCTCCCGTTCCAGGGCCTGAGGGGGTTAGGCCACCGCGTGAGATGGCAATTTGGGCGTATCGGATTTGGTCTAAAATGGTAGCATCTCCATCCCCGAAGGCAAGGAGGCGGTTCTTCCAAGTCGAAACGCGCGGGAGCAAGTTGGGGAAAATGCTCGCCACGCCCAATCCGACCCCCGCTAGTGCAACCCCGGCACCTGCCAAACGGAGCATGTGGCGCATCGGAACGCCGCCCACAAAAAGCATGGTAAGCGTCACGAATCCGATGAGCGCCGCCGTGGACAAATCCGCCGGTAAAATGAGGACGCACACCAGCACGATTGGAACAACAATGGGCTGCACACCTCGTTTGAAATCGTCCAACCGGTGCTGGTTGCGATGGAGCATTCTGGCCACGTAGGTGATCAACATCAACTTGGCAAAATCGGATGTTTGGACAGTGATTCCGATGCCGGGGATCCTCATCCACCGCTTGGCGTCGTTGATTTCTACCCCCACCATGAGCGTCAGCAATAGCAGGGTGATTGCAACCCAAATTAAAACGGAGGAAGCCCTTGAAAACAGGTGAATCGGTAAGCGATGAAACACGAAAATCGCCACCAGCCCCAGCGCGAGCATGAAGGTGTGCTTGCTCAGCAATGGCAATGAACCGAGGGCATGCTCTTTGACCAAGTAAGCTCCAGCGCTGTAGACGGTGATGAGCGAAATTCCGAAAAGCATCAGGGTGACCATCCAGATCCCCCGATCCCCTTCGGCACGGCGCATGATGTGTTGAACCCAGTTGCCCGCAGGCACTGAGGTGTTTTCCGATTCCATGGGCCCGCGTTAGAGTGCTTTAACGGCCGCTTTGAATGCCCGTCCGCGCTCCTCGTAATTGCCAAAGAGGTCAAAACTGGCACAGGCAGGGGAGAGCAATACGGTCGTGCCAGGCATGCCAAGGTGGTAGGCCAATTCCACTGCGGCCGTCGCCGTGTCTACATCGTTGACGCTCTCGACCAATGACCCAAAAGACTCGTGCAGCTTCGCGTTGTCTTTTCCAAGGCAGATCAAGTGATCCACTTTGTTTTGGACCAAGTGCATCAAGGACGTGTAGTCGTTTCCCTTGTCTACACCTCCTGCTACCCAAATGATGGGGCCGGTCAGGCTGTCCAATGCAAACCAAGTGCTGTTGACGTTGGTAGCCTTTGAGTCGTTGATGAAGTGAATGCCATTGACAGTGGACACCGCTTCCATGCGGTGCTCAATGCCGTCGAAGCGGCTCAAGCTGTCGCGGATTCCTTCTTTTCTGAGTTCAAGCACACGGCCTGCGACGCTGGCGGCCATGGAATTGTGCAGGTTGTGTTTGCCCTGCAAGGCGAGTTCGTGGATGGTCATTTGAAAAAGGTTGTGTTGTGGAAGATTGATTTCGAATTGTGAATGATCAGTTGATAACCCCGCGAAGCCCCAGGCTTTTTCACCCCACTGATCAAGGAGTGATTGAGCTGTCAATTGTGTGCTAACGGCTACGACTTTTGCCTCTGTGCCGAAATGAGACCACTGTTGAATGGACAGGGGGTCATCGGCGTTGAGCACCAAGATGTCCTCTGATTTTTGTGATTGGGTGAGTCGCCATTTCGAGCCTGCATACCGTCCCAAATCATAGCCGTAGCGATCGAGGTGATCCGGAGTGATGTTGAGGAGGATGCCGGTGTCCGGCCGAAACGAGTTGCACCCGTCGAGTTGGAAGCTGCTGATTTCAACCACATGATGCGTTGCATCGGGTCGTTCTTCGAACCGCCTTTGGGCCAAATCCCGCGCCCAACTTCTGCCAATGTTGCCCACGCAAGCCACATCCAACCCCGCCTCTTGGAGCATGAAGGCTGTCAAAGCTGTCGTGGTCGTTTTACCATTGGAGCCCGTGATTCCGATGACGTTGCCGCTGGCATGCCGGCTGGCCCATTCGATTTCACTGATGACCTCGGTGCCCTGTTCGCGCAAGGCCACAATCAAGGGGGCCGAATCAGGAATGCCGGGGCTTTTGACCACCAGTTCGCTCGCCAAAATCCGATCCCGATCGTGCCATCCTTCTTCGAATGGGATGTCCTGCGATTGGAGTTCTTCGCGGAAGGCCGGGGCCAAGGCGCCGCTGTCGCTGACCCAAGCATCGCCACCAACGGCGCGCGCGAGCAGGGCAGAGCCCACGCCGCTTTCGCCGCCCCCCAGCACCGTGATATGTGGCGTTTCCGAATTCAACGGACCTTGAGTGTTACGATGGTGATGACCGCGAGCAGGATGCCGACAATCCAAAACCGAGCCGTGATTTTGGACTCGGGCATGTTCATTTTTTGGTAATGGTGATGCAGCGGCGCCATTCGGAAGATTCGCCGCCCTTCACCGTATTTCTTTCGGGTGTGGCGGAAATAAGCGACTTGCAATACCACGCTCAGGTTCTCAATCAAGAAAATCCCGCAGAGGACAGGGATGAGGAGCTCCTTCCTGATCAAAATGGCAAAGGCTGCAATGATTCCACCTAAGGCCAAACTCCCGGTGTCCCCCATGAACACTTGCGCTGGAAATGCATTGTACCAGAGGAAAGCCACGCAAGCTCCAACGAATGCCGCGATGAAAACTACCAATTCCTGAGAACCGGGGATGTACATGATGTTGAGGTAATCGCTCATGATGGCATTGGAGCCGACGTAGGCCAATACAGCCAAGGCGATGCCCACAATGGCGCTTGTGCCCGTGGCCAAGCCGTCGATGCCATCGGTCAAATTGGCTCCATTGGAAACTGCTGTGACGATGATGATGACCAACAAAATGAACACCAACCAAACGTATCCACTGGTCCAATCGCCCATCCAGCCGATGAGGTCAGCGTAATCGAACGCGTTTTCCTTCACAAAGGGAATGGTGGTGGTGCTGGATTTTTTGGCTTCCCAAACGAGTGCGCCTCCCTCTGGATTGAGCACTTCAAAAGTGGTTCCGTCCACCGCTTGCATTTCTACGATCTCCCCGGTGCGGGTGCGGTCCGCATGGTCCTTGATGGTGATGTCAGGATGCCACCACATGACGGCACCGAGGATGAGGCCGACTCCGATTTGGCCTACCACCTTAAACTTACCAGCGAGCCCTTCTTTGTTTTTCTTGAAGACTTTGATGTAATCGTCAATGAAGCCAATGGTACCCAGCCAAACCGTTACCAAGACCATGAGCTGCGTGTAAATGCTTGTCAAGTCGGCGAACAGCAGGGTGGGTATCAGGATGGCGGCGAGGATGATGAGTCCTCCCATCGTCGGGGTGCCTTGCTTCGCCAGTTGCCCTTCAAGTCCCAAATTCCGAACGACCTCCCCGACTTGCTTCAGTTGCAACCACTCGATGACGCGCTTGCCCACTCCAATGCCAATCAAGAGCGAAGTCAGCAAGGACATTGCGGCCCGGAAAGAAACGAACTGAAAAAGGCCAGTTCCGGGTAAGTCGTAAGCTTCGTTGAGCCAAGTGAAGAGGTGGTACAGCATCAGTGAGCAGCGTTGTTGAGGCCGAACGCTTCTGCGACGACAACGCGGTCATCGAAGTCGTGGCGTACGCCGTTGATTTCTTGGTAGGTTTCATGGCCTTTCCCGGCGACCAGCACGATGTCTCCAGGTTGCGCCACAGCTGCTGCCATTCGGATGGCCTCGCGGCGATCGGCAATGCTGATGGCTTTCTTCGCTTGAATGGGGTCCAGTCCTTGGCGCATGTCAGCCAAAATGGCATCAGGGTCCTCTGTGCGGGGGTTGTCGGACGTCAAGAAAACTCGGTCGCTCAGGTCGGTGGCCACGCGGGCCATGACGGGGCGTTTTGTCCGATCGCGATCGCCTCCACACCCGACTACGGTGATGACTTGGGTGCTTCCTGCTCGGATCGTGGCGATGGTCTTCAAAACGTTTTCCAAGGCGTCTGGCGTGTGCGCGTAATCGACAACTGCGGTCACTTCACCTGCTATGTTCACCTGTTCAAACCGACCAGGAGGTGGTTTAAGAAGCGACAGAGCTGTCATGATCTCAAGGGCATCTTGCTCCAGTTCTCTTGCCACAGCATAAACACTCAGCAGGTTGGATGCATTGAAACCACCGATGAGCCGTGAGTACAAATCATGTCCGTCAATGAATAAGTGGAGCCCTTGCAAGGTGTTCTCTACGATGCGGGCTCTGTAGTCGGCCATTGAACTCACTGCGTAGTCCCTCACTTGCGCGCGTGATCCCGCTACCAATTCATCGGCGTGCCGATCGTCCCTGTTGATCAATGCAAACGCAGTCGAACCCAGTCCGTCAAAAAGCCCTTTTTTGGCTGCGAGGTAACCATTGAAGGTCTTGTGGTAGTCGAGGTGATCGTGCGTGATGTTGCTGAATACTGCGCCGGCGAGTTCGGTTCCCGAAAGCCGATGTTGGTGAATGCTGTGGGAGCTGGCCTCCATGAAGCAGTATTTGCATCCTGCGTCGACCATTTTCCGGAAAAGCCGTTGCATCTGAAGCGAATCCGGGGTGGTATGGGTCGAAGGAACGACTGCATCGTTGATGCGGTTTTCAACGGTGCTGAGCAAGCCTGTTTTGCGGTCGAGTGCACGAAACAGTTGGTGGAGGAGGGTTACAGTGGTTGTTTTTCCATTCGTTCCAGTGACGGCAACTACCTTCATCTCCCGACTCGGATGGTCGAAGAAGCCCGCTGCGATTTGGCCTAGCGCTTTGGATGCATCACTAACCTGAACATAAGTAACCCCTTCTCGGCGCAACTCGGGTAGACGCTCCGCTGCAATTGCAATGGCTCCGCGCTCGATGGCTTGTTCAATGTAGTCATGTCCGTCAACCCGCGTTCCAGGCACCGCTACAAAAAGGCCAAAGGGCTTCACTTCGCGGCTATCAAATGCGACGTCTTCGATGGCCACATGGGTCGGGCCATTCACTTCCGCAATGCGGGTTCCGTAAAGGATGTCTTTCAGGAGTTTCA
This sequence comes from Flavobacteriales bacterium, assembly GCA_036825655.1. GTDB lineage: Bacteria > Bacteroidota > Bacteroidia > Flavobacteriales_D > Sanyastnellaceae > JALQTD01. The sequence continues at coordinate 6,730 of DAISXU010000026.1, read as the reverse complement.
TGAGAGGTCGAGGTGAATGGATCCATTCCGTCGAAGGGCTGTTCCAGGGCTGATGCTCTGTCTTCGGACGGTTCCGATTCCTGATATCGTTACGGTTAAACCTGCATTTTCAAGCAGGTACAAGGCATCCCGGAGCCCCATTCCCCGGACATCCGGCACGGCTGCTTCAGGCAGACTCAGGGGGCTTATGCTGACGGTGTCTTGCTGGGTTGTGGCGCGCACCCAGTCTTCCACTTCCTCATCGAGGACATAGGGTACATTCCAAGCGTCGTACAAGGTGAGCAAGTCTGTTTTTGCGCCGTCTTTTGCTCCTGGGAGGTGAGGGGATGCTGCGAAATCTTTGTCCGATGAGGGATGAAGGGATGGATCGGTCGCGTACACCTTGTTTGCAAGTTGGCGGAAAACCGGGCCGGCAATGGAGCTTCCGTAGTACACGCCAGTGCTCGTTTCGGCGATGACGACAATGCACGAGTACTTTGGGCTTTCGGCAGGAAAGTACCCTGCGAAGGACGCCCGGTATCGCCCGTCGTAACCATCTGGTCCCGCGATCCAAGCAGTTCCGGTTTTTCCAGCAACCCGGTAGGGCAAATTCCGGAACACGCCATTTGCTGTGCCGCTTCCTTCTGGGTCAGCGACCTGCTCCATCATTTGTCGACAGGCCAGCAAGGTGGACTCGCTGCAAATGGCTGATTTCAGCACGCGGGGTTCAAACTCCTGGACCAAGGCTCCATTTTGTTTCAGCCCTTCGACCAACATGGGCTCCATGAGTTGTCCGCCATTTGCCACGGAATTGATCAAGGATAGTGTTTGGAGAGGCGTTTGCGTCACTTCGTAGCCTATGGACATTTGCGTCAGGCTTAGCTTCGACCAGCGGCCTTCTCCAACAGTTCTGTAAACCAAGGGTTCAGCCTCGCCTGTGAGGCGAATGCCTGTGCGATCTGCAACACCTATGGAAGCGAGGGCATCCAAAAAGGCCTGTTGGTCATTTCCAAAGGCCTGGGTTATGGCCATTGCCGTTCCTATGTTCGAACTGACCTCGAAGGCCTCAGCCAAGGTGATGTCTCCATGTCCTCCTTGGGCGAAGTTTGAATCGCGCATGGGCTTTCCATAGAAATAAGTGATTCCGTTGCCCGTTTCGAGGATGGTTTCAGGGGTTAAGCCCGCTTCCATGGCTGCCATGATGGTGGCTAGCTTGAAGGTTGAGCCGGGTTCTACCGCTGTTCCTATGGCGTGATTGTAAGACTCAAGGTATTCAGGGTCTGCGCCATTGAGGTCTTTTCCATCTCCGGTTCTCGTTAAGTTGGAAATGGCGCGAATTTTTCCAGTATTGACCTCCATCAATACAACAGTTCCCCAAGCGGCGTTGTGCCTTACCAACTGATCCTGAAGCGCGCGGGATGCTACGTCCTGGAGGTGCATGTCGATGGTCGAAACGACATCGAATCCATCCTGAGGCTCCACGACGTAATCGTCAGTGGCGGGAATCCAAACGCCACCACTCGACCGCATTTGCAATTGCTGGCCTTCAACTCCGCGAAGCTCATCATCCCAACTGGACTCGAGGCCTACGAGGTTATCATCGCGGTAGATTCCCACCGTTCGAGAAGCCAAGGCGCCAAATGGTTTCAGGCGTTGGTCTTCCCTTAGGAATATGAATCCGCTGGCCAATCTTCCATCGCGGATGAAAGGGAGGTCAGCAAGGGCCTTCATTTGGATGTAACTCAAATCCCGCCCAACCAAATGATACCTTGCGCCTTTTTGGCGCGCTTGGCGGAGTTTTTCTTTGTACCTGACCGCGCTGTGTTTTCCAATGATGGCGGCCAATCCGGTTGCGATGCTATCGAGTGACTCCTCAAATTTCTGGGCGTCAAACCGGTCCACTTTGCTGTCCCACCTCAGTTCGTAAATGGGTACAGAGGTGGCGAGTACGCTTCCGTTGGTTGAGAAAATCTGTCCGCGGCTGGGGGAGATGGAGCGGACTTGCGCATTGAACGATTGGCCTTCGTCTTGCCACCGTTCGAATTCGTAGCTCTGGATGTAGATGATCCGACCAAAAATACCCAGTCCAATGAGCAGCATGAGGCTGAAGAGGAGCCAGGAGCGATTGGTGAATTTGCGATCTAAAGGGGTCATCGCACGTCCGTTTCTAGGGGTTGAACTTCGATGAGAAAGGGAGCGGAAACGGGTTGAGTAAGCCCCAAATTTGCCATGCTCTCTTCGACTTGACTTTGCTGAAGCTCCCTTTCGAACTCGGCTTGCAACGTCTTGAATTCGGCTTTTAATTCTTCAAGCCTTCTTTCTGTTGTTTGGCGTTCGCGCTCCAAATGCTCATAGTAGTAGCCGAGGGAAACATACATGACAAGTAGGAAGCTCACGAAGATCAAGTAGGGAGCCTGTGCCAGAGCTCCTTCTCGAATGAGAAATTCACCGCTTAATAGGTCCCTGACGTTCGTGGCCCAAGTGCTCGGTTTTCTCTGCTTTTTGGGCTTTACTGATGCAGGTGATGGGTCTTCAACCACAGGTTTTACCCGATTTCTCCTCGGTTCATTGGGCGCCTCTTGGAGGGGTTTGCGTCGAAAGAGCTTTCTCATGATTCGGCGGGTAAATCTGTGCGAAAGGCAACACGCAATCGAGCGCTGCGTGAACGAGGATTTTCCTTTTGCTCTTGCTCTTCAGCCATAATGGCCTTTCGGTTGAGGGGCTTGAATGGGGCCAACATCGCTCCGCGCATGTCGCGTTCGACGTGGTCTTCGAAGTTGCCCGCGCGCATGAAGTGTTTGACCAACCGGTCCTCCAAGCTGTGATAGGACATGACCACAAGGCGTCCTTCAGGTGGCATTAAGGTGGTGCATTGTTTCAGGAGTTCGCGCAGAGCCCCGAGTTCGTCGTTCAGCTCAATTCGAATGGCTTGAAATACCTGGGCGAAGAATTTGTTCTCCTTTCCCCGAGGAGCCAACGAATGAAGCGCATCCTTAAGCTGGCCGGTGGTTTTGATGGCTTCTTGTTGGCGTGCTTTGTCTATGGCCCATGCTGCCTTATCAGGTCGCTTTAACTCACCGTACAACCGAAATGCTTGCGTCATTTCAGCAATGCTTGCTTCTGCAAGCCAATCTGCACCTGATTTTCCAGCCTTGGGGTTCATCCGCAAATCAAGTGGCGCATCTGAACGAATTGAAAAGCCGCGTTCTGGCGCGTCAAATTGATGGGAGGAAACTCCCAGGTCTGCTAAAAGTGCGTGGACTTCCTGCACCCCATGCATTCTCAGGAAATTCCGAGCATACCTGAAGTTTTGGGGGATGAGGGTGAATCGCTCATCATCCAGCGCATTAGCGAGCGCATCAGGGTCCTGGTCAAATGCCCAGAGGCGATCGTTTTCGCCCATTCGATCCAAAATGGCCTGGCTGTGACCTCCACCGCCAAAGGTTGCGTCCACGTAATTGCGCGGCTGTTCGTACGTTGCGTCTGGGTCCAAACCGAGCCCCATGAGGCAAGGTTCAAGCATCACAGGTACGTGGTAGGTGCCTCCTTCCATCAGTCCTCGGATTCCATGTCGCCCCGAACTTCTTCTGCCAAATCCCCGAAGTCGATGTCGTCCCCAAGCACGCGCGCTTCATAGGCGGCCTTGCTCCACACCTCCAGTTTTTCACCGAGGCCTGAAATGATGATTTCATTGTCTTTCTTCAGGTCCACTCCAGCGTATTGGAGGAGCAGGGCGGGCAAGCTGATCCGTCCTGCGCCGTCCAACTCCAAGGCGGTAGCTCCCTTCATGAACATGCGTTGGAACTGCTGGTGTTTTCGGTTGTAGCGGCTCAGTTGAGCCATTTCCGCGTTGACCTTGTCCCATTCCGGTTTGGGGTAGATAACCAAGCATGATTCAAAAATGTCCCTGTTCAAAACCAGCCCGTGATGCAATACACCGTCCAGCTGCTTGCGCAGCCGCGATGGGAAGGAAACGCGTCCTTTCGCATCGACTTTACAGGTGTATTCTCCGAGCAGGTTGAGCATGGTCAATTTTGTTCATCCAAAAATACCCAAGATTTCCCACATTCTCCCACGATTTAACACTTTCTCCCCCAATGTGGAAAAGTATTCAAGGGCTTTGTGTTCAAAACCTTGATTTGACGCGGGGTTAAGAAAGTGGGGTAAAGTGGGGGGAATTGCGTATCAACATGTTATCAACATTTCTGATCCCTCTTCAGGAGTAGAGGGTGAAAAAAGTCGACCTTTGCACCCCTCAGAGGTGGCGCTGGAAACGAAGACCTTTTAACTTTCGGCCTAAGTCCTTCAATTCGAAATGAAATGGAACAACCAATCAATCCTCCAATTTTGCAGTTAGGCGATTATCGATACGTCGATAGTGGGGAGGGAGAGCCTTTGATTCTCCTGCACGGTCTTTTTGGTGCACTTAGCAATTTTGAAGCAGTCCGAAGCCACTTTTCGGAGCAATTCCGGGTGATCATCCCCATTTTACCTATTTATGAGTTGCCGCTCTTGAATACCAGCGCTAAGTCGATTGCAGGGCACATTGCAGGCTTTGTCGATGCACTGGGCTTAGACCGTTTTCATCTTCTGGGAAACAGTTTAGGTGGACACGTGGGGCTCATTTACACAAGAAATCATCTGGAGCGGGTTGCTTCATTGACCTTAACCGCAAGCAGTGGGTTGTATGAGAATGCATTTGGCAACAGCTTCCCACGCCGGGAGGATAAGTCATTCATCCGCGAGAAAGTGGCCGTGACGTTTTATGACCCAGTTCATGCCACGGAGGAGTTGGTGGATGAGTGCTTTGAAGCGGTCAATAGCCGGGAAAAAGTCTTGCGGATATTAGCGATTGCCAAATCAGCCATTCGGCACAACATGTCCAAGGATCTGCCTGCGATGGACATTCCCGTGTGTTTGATTTGGGGTAAAAATGACCAAATCACGCCACCTGAAGTAGCTGAGGACTTTCACGCGGGGTTTCCAGACAGTGATTTGTTCTGGATTGAGCAGTGCGGCCATGCTCCGATGATGGAGCACCCTGAAGAGTTCAATCGGATTTTGTCCGCCTGGTATAGCAGCCGGGGAATCGCCAAAATCTAATGGAGTTCATCGAGGCAGAGTTTGTAAAAAGCAGTGCGCATCCTCGTGAATGCCCACCAATGGATCGTCCTGAATACGCGTTCATCGGTCGGTCCAATGTGGGCAAGTCGTCTTTGATCAATAAACTGGTCAATCGAAAGGACTTGGCGAAAACATCTGGGACTCCTGGAAAAACACAGCTGATTAACCACTTCGTCATCCATCCGAGTTCTCCGAAAGAGAGTTGGTATTTGGTGGATTTGCCGGGGTTTGGCTATGCAAAAGTGAGCAAGACCAACCGCACGAAATGGGCACGCACAACGGAGCAGTTTCTGCAGGGAAGGAAGAACCTAGTCTGCGTCATGATGCTTGTCGATTCGCGCCATCCGCCACAAAAAATCGACCTTGAATTCATGGCATGGATGGGGGAGAACTCCCTTCCTTTTGTACTTGTTTTTACAAAACTCGACAAGCTCAATCAGGCAGAGCGTGCTGCTTTTATGCCGCGTTACGAAGCGGAGATGCTGAAGCAATGGCACCGCATGCCACCGGTATTTTGCACGAGTGGGACGCATGGTGAAGGCCGGGAAGAGTTGTTGCAGTTCATCGCCACCACGAACGAAACTGTAGAATTCTAGTCAGCCTTCGTTCGAAACGCGCAGGCGAGTGGCGAGTTCCTTGGTGAACATGCGAATGGCGTCAGCGTGGGATTTGTCGGAAGTGGCGCGTTCAAAGGTGTCGGCCAACTGCATCATGGTGCCGCAGGTGAAGGCGTTCATTTCTTCCACGGTCATCTTTTTGGTCCACAATTGAAGTCCCATGGGGATGCCGTCCACATCATCCCACAAACCGAGTGCGAGCGCTCGGGCTTCCCGGTTTTGAATTCCTTGGTCATCCGCGCTCCATACAATGCGTTCAGGGATGCTGTTTTCGTCCTTGTCGACAACAATTCGAATGTCAGATGTTTCCATGGTGGCAAAGGTAGGTCATCGATCAGGGCGGTATGCCTTGATGATAGGCACGGGGTCATTCCATTCCATCAGCTCACCCAATGGCATTTCGGGGTGATCGTCCATGAAATCAGCGACCATTCGATAGCCCATCCACGCGCCAAGTCGATCGGGGCTGTCTTGAGGAATGTTGGCTGCGCGTGTAAAGGGTCCTTCAACGAACCAGCGATTGTATCGGCCAAAGTCCTTTTCGAACAACATAGACTGGGGTTGCAACTCCAGCCAAATGGTGCGTTCATGTTCCAAAGCCCAAGTCATCTCGGCTTCACTCCAGTCCATCCAAAGCCGATCATCCAGCTCTGGGGCGATGCAATCCAAAACAAACAGCACCTTCCCCCAAAAGAGCAGTTCTTCTGCACATGTTTCAGAGTGGTGGTGGTTTTGAGCAAAGTGAACCAATAGCCAGCCCCTCAGCGCATCGGCGCTCAAGTACTGCGTTTCCATGCGCGAACGCATGTAAGCCGGAAACACGGAAGGCGCCAACCTCTTCACAATGGGATGATCTGCACCAAGGAACCAATCGAGGCCGACCACTAGAAATTCTGGCGTGGGGTAAACGGCGAAGTTGAAGGCGCTGTTGATCCAAACCAAATCGGGTACAGGTTCAAGTGGGAAATGGGAATGAAACCGCTTGAACGAACTTTGGATTTGCAAGGCCG
>DAISXU010000025.1:0-23990 GCA_036825655.1 Flavobacteriales bacterium | reverse complement strand
TAGCGCAATGTGTGCTTCCAACTTGCGGGAATACACCTCCATATCGTCTACCCCCAAGACGCCACTGTATCGGAACGACCAATTCAATGGCGTCAATGCCAATAGCTCCTCCACCGAAATGTACCGTTCGCGGGCCAGAAGATCGAGCAGTGCCAATTCCATAGCGCACCACGCCGCTGGGTTCGCTGCCAACTCCTCTGCATGTTCCCAACGGTAGCTCTGCAAGGCCTCCAAACTCTGGATGCCTGCAGTGCGCGTCTTGTGGCGGTTAAAAAACGCCTTGCACTGAGCCATGGTCTCACCCGTGACATACGGGCGAGGACACCCTTCACCAAAACCGACACAATGGGACCTTTCGGCCTCCACCCAGAATGAACTGCTCACGGCCCGGGACTTTTGGTGGTGGTTGAAAGCCGATTGAAACGGAATCTCCAAGGAACGGGCTCTCCACGTCAGATTCGCCATGATTCCAAGTCAAATGATAGGTCTGATTTGTTCTGAAGCAAAACGGTTTTGAACTGCCCCTCTCGCTGGCCCTCAGCGACAGCATGCGCCTTCAACGCCTCCAGCGTGCCCGCCCGAAGCAAACGCACCTCCAATGCTTGCAACCGCCCACTTTCGCGTTTGGCGTCGTATTCCATGTTGCGGTCCCGCAACGCCATATCCAACTGCCTACCTGCACCTTCCTCCTCGAATTTCACCTCCGGAGCAGGCTCGATGTACAGCACGTATTTCGCCAACTCAGCATCGGCCAATGCTTGGGCATGGATGCAAGGCACGCCCCATGCTTCCAGAGCTGCCAACACTTGGCCCTCATAGAGTTTCTCTCCAGTGATGTTGCAAGCTCCACGTCCTTTTTGAACAAATCGCATGACAGGGCATTCTCCTGTGTACCCCGTCACTAAAACAATGTCGTTCATGTGGTACCGGTACAACCCTCCCGGTGTGGTGACAAAAAGGTAATACTCCTCCCCCACCGTCAGGGCATTCAACATCAGAAACTCCGGATCTTCTCGGTCCCATCGGGCCTTCTCTACGAATTCAAAGACGTTGTCTTGAAACGTAGGCAAGCCCGCTTGATGCACAGGGTCAGTGGTAACTGTAGCCCGGATCTCGCTCGCAATCAGCCCCAAATCCACCACCTGCACCGTGGAAGGAAAAGCCCGCCGAGCGGCCTTCAAAGCCACCCCACAACTGCCTCCTGTCCACGTCGAAAACAGGCGCAACCGGGGCCAAATCGACTCAAACCCCAACGGGTCCTCGCTGTTCAATAGGGGCTCCAAATGGCGCAGCCTATCCGCTGTTGGCCGAATGCAAGCATGGATTTTCTCCGGCTCATCGTGCTGGCGTTGCGTCAAACCCTCCACTCGGCCTTGGACCAAATCGCGCCACAAATCACCACGTCGAACGTTCAAAACATCCATCAACTTGAGGACCGTACTCGGGTTGGCAGTTGCGAAGTATGTGATATCGGAGTGTTGCAGGCAGCACAGCACTACAGTGTAGTACTTCCACTCCGAATCCTTGATTTCCAGAACTTCATAAGGCACAACGTATTTCGAAGCCACCACTTTGGGCATGTTCTTGTAGAACCGGCCCGATGCCGACCCAATTGGAATCCCGTGCTCGCTTACGCCCTCTACCGCAGGACTCGCAATTCCCAGCACCTTCCCTTGGTAGGCATTTGGAACGGCCTTTTGCTGCAAGTAAACCATCAAATCTTGACTCCGTTGAAGCGCCTTGAGGGCAGTCGCCGTTACCGGGATGAACTTCGAGGCGGAGGTCGTACCGCTGGTGATGTTGAAGAACAGGAAGGGTTCGTGCACCAAGGCCTTGTCCTCTGGATTGTGCGCCTGCCTGTTCAAATAAGGAAAAAGTGAATCGTAGCTCTGCACCGGAACAGCCTGAACAAAATCGCTGTACGTGGCAATCTTCGCGAACCCATGCTCTTGGCCAAATCCCGTTTGCGCATTCTCCCTCAATATCCTCTGCAACAACTTCATTTGGACCTCCTGCGCCTTCCGGGTGTTACGGATCATGCTTCGGTAGGTGGTCATTTTGGTGACCAACACTTTCGCACGCAACAGGGCATTTTGGATTAAACTGCTCATGCCTTACACCTCTACCTTGCCTTGAAATGGGGCCTTCATCTGAGGACCAAACGCCTGTGGGTAGTCTGGATTGGTCAAGCCCAACTCCTCAACTTGGCGATCTGCCGGCCAGAAGAAGGTGCCAAACACCAAGTCCCAAACGATGACGTTATTTCCATAATTGTGGTTCGATTCTTCTGCCGAACGGGAGTGATGCCAGCGATGCAATTCCGTGCTGCTCACCAAGTAATTCAGCCAACCAAATCGAACGTCGGCGTTGCAGTGCTGGAAAAAGCCATTGACGCCGTACAACACCAAATGCAAGGCAATTACCTCCTCAGAAACCCCCAACACCATGAAGGGAAACACATCCATCAAGAACTGCAAACTTTTCTCCACAGGGTGGAATCGGGAGGTATTCAGCCAATACATTTTCAGGACCGAATGGTGGACCGCATGCAACTTCCATAGGCGCCGCCTTTCGTGGCTCAGGCGGTGCAGCCAATACCTCAAGAAATCCGACACAAGAATCACCGCGAGTTCCTGCCAGCCAACCGACCAATGGTGAGGCCAGAAGTTTTGAATTCCATGCCCCGTGTCCTTCCACATTCGATACAAAAACAAGGCCACCAGCCAAGTCAATACTTGAGGTAAAAGCGTTTGAATGAACAGGACGTAAAGGCCATCGAGCATCCAATCGGCGCGGTTAGGCCTCCATTCCGCTTTGAACGGAATGAACCACTCCGACCAAGCAATGATGGCCAAACTCACCCAAACAGGCACCACTGTGGCTATCAAAAATTGGCCGTCCATCCCTTTGAACTGAAAAAACAACAGGGTCGCCAAAGCCATGGTCAGCGGATAGACGGTCCAACGCGCTGCCTGGTGAAAAATCGACTTGTTGTCACTCATCATCCTGATGCAATTCAAGGTGATTGCTGGATTCGAGGTAATTCACAAAACTCGCTCCAAATCGGGTGACAGGACCGCCATCCATAAGGTCATGATCGAACCGCAGGGAAACGCACAAGATGTCCTTTTCTCCATCTGAATCGTTGCGCTTGAATGTTGCGCCTGTGCCAATGCTGATGGCATGAGGCCCTATGGGCACTGGCCACCACCTCCTGTTGCGCATCACCATGCCCAATGTCGTCAGCGCAACGGTTCCAAGCGCTGCCTTGTACTTCATCGGATCATTGAGGGCCCTCCGCATCACCCAAAGCCGAAGGAACCGGGGCAAAAAGTCAATTCGGGTGGTGGCCTTCGCCTTTTGAGCATCCTTCAGGCTGTAGGATTTCGCTTGCTCCAATTCTGCAACAATGCCTTCGAAACTTTTCCTTTGCGCTCCTCTCAGGATGTACGGATAGGGCACCGTTCCGCCTTCAGGAAGCTCTTTTTCGACCATGGTGGCAACGTCCACGTCCTCGAATACCACCGATTCCCCGCCGGTCGGGATGCCCTGCAGCGCAATGTGATCGGCGACCGCTCTACCGTACGCCCAAATCGTATGCGCAACGAGCGAATGCGATTTCAAGCCCGCCATTTTCCGAGCATGAAGGGCTTTCAACACTTCCGTCACATCGACTTCCGTCATTCCGTGCGCGAAATTTTTGCCCTGTGCCAAATCCAGAAAATCCTTCACCGCCCGGCGTGCGCGAGGCACCTTTTTTCGAAAAGCTATTTTAACATCCATGGCATTAAAGCTTGAAGGGTTCAAAAACGCATGGCAAAGGTTGTGCTGGTTGAAGGGTAACTTGAGGCAACAAGCGCAACCTGCGCAAGGGTGGCAATTTCGGAGTAAAAGCGGCCAATACCTGGGCCACAATCAGCTGCATTTCCATCATGGCATAATGAGAGCCTATGCACATGCGTTGGCCAGCACCAAACGGGAAGTAAGCAAGCTTGTGGCGCATTTTCACCGCTTCAGGTAAAAAATGGTCAGGAAAAAAATCATCTGGCCGCTCCCATTGGTCCGCCTGGCGATGCAGCGCGGAGAGGGGCATGGTTACAGAACAGTCCGCTGGAATGTGGTAACCGCACAACTCCATCGGCTCCGTGGTCCGGCGGCCAAAAGTCCATACCGGCGGGTAGAGCCTCATCGCCTCCTGGATCACGCGTTTTGTGACATCAAGCGTCTGGAGGTCGGCCATGGACCATGCGCCATCGGAAAGCTCGCGCGCCTCTTGGCGGATGCGTTCAATCCACTCGGGGTGCTTTGCAAGGCAGTGAAACGTCCACGTGAGGGCGCTGGCGGTGGTGTCGTGTCCTGCAATGACCAGGGTCATCACTTCGTCCAATAGTTCCTCATCCGAAAGCCCATCTCCCAGTTCTGAATCCCTCACCGACAGCAACATGGCCAACAAATCGCTGGCTTCCTTGCCCGACGCTCTGCGTTTTGCTATGATGTCCGATGCCGTCGATTTCAATTGCGCGATGGCGGCTTGGCCAGCGGCAGCTTCTTTTTTTGAACCTTCCTAGGATCAACTGGTTGCCCGTTGGCTTTTCGCTTGATTGAAACCTTTGATCCGTTAAGAAATTCCAGGCAGTTGATAAATGAAGCTGGAAGTCCGCAAGCTCTCCACTCCACTCCGTTTCCACGATGGATCGCGTCAGCACCTTCAAAGTCAATTCATTCATGACTTCGTGCAAATCCACAACCTCTTCAGCCTGTTGTCGGCGATGCTCACACCACCCTGATACGGTTGTTTGAATTCCATCAATCAACCCCTCAAGCTGCTCTCGTTTAAATCCTGGCTGGAGCATGCGGCGACGTTTGCGCCAGCCATCCCCTTCCGCCGTGATGAGGCCATTCCCTAAAAGTGCTCTAAGGAATGCGTAAGTCTTCCGGCGTGAAAAGTACTGGACCTCCCCAACCAAAATGGCCTGAACTGCCTCTGGCGAATTGGCTACGACTATTTCTCTTTGGAACAGCTGAAATGCATAAATGGGTCCCATTTGCCGGGATTGCCGAAGGAAAAACTCAATGGGGTTGCGGCTGAAGGCAAGAGCGTGATTCAAAATGGGCAATGCCCTGTTGGCTTGTGGTATTTTAACCTCGGTCGAACTCATGTAATTCCCACAAGGTAGCGATTAAGGAGCAACCGCTTCGGCCTTGTGCTCCTGAACTTCATGAATTGCGCCTCACTTCACTGGAGGGTCTGCAACGGCTATGAATTTCTGGAGTGTATCTGACAACCACGCCACACCGTGCTTTCCGAGGTGATCTGCATCATAAAAAAAGCTATCGGGAATGCAGGATTGCTCGAGGCTGAGATACGTTACTCCATGCATGGCACTCAATTCCCGCAGGTAGGCTTGGTAAGCCTCCCAACCGGTGCAACCCACTTCATTCAAATAGCAGGATGAAGAGGAGTTCCAACGAGCGTCACGTTCAATCCGGCAGAAGCAAGTTTCTTCATCTGCGCTTCCACTTGAAGTGTGGTGTACTCGTCAGCCACAAACCAATCCTCATGAGCAACCATGTGCCGCTCAAGTCGTTGATGGGTTTGTTCGGGCGACAAATCACATCCATCCATAAGCTGATAACTGGTCGCGTCCAATTGCTCGGAATGAAGGTGCAGCAACGGTCGGAAAAAACTAGCGAATTCCCTGGCAGAAAAATTGAATTCGTCACGGACTGGGAGCAGCCTCCGAAGGTTGCTTTCGAACCAATTGTGCTGATTCGCCTCAATCCTTAAGACAGGCAAGCGAGAGAAGTTCTGAGGCCCAACGCCAATCACAGCGTGCTCATAACTGCATTCACTTTCAGCGAAATTTAAGACCCGATCTAAAAGCGTTAGCTGCATGACCAACGGATCGCCGGGTCGACTGATGTTCACACCACTTTCGACCCAAATACTCTGCCCATGCGAATCGCCACCGATCAACACCTGTGAGCAAGGCAACTCCCTCAGTTCCTGCTCAAATTCGGCTTGAATGTAATGAAACTGGAAGCCCAGAGAAACTGAAAACAAAACCATTAATTGACATCCAAAAATCAAAAATTTCTTCATGCTTAAAATTGAAAGTAAATGAATGATTCATCGGCAAAAATCGCAGGAGAAATTAAAATCAGATAAATCCAAACGACCATGAATAAGGCAAGAGGGAACGGGCGAATGCTCTGGTATAAATGGCTGATCTTTGACTGCATCGACTCGATGATTCCCAAAAGCAAAATGCTCACCAAGAGAAAAATCAAATCAACCCTCCACATGATTGGAGGGAAGTAGGAATTGGATTCAAACCAACTTTCTGGAGCCACGGAGAATCTGTACAAATAGGAGGATGCTTCGTTCAAGTCACTTGCCCTGAAAAACACCCATGCAATGACCACAACAGCGAATGTCCAAGCCATGGATAAAACCTCCCTGAAACTGGGCAAACCTATGATTTCACCCGTGTTCCTTCGGTTACTGCCCCGGAGCAGAAGCGGCAAGAAAAGTAGCGCGTGGATTAAGCCCCAAACGATGAATGTCCAATTCGCGCCATGCCAGAATCCAGAAACCAAGAAGATAACGAACGTATTGCGCACGGCCTTCCATTTGCCTACCCTCGAACCACCTAAAGGGATGTAGACATAATCCCGAAACCAAGTTGAAAGCGAAATGTGCCAGCGACGCCAAAACTCAGCGATGTCTCTCGAAAAATAAGGTGCTCGGAAGTTGGTCATGAGGCGGATGCCAAAAAGGCGCGCCGTTCCGATGGCGATATCGGAGTATCCCGAGAAGTCCCCGTAGATTTGAAAGGCAAAGAACACCGCACCCACCATTAAAGTTGGACCGGAGTAGTCCGCGTAATTCGCGAAAATGTCGTTGACGTAAATCGCGCACGTATCTGCGATGACAACCTTTTTAAACATGCCCCAAAGAATGAGGCGAAGGCCACTTACCCCCTCTTCATAAGTGAACCTTCTGCGTTTTTGAATCTGAGGCAACAGGGCCGAAGCTCGCTCGATGGGTCCCGCTACAAGTTGGGGGAAGAAGCTCACGAATGCCGCAAATTCAATGAAGTCTCGGGTTGGTTTTAATCTCCTTCGATAGACGTCAATTGAGTAACTCAGTGTTTGGAAGGTGTAGAAGCTGATGCCCACAGGAAGAATGACTTTTAAGCTCCATGGATTCATGTGCACACCAGCTGCTGACCAGGCATTGACCCAATTATCGATGAAAAAATTCGCGTATTTGAAATAGCCCAACAGGCCCAAATTCACAGCGATGGATAGAAAAAGCCACTTTCTTGCAGTGGGACTTCTTGCCGCATCATCGGCAATTTCAGGCAGTTCTTTCCGATTCGCCTTTTCCATCTGAAGGCCCACGGTGTAATCCACCAGCGTTGAGAAAGCAATCAAGGACAAAAACCTCCAATCCCACCAACCGTAAAACACATAGCTCGCAACCAGCAACAGTGCATTTTGAATACGCAAGCCCCGCCTCTGCTGCGTCCACCGATCCATCAGCCAATAGAGGGCAAAAACAACCGGCAAAAACAACAGGAACTCAAATGAATTGAAAAGCATGGAGGTTGTTTTAAGCCCCACTCGTCGCCGAGTAAGCGCAAATAAATTTCCAAATTCATGCGTTCAACGCTACCTATGCTGGGCTTTTCTTTCAACAGGTTCAATTGCAAAAAGGACAACCTGCTCCCTTCGGATCCTACGTCATGGACTGACCTCCGTCAAATCGCCTTTTCCACAACAGAAAATTAGGCGTCACAGGCCGCCATATTTTTTGGGATTTTACAATGTACTCAGTTCTTGTCCGAACTTGCACTCCATGAGGCCTTACTTGATTTTCATAATTACCGCGTGCTGGGTTTTCGCAGGGTGCAAGCGGTTTGATTCAGTTGTTGAAACGGGGGATTTTTCACCCCTTGTTGACCCCACATTGGAGCCCTTGCCGGCTGCACCCCATTATCAAAACGAAGCAACTTGGTCGGCCTTGCCATGGAAATCAGACGAATCCGATCGCTTGCCAGAAGGGCGAGCTGTTTCTCCAGGGCCGGGAATTGCTGACGTTTTTTTCCTGCACCCAACGATGTACGAGGAAGGCCGTGCGTGGAACGCCTCCCTGGACAGCACCGCCCTAAACGACGCCGTCGATGCGTGGCCGATCCGACACCAAGCGTCCATTTTCAATGGCGCTGGGCGCGTTTTCGCCCCGCGCTACCGACAAGCTCACATCCGGGTTTTCACCCTCGCTGATTCACTCAGTGAGGCCGCCTTGCGTTTGGCCTATACGGACGTCCGGGCAGCTTTTCTGCATTACCTCAATCACTGGGACGAAGGCCGGCCGCTGGTCATTGCGGCTCATAGTCAAGGCAGTTGGCACGCACGCTGGTTGCTCCAGGAATTCTTCGATGGGAAACCACTTGCGGACCGCTTGGTCGCAGCATACATACCGGGCATGGATGTGTATGCTTCAGACTTTCAGCAGCTAAAGCCTTGCCAGTCTGCGGTAGACCAAAACTGCTTCTGCTCATGGATGTCCTACGGCCGAGGCTATTTTCCCGAGTGGATCGTGAGCGCCGCCCAACCTCCCAGCGCCATTCACCCCATCCTTTGGACGACCTCAACGGATGCACCCAATGCCCGTTCCGACCACTTCGGCGCTGTTCGGGAGTCTTTTCGCAACAAGAACCCAGGCAGCATCACCGCCCAATTGGTTCCCGAGGGAGTGCTTTGGGTCGATCAGCCTCATTTGTTCTTAGTGGGAAAATCCATCCACCGAGAGAATTGGCACGTTGGCGATTTCAATTTGTTTTGGCCCAACGTGCGGCAGAACGTGCACCAGCGGGTGGAAGCCCACACCGGAGCAACCCGATGACTGCGCATTGTTCGGATCGCGGGAACTTTTCTGACCATATTTGACCTAGATTTTTCAACCCACCGTGCTCTTCAACTCCATCGAATTCCTGCTGTTCTTGCCCATCGTCTTTGCGGCGTATTGGACCCTGAACATTTGGACAGAACGCCCGAAAGCCCTCCGCGCTCAAAACTTTTTAATCCTAGCCGCGAGCTATGTCTTCTATGGCTGGTGGGATTGGCGGTTTCTGAGCCTCATCGCGTTTTCCACGGTTGTTGATTACGCCGTCGGCCTGCAGATTGCGAAAGCGAACGCCAACGAACTTGTGGCAGATGCTCCTGAAAATGCCCGAAGTAAGACCGCGAAAAGATGGCTCTGGGTCTCCCTTGCCGTCAACCTTGGGCTGCTCGGTTACTTCAAGTACGCGAATTTTTTCATTGAAAACTGGATTGAAGCTTGGGCCGCTGCTGGTGTTCACATGAATTCTTGGAGCCTGAAGGTCATCTTGCCTGTTGGCATCAGCTTTTACACGTTTCAGACCCTTTCCTACTCCATCGACATTTACCGGCGGAAACTAGAACCCGCGCGGGACCTCATCGAATTTGCCGCGTTTGTGAGCTTTTTTCCGCAGCTCGTAGCTGGCCCTATTGAGCGAGCAAGCAAGCTATTGCCTCAAATTCAGCAGCGCCGGCGGTTTGACTACGATGAAGGCGTCAGCGGTCTCCGCCTCATTCTTTGGGGCATTTTCAAGAAGGTCGTGGTGGCCGACACCTGCGCCATTTATGCCAACGACATCTTTGCCAATTACACGGAGTATTCGGGGCCGACACTGGTTTTGGGGGCGGTTTTCTTTGCATTCCAAATCTACGGGGACTTCTCGGGATACTCCGATATCGCGATCGGCACGGGGCGCCTTTTTGGCATCCGACTCATGACCAACTTCAGGACGCCCTACTTCTCCCGTGACATCGCTGAGTTTTGGCGACGCTGGCACATCTCACTTTCAACCTGGTTCCGCGACTACCTCTACATCCCACTAGGAGGATCGCGGGTCGGTAAATGGAAGGCCGTCCGCAATACGTTCGTGATCTTCCTGGTCAGTGGGTTCTGGCACGGTTCCAACTGGACCTTCATCGCCTGGGGCCTCATCCACGCCCTGCTGTTTCTCCCCTTGCTTTTGACCGGGCGGAATCGACAAAACACGGGGGACATCGAGGGGCTTCCGAGCTTCCGTCAACTCGTCGGGATGTTCGGCACCTTCGCGGCTGTGACGGTTGCATGGGTGTTTTTCAGGGCGGACAGCATAGAGAACGGGCTTGCGTATTTGCAAGGCATTCCACGCATGCCCACGGCCGATATGCCCATCTCTCAAATAAGCAAAACCTCACTTGCTTGGATTGGGCTCACGGTAAGCATTGATTGGTTGAGCTTGAAAAAAATGCCTTCCCGTTGGTGGCTCTCACGAAGGGCCTCTCCTGTGAGGTGGGTGCTCTATGGTTGGGCCGTTTGGCTTTGCCTAAAGAACCTGAACAACGGAGCGGATTTCATCTATTTTCAATTCTAACACTTTGCATAAGTTCACGAAAAATCTAGTCGCATTTGTGTTCACTTTGGGAGTGAGCTGGACCGCCTTGTTCTGGATTGCATCGCAGACTACGACCACCTATTCTGCCTTAATCGCACGCGAAGGGGATTGGGGAGGAGTTACCAAAAGAAGCGCGGAGTGGAAGGATGACAAAGGCATAAGAGATGGTTTGGACGTTGTATTTGTCGGCAGCAGCACATGCTATTCTGGCATTGACCCTTCCGCATTGAAGGCCTATGGATTCAACGGCTTCAATTTTTGTTCCAGCTCTCAACATCCAGATGTGTCGTTGAAAGTTGCCGAAACGGCATTAGCAGAATCTACTGCTCAAACATTGGTTCTCGACCTCTACAATTGGGATGCCAAATCTGGGAAATTGGAATCCACAAGAGATTGGGTGCTGAACACTTCTTTGTGGACACCGAAATGGCGAAATACTTGGCAGTCCATGGCAAGTTCGACGCTGGATCCGTACACCATGATCATGAGTTGGGCCTATCCGCTGATCCGGCGGGTTCGAGAACCTGGCCAAGACATTCCTGACGACAAATTTGGCGTCTACCGAGGGCTCGGATTCATCGGTAGAACTTACCCTGCCTTGGAATCTCAGCCCGAATGCCATGACGTTGACATCTCCTTTTTCGAAGCAAAGACCTGCCGACTGTTTCAATCGATGCAGACGAAATTCCCCGACAAAACAATCGTCCTCGTCATGCCCCCGCTGCTCTGTCCCCTCGGCATTGAAAAACCGCCTTGCATTCCGGATTCGTGTTGGGTGCTCGGCCAAGACTGGCCTGGTGCCCTCCACTTCGAAAATTACTATGACGATCACCACCAGGTGGAAAGCGGGGCATTGAAGTACAGCAATTGGCTCGCTCAACAATTATCCCCCCTCCTCTGAAACTGGGACAGGCCCATCTTGCCTGCACATTTGGAGAGAACGCCCGAAAGCCTTCCCGATGCTTGCGGAGAGTTATGCCGACCGAATCCAGAAAAATCAATTCTTCAGTTGCAACCAAAAAACGGGAGACCGCATCGCTGCAATCTCCCGTCGTGTACAGGAGATGATTGTATTGTCGAACCAAATCGACCAATAATTATTTTGCCAGTTTAAGTATTCTAAATGCTCCTCTAAGCACAATAACAAAGACTATAGAGCCAATGATTAAGTCAGGAAGTCTATCCGATAATACGCTTACCATAATTCCCGCAATAATTACTCCTGAGTTAATGATAATGTCGTTGCTTGTGAAAATCATGCTCGCTTTCATGTGAGCATCTTTTGATTTAGATTTCTGGAGTAGGAATAGACACAACCAATTCGCTATTAAGGCGAACACTGACACGATAATCATGGTAAGATAATCAGGCATATCGTCTTCAAAGAAATATCGTCTAAAGACCTCTGTGATTCCGATGAGAGCTAACAGAATCTGAACGTATCCACTGAACTTAGCAATTCGTTTCTTTTTGGCTACAACCGCTCCAACTGCAAAAAGGCTAAGTCCATAGACAAAAGAATCTGAGAGCATGTCTAAACTATCAGCAACCAAGCCCATGGAATTGGACACCAATCCAAACGTCATTTCCAGAATGAAGAAGACAAAATTGATGATAAGAACTTGCCAAAGTAATTTAGATTGAAGCTTAGCATCACTTTCAATTTTCTCTTCCGTTTCTTCAGTTCTTATAAGTTCGGTATCCAGAGTCAATGAATCAAGCGAACTCAGAATGCCTTGGTCATCTTCTTCGTGATAAACAGTAAGCTGCCTGTCCTCCAACCTGAAATCAAGTTTAACGATTGTGTCATGACTATCAAGTTTCAGTCGAATAAGATTCTCCTCAGAAGGACAATCCATTTTCTTGATATGATATACCGACCTATACACTTAGCAACAATCAGATGAACAGCTACCCGTTTCTTGTATTGGAGGACAAGGAACTGTTCCATAGGAACAATACACACAGCAATCACCTTCTTTGGGTTTAAGAAGCACCTTACAATTCTCGCATTCATAGAACCAGGAGCATGCATCCGTTGGCATTTCCTCCTCCTTTTTGTGTCCACATTCTGGACAAGTAATTACTGATTTTAGTTCTACTGCCATTATAAATTCTTTGTATTTGTTACTCTATATCCTGTTGCGTTAATCGCCTTCGTTATTTCATCTTCATTGGTCTTATTCTTATCGAATTCAACCACAGCATTTCCTTTGTCATAGGAAACATCAACCGTCCCTATACCTTCTAACTGGAGTAGCTCATGGGTAACATGCTCTTCACAACTCTCACAAGTCATCCCGTCAATAGTAAATTCAGATTTCTGAGCGTGTTCAGCATTAATTGAAGTTCCAGATACCTCATTATCATAAAACACATGTGAGTAGTATGGAAATGTCAACATAACTGCAGCAAAAACGGTAATGATTACCAAGAACAGCTTGGACTGCATGAAGCTCTTTTTCTCATCTGTCTCACAGTTGCAATCAACTTCCTTTTGTGGTTTCAGTTTCTGATACCATGCAAACCCTAACGTCAAAATCGTGAATCCAATTAGGTAGGGTCTGGCTGGTTCCATCCATGAAAAAGTTGAAGCCATACCACTTGTTCCAGCAACCAATGCAATCACAGGTGTGATACAGCATAAGGATGCGGCTATTGCCGTCAGTAGTCCTACACCAGCTATTTTATTATTTGATTTCATACCAATTCAGCTTTTGGTTCATCTGTAAGTAGAGAGAAGAAGGAATCAAGTAAATCAGTCTTAGCCTCATTGTTGGAGTAATAAATTGTTTGACCTTCTTTTACCGAATAAATAATTTGTCTGTCTTTAAGTTTTCTTAAGTGCTGTGATACTGCAGAGATTGATATTCCAAGAATATCGCTCAAATCACAAACACACAATCTACCTTCCTGTTGAAGCAAGTAGAGAAGGTTAAAGCGAACTGTATTTCCTACCAGGTTCAAAACACTGGTCATGGATTCAATCTTCTGAGATTGCTCTTCCAATAGCAACTTACACTTATTAATCTGCTCTATATCTGCTTCTATTCTTATACACGAATTACTCATGATACAAAGATATGATTTATTATTTTAGAAAATGCTTAAATACAAAAAGTGTCGAACCGTTTTTCTTAACTGTGATGCGGCCTATAGAAGATTTAGTCCCGTTACCCTGTTTTGGTTAAAACCAACAAAAAAGCCCTGCAACATTACGTTACAGGGCTATATGTACCCGGAGCGGGACTTGAACCCGCACGGCCCTTCGGGCCAACAGATTTTAAGTCTGTCGTGTCTACCAATTCCACCATCCAGGCAGGTCGAAACCGGCCGGCAATTTAGGACTTTTCCACGGAAATTGTCGATTCTAATTGAGCAATGATGCGCTGGGCAGCACCGCGGCCTGATTCGGCATAGGTCAAGGCCGCAACAGCCGCTTCTTTGCGCTTGTTTTCATTGGCCAACCACTCGGCCAATTCCAATTTCAGTGCTGCTGGCTTCAAGGCACGAACCAAGCCCCCTGCTCGCGCCAAATCTTGTGCTTCCCGAAAACGCTCGGTTTTGGGCCCAACGAGAATGGGCACACCATGAGCAGCTGGTTCCAAGACATTGTGAATTCCATGACCAAATCCGCCTCCAACGATGGCGACATCGGCCAAGGCATACAACCTGCTCAACCAACCAATTCCGTCTACCAAAACCACATCGCCTGAGGGCTTAAAACCTTCGGAAAGCATGTGAATCGCCGCTCCCTTTTCGATCCATCGGTCCTTCAATGCTGCAATCCGCGACGGGTCAACTTCATGCGGTGCAATGACCAAGGCCACCTTGTTTCCAGGCCACCACGAAAGCAGCGCCTCCTCTTCTTCTTGCCAGGTGCTGCCCGCCACAACGCATTGGCGATCACCAACCCAATGGCGCAAGGCCCGCAGCTCCTCCTGACCCTTGGCCTGCGCAGCCAAGTCGAGCACGCGGTCAAAGCGTGGATCACCCACCACTTCTGCGGACACTCCAATCGCATTCAATCGCTCCACCGATGCAACGTCTTGCACCTTCACTGAAGCCAAACTTCTCCACGCCTTGCGATGCGTAAATGCCCACCAACGCGTGGGAAGAGCCCCCTTCACAACATGTGCTGCGAAGAGGTGAATTGGAACCTTGGAACTGGAGAGCTGTGCAATGAGTTCTGGCCAAACTTCGTATTTCACAAGGGCGCACCACGCTATCCTGGCATCACCCGCCGCAATGAACCGTTGAAGGGCGCGCGGGCGGTCTTCTGGAAGGGCCAAAACGACATCACTCCCGTGGGCCCAAGGCGGCGGGTTTTTCTCCAAAACTTCCCACAAGGATGGACTGAATGCTGTCAATAAAACAGGGTGCCCCAACCGCTTGAGTTCTTGAATGACGGGAAGGGCTTGCTCATATTCACCCACAGAGGCGCAATGGATCCATCTCCAACGCTCACCATGTTGGAGAGACTGCGTGGCCCTCGCGAACCGATCGACCTGATCCACCGACCTCATGCCCAACCACCGGCTCGCCCAAGTCGCTCCCAAGAATGAAGCCATGCGGACACCAGACAACGCAACAGCTGCTGCAAATCGGTACACCCTCATGGCCATCAATTCCAGAAGGTTACCGGGGCCCTATGGTACATGTGCAAGACCCATCCCGCCGTGAAGCCAAGGCCTGCATCGAAACGCGGCTCTACCTCAACAAGTCCCGTATCAAAGTTCATTGGTCGCTGCGGCCAAGTTTTGGCCCCGAGGGCTGAAAAACCAGCGAACCAATTGACCCGTTTCGCAGGCGACATGTACCAGTAGCCAATAAATGGCTCGATGCTCCACCCCCAAGTCAACCGATCATAGCCCGCCAGGTACGGCTCCTCCAACTGGGCGATGATGTTCTCCGTGTTTTCGAAATGAATCCGGTGATGAAAGGACCCCACTCCCACCTTAAAGAGCCAACCGGAATTCGCATTGGACCGCATTCCTCGAGAAGGAAACAAGTAGCCCAAGTCCGCTGATATCCGGCCACTCCGACCCGTGATGGTCACCAAAGCAACCTGGCCTTCGTTGTCAATGAGCTCGCCAGCTGGGGTCAACAAGTTGGACAGCAAACCCGGCTGAGACACAGAGGCCCCAAAACCAAATCTACTGGAAACGCCGAGGTACCAATTCGAGCGTGTTTTCACATGCGCACCAATGCCAACTTCCCCACCTGTGCCAAAGCGTTCAGACAAATTCCCCTGCGGAACCAGTGCGCCAAAAGAAAAGTCCATGTGCACGGCGTGCAGGCTGCTGTCTGCGATGTCGCGATGTGTTTGGGACCAACTCTTCAAAGGCAGAAGCAGGCCCACCACCATCAACAACCAAGTTCTGCTTTCAGTTGACCTTCCCCCTAACCATGTTTTTGAGCCTTCCATATGCTCCGCAAGTTACATTCCTCAAGGAAATCTGTAACACAAACCGACCGAGCACTTCGTCGGTCGTCGTATCTTTGTGAATCCCGCATCTACGAAGGCGCATTGCGCACCCCGTCTATGAATCATTCCTACGCTCACCCCATTCAAATGGTTGACTTGCTCGGTCAACACCAGCGCATAAAGCGAGAGCTCGACGAAGCCATCCACTCGGTGGTCGACAGCGGTGCATTCATCAAAGGCCCAGAAGTCCAGTTGTTTGCGGATGAACTTGCAGCCTTCACAGGATCCAAGCATGTGATCCCGTGTGGGAACGGCACAGACGCCTTGCAGATCGCATTGATGGCAGCCGGGGTGGGCCCAGGCGACGAAGTCATCACCACCGGTTTTACCTTCATCGCAACCGTTGAGGTCGTCGCCCTTTTGGGTGCAACGCCAGTTTTGGTGGATGTTCATCCAGACACCTTCAACATTGATCCTGTGGCCGTTCGACGAGCCATTACCTCCAAGACCAAGGCCATTGTCCCCGTGCACCTCTTTGGGCAGCCTGCGGATATGGATGCCATTCTGGATGTTGCCGAAGCTCATGACCTGGTGGTCATTGAAGACAATGCCCAAGCCATTGGAGCGCAATGGAAGGGGCAACGTGGGAATCGCCAAGCAGGGACCATGGGGCATTTGGGAACCACCAGTTTTTTTCCATCCAAAAATTTAGGTTGCATGGGAGATGGTGGTGCCGTTTTCACCCAAGATGACCACCTGGCGCAAGTGGCACGCAGCATTGCGAACCACGGAATGGAAAAACGCTACCACCACGACCGAGTCGGCGTTAATTCTCGATTGGACACATTGCAAGCAGCCATTCTCCGGGTAAAATTGCGGCATTTGAATGCGTACATCGCATCACGTCAAGCGGCGGCGGACCGCTACGACGCTTTGATATCGGCGGTCGAGGGCGTCCGCATTCCACATCGCGACCCGCGGGCAACCCATGTTTTTCATCAATACACGGTTGTTCTGGAGGGAATTGACCGCGACGAAGTGGTTGCGCAGCTCAATGAACAAGGAATCCCGACCGGCGTTTATTACCCCATCCCCGGCCATTCACAAGTTGCATTTGAGCACTTTGAATACGACCAAAACGGGTTTCCTGTCAGTGACCGACTCGCACGGTCCGTCTTGTCACTGCCGATGCACACTGAATTAAACGAATCCGAACAACAACACATCGTCCATTGCCTCGCCAAAGCTTGCGTTGTTGCTCAAAAGAACGAATTAGCATGAACATTGCAGTCATTGGAACAGGTTACGTTGGCTTGGTTTCTGGCACTTGTTTTGCCGAAACAGGAAACCATGTAACCTGTGTTGACATCGATCAAAAAAAGGTCGATTCCCTTCGAGCTGGCGAGGTGCCAATTTACGAACCCCACTTGGACGTGCTCTTTGAGCGCAATGTGAAAGCGGGGCGGTTGGAGTTCACTACTGAACTTGCCGAAGCTGTGGAGTCCGCTCAAATCATCTTTTTGGCACTCCCCACTCCTCCAGGCGAGGACGGGTCAGCAGACCTGAGTTACGTCTTGGGTGTGGCCGATCAACTTGGCCGAATCATCCGAGACTACAAGGTTATCGTAGACAAGAGCACCGTTCCTGTCGGCACTGCTGACAAAGTGCGCGATGCCGTAGGGGCCCACGCTACTGTCGATTTTGACATCGTTTCCAACCCCGAATTCTTGAGGGAAGGGTTTGCAGTGGATGACTTCATGAAGCCGGACCGAGTGGTCATTGGGTGCAGCAGTTCACGTGCAGAAAAAGTCATGGGCGACTTGTACAAGCCATTTGTTCGTCAAGGAAACCCTGTGCTGTTCATGGATGAGCGCAGCGCAGAATTAACAAAATACGCGGCCAACTCCTTCTTGGCTACCAAAATCACCTTCATGAACGAAATCGCAAATTTTTGCGAGCAAGTAGGTGCAGACGTTGATTTGGTTCGCCGAGGCATGGGCACCGACACCCGCATTGGCAGCAGGTTTCTCTTCCCTGGCATTGGATACGGAGGGAGTTGTTTCCCCAAAGATGTGCAAGCCCTTCACCGCTCTGGAAAAGAGAGTGGATTCAATTTCCGCATCCTTGAAAGCGTCATGGACGTCAATGAAGCCCAAAAAACCATCTTATTCCCAGCCATACTCGAGCATTTCAATCAGAATTTATCGGGCGTGAAAATTGCGATTTGGGGGTTGGCATTCAAGCCGGAGACCGACGACATACGCGAAGCACCCGCCTTGTACATGATCGAGAAACTCCTGGAAGCAGGGGCAACCCTTGTTGCTTTTGACCCGGAAGCGATGGACAATGTCAAAGGCCGAATTGGCGACAGAATCGCTTACGCGAACGACCACATGGATGCACTGGATGGTGCTGACGCCCTGCTCATTTGCACGGAATGGCAGGTCTTTCGAAATCCAGACTTGGCCGACATGGCCCAACGACTCAACAACCGCATCATCTTCGATGGCCGCAACATCTATGATTTGGAAACCATGAAGGAAGCGGGCTGGTACTACAAGAGCATTGGCCGGTCCTTGGTTGATAACGAAGTCGCATAATGGAAAGGGTACTCATCACTGGCGCCGCTGGCTTCTTGGGATCTCACCTTTGTGACCGTTTTCACGCAGAAGGGTTCGATGTAATTGGCATGGACAACCTGATTACGGGTGACATGAAGAACATCGATCACCTCATCGGACAGGAGCGCTTTATGTTCATGAAACAGGACGTATCCAACTTTGTTCATGTTTCTGGACCGCTCCATCACATCCTGCACTTCGCCTCTCCTGCCAGCCCCATCGATTACTTAAAAATACCGATTCAAACACTGAAAGTGGGATCGTTGGGCGTGCACAATTGCCTTGGACTCGCTCGAGCGAAAGGTGCGCGCATGACCATCGCATCCACCAGTGAAGTGTATGGCGACCCCGAAGTGCACCCGCAACACGAGGACTATTACGGCAACGTGAACACCATCGGTCCACGTGGCGTGTACGATGAAGCCAAAAGGTTTCAGGAGTCCATCACGATGGCCTACCACCGTTACCACGGCATAGAAACACGCATCGTTCGCATTTTCAACACCTACGGGCCGCGCATGCGACTCAATGACGGACGGGTATTGCCAGCCTTCATCGGGCAAGCCCTTCGTGGGGAAGACCTGACGGTATTTGGGGATGGATCTCAGACGCGAAGCTTTTGCTATGTGGACGATTTGGTGGAAGGCATCTTCCGGTTGCACTTCTCAGAAGAAACGCGACCGGTTAACATTGGCAATCCCGACGAAATCACCATCCGTGAATTCGCCGATGAAATCATCGCATTGACGGGAACCGACCAACGTGTTGTTTATCGGGATCTGCCTGAAAATGACCCGAAACAAAGGCAACCGGACATCACAAGGGCCAAGGAAATCCTGCATTGGGAACCCACTGTTGATCGAGCAGAAGGGCTCAAGCGCACCTACGCCTACTTCAAGGGCTTAACGCCAGAAGAATTGCACAAATCCGAGCACAAAGCATTCGACGACTACAAGAAATGAAAGCCGCTTTTTTCGCTCACGAAACCGCCGTCATCGATGACGGCTGCACCATCGGTGAAGGAACCAAGATTTGGCATTTCACCCACGTCATGAGCGGTGCCATGCTCGGCGAAAAATGCAACCTGGGCCAGAATGTCGTGGTATCCCCAGGAGTGAGGCTGGGGAACAACGTGAAGGTCCAAAATAACGTGAGCATCTACGAAGGTGTTACCTGCGACGACGATGTCTTTCTGGGGCCCAGCTGCGTTTTCACGAACGTTACCAATCCGCGAAGCGCCGTTAACAGAAGGGGGCAATACGCTACAACGCATGTCGGGAAAGGGGCCACCATTGGTGCCAATGCGACCATCGTTTGTGGGCACGACCTTGGTGAATTTTGCTTCATCGGAGCGGGTGCTGTGGTGACGCAACATGTCAAGCCGTTTGCTCTGGTCGTGGGCAATCCTGCGCGCCAAATTGGTTGGATGTCTACCCACGGTCACCGGCTCGAATTCAACGGTTCAGGACATGCAACGTGCCCAGAATCCGGGAGTGAATATGAACTTACAGGGGAGGATGTGAGATGCATTCAAACCACAGATATTTGATTGCAGATGGATCTCTATGAACAGTTGTTGAAGAAGGAGGCTACCTTGTCTTTGGTGGGGTTGGGATACGTTGGGCTTCCCATTGCTTTGGCCTTTGCCAAACACATCAAAGTGATTGGATTTGACATCAATCCAGAGCGGGTAGCCCTGATGCAAAAAGGGATTGACCCATCCAATGAACTCGATGCGAAGGCCTTTGAAGGCAGCGACATCACCTTCACTTCCAACCCAGACGATTTGCGCCAAGCGCATTTTCACATCGTAGCTGTTCCAACGCCCATCAATCCAACGAATCAACCGGATTTGGCGCCGCTTATTTCAGCTTCAACTACCGTGGGGCGCATCTTGAAGCCGGGTGATTACGTTGTTTACGAAAGCACCGTTTACCCCGGTTGCACGGAGGAAGATTGCGTGCCGGTTTTGGAACGAGAGAGTGGGCTGCAGATGGGAAAAGACTTCAAAGTTGGATACAGCCCGGAACGCATCAATCCAGGAGACAAGGTCAACACCGTCGAAACGATTGTGAAGGTGGTGAGTGGCAATGACGCCGAAAGCCTCGACGTCATCGCGAAGACCTACGAATTGGTCGTCAAGGCAGGCACCCACAGGGCATCGAGCATAAAAGTCGCCGAAGCCTCGAAAATCATCGAAAACACCCAACGCGACGTCAACATTGCCCTCATCAACGAGCTGAGCATCATTTTCAACCGCGTGGGCATCAACACTTACGAGGTTTTGGAGGCCGCTGGAACAAAATGGAACTTCCTTCCCTTTAAGCCGGGCTTGGTAGGTGGGCATTGCATCGGCATTGACCCCTATTACCTGACGTGGAAGTCCAACAAGCTCGGATACCATGCCAAGGTGATCAACTCGGGCCGATACGTGAACGACAGCATGGGCTTTTATGTAGGAAAGCAAACCGTAAAACGGATGCTTGAGCACGGGAAGAACCCCTTGGAGAGTCGGGTGTTGGTGATGGGGCTTACCTTCAAAGAGGACGTGAGTGACATCCGCAACACCAAGGTGGTGGACGTGATCCGTGAGTTGGAGTCATTCAATGTCACGGTGGATGTGGTCGATCCGCATGCTGTTCCAGAGGAAGTGCAGCACGAATACGACATCGCCTTGAAGAGCGCTCCAGATGCCGGTGCCTACGACGCAGTGATTGTGGCGGTTAACCACGCACAATACGTCTCCATGACGGAAGCAGATTTCCAATCCTTGATGAAGGACAATGCCGGTGTGTTGGTGGATTTGAAAGGCATTTTCGCGAACAAAATCAACTCACTCACGTACTGGAGCTTGTAACCTTCATCTCATGAAATACCGTTCTCTTCTCGTTACCGGTGGCGCTGGGTTCATTGGGTCACACGTAATCAGGCACATGCTTCAAGCGCATGAAGGCGTTCGTGTGGTGAACTTCGATGCTTTGACCTACGCTGGAAACCTGGAAAACTTGAAGGATGTAGCGTCCAATTCACGGTATGCCTTTGTCAAGGGAGACATTGGTAACCGAGAACTTGTGGAGCGGGTGATGCGGGAGCATCAAGTGGATGCCATTCTTCACTTGGCGGCAGAAAGTCACGTAGACCGAAGCATCGCCAATCCGATGGCATTCTTA
This sequence comes from Flavobacteriales bacterium, assembly GCA_036825655.1. GTDB lineage: Bacteria > Bacteroidota > Bacteroidia > Flavobacteriales_D > Sanyastnellaceae > JALQTD01. The sequence goes on along the minus strand of DAISXU010000025.1, from coordinate 2,293 downwards.
GAGACGAACATCATGGGCACAGCCGCCATGTTGCACGCCGCCAAAGAAGTCTGGGGAAACCGGGAAGACGTGCGATTTTATCACGTGAGCACAGACGAAGTTTACGGCTCATTAGGCCCTGATGGATTGTTCACTGAAGACACAGCTTACGATCCGCGCAGCCCCTACAGCGCATCCAAGGCTTCTAGTGATCATTTGGTACGCGCTTGGCACCACACCTATGGATTGCCCATCGTAATTTCCAATTGCTCCAACAATTACGGATCGCACCAGTTCCCTGAGAAGCTCATTCCTTTGATGATTCGCAACGTGAGGGACGAACGCCCCTTGCCCGTTTACGGCGAAGGCCTGAACATTCGAGATTGGTTGTGGGTCGAGGACCACGCTGCTGCCATCGCATGCATTTTGGAACATGGTGCAACGGGTCGCACCTACAACATCGGTGGGCTGAACGAATGGCGGAACATCGATTTGGTTCACCTCTTGATTCAACTCGTTGACGAACGTTTGGGCAGGGCGGCAGGCAGTTCCAAAAAGCTCATCACTTTCGTGAAAGACCGGGCAGGACACGACTTGCGCTACGCCATTGATGCTGACCGTCTGGCCACTGAATTGGGCTGGACACCGTCGATCACGTTTGAAGAAGGACTGGGTGCCACGGTGGATTGGTACCTTAAGAATGGTGAATGGCTCGACTCGGTGACCTCTGGCACCTACCGATCCTACTACGAGCAACAATACGGTGAGCGATGAAGCGGTGGTGGGCCAGGTGGCGATCGCACAAGCCCCCTCAGCAGACCCCGAAGTTCTCGCTCGGTGAGCGATTGAAGTTCGACGTTCACAGCCATTTGTTGCCTGGCGTCGATGACGGGGCTTCCAACCTCGACACATCCCTTGAACTCCTGTCAAAACTCGTGGAAATGGGTTACCAGGGGGCGGTGCTCACCCCGCACATTTATCCGGGCCTGTACAACAATTCTCGAGCAACGCTCGAAGGCCCCTTCGCGACGCTGCAAAGCGCCGCCGCTGAGAAGTTCCCTGGATTCAGCTTGCATTTGGCCGCTGAATACTTCGTTGATGAGCAATTCATGGACGCCATTCAACGGAATGACCTGTTGCATTTTCCCGTTTTGGATCAGCGTGCTGTGCTCTTTGAAATGGGCTTTCAGCAGCTGGCGCCTCAAGTGTTTGATGCCATTTTTGAATTGCAACTCAGCGGTTACCAACCTGTTTTGGCACACGTGGAACGTTACCCCTACCTGGTCAAGGATGCTGCAACCGTTTACCGATTCCAAGAAAGGGGCGTTTGGTTGACCATCAATGCCGCCTCCCTTGCGGGTGCTTATGGCCCCGAAGTGAAAAACTTCGCAGCGGATTTGATGCAGCGGGGCTGGGCTCGCATGTTATGCAGTGATGCTCACGGAATTCGTCACATGCACGCTCTGGGTTCATTGCAAACCGACGCTGATTTGGGCCAAGCCTTGAAGCGGTCCGATCAGTGGGTGCAAACGCACATTCCAGGTTAACCCACCGGTGCGAGGCGCACCACCAATCCAGCAAGGTCGTCGCTCAAATGCAATTGACAGCCCAATCGGCTGTTGTCCTCCACGAAAAATGCTTCGTCGAGCATGTCCTCCTCGTCCCCCGATTTTTCAGGAAGTTCGGTTTCGCTCTCCACGTACATGTGGCAACTGGCACACATTGCCATGCCGCCGCATGTGCCTTCAACTGGCAACTCCGCGCTTTTGCAGAGTTCCATCATGTTCATGCCCATATCGGTCGGGCCATCGAGCTCATGAGCAACGCCTTCGCGGTCGATGACCGTCACTTTGATCATTCCTTCCATGTCAAAAACCGTTTACGCCATTTACGGTGGTGTATTTCAAAACCAAATTTTTCTCCGGATAAATCCGCTTGAATGCGCTCTGAACCATCAAGGTGGCTTCATGGAATCCACAGAGAATCAATTTCAATTTTCCAGGATAGGTGTTGATGTCCCCGATGGCATAAATCCCTGGAATGTTGGTGCTGTAATCAAAAGTATCCACTTCGATTGCATTCTTTGAAATGTTCAAATTCCAATCGGCTATCGGTCCCAACTTCGGGCTCAACCCGAAGAGCGGCACCCAATGATCTGCCGCCAACGCCACCATCCCATTTTCCTTCGTTTTGCAAGTCAATCCTGTCAGCTCGCCGTTTTGGCCTTCGACCTCTACCACTTCCGCATCGGTAATCAAACGGATTTTCCCCTGCCCCGCCATGTCCATGACCTTCTGCACGCTATCCAAATGGC
>DAISXU010000024.1:0-24301 GCA_036825655.1 Flavobacteriales bacterium | reverse complement strand
CACGTGCAACTATTTTTTTGGACGCAGGCACTGCCCTGAAGATGTGATGGTTAGGGGTTCGTGTTTTCCTCTAAATCCTGAATGAGCAGCTGCACATCCTCAATCAGCTGATCAACTTCTTCACCATCGGTGCCGTCGTACATGCCGCGGATTCTTCCACTAGCATCAACCAACGCAACGTTTTCGGTGTGCACAAAATCCTGCAGACCACCATCGCCTTCCTCCAAGCAAGAGAAATAGCTTCGCCTGGACAAGTGATAGATGTGGGCCTTTTCTCCTGTCAAAAACCACCAGCGATCCGAATTGGCACCGAATTTCTCTGCATAAGACCGAAGAACCGATACGCTATCGGCTTGAGGCGTCACGCTATGACTTAGAATGTGCATGCGTGCTTCTGAGGCAAAAGCAGATTGGACGCGCGTGAGCTGCTGGGTCATGATAGGGCAAATGGTGGGGCATCGCGTGAAGAAGAAATCCACCACCAGGATTTGGCCTTCTACATCTTTTTCAGAAACTGAATCACCCAGCTGATTGACCAAGGTAAATGGTAAAATGCGATGCCGCTCCTGGTGCCTGACTTCTGCATCAACCAGGGCTGGATTCAAATCACCAGGCTGCAAAACCGGCAAACTTCGGCGAGGAGTCAATTCACCAGCACCCCAAATGACCGCAGCGGTAAAAACGACGGCTACCGCAATGAATGGCAACCAAGCCCTTATCGGATGTGTCATCTCAACTCCTTCGATTCGCGGTAGACCCACTCACCAGCGATCATGGTGCCCAAAACCAAGCAATCACGCCCTTGCTCCAATGAGACCTCTAACAAGTCTCGGTCGACGAGGGTGAAATCTGCCGCCTTTCCCACTTCAATGGAACCCAATTGCCCTTCTTGAAAATTCGCAATTGCCGCCCATAGCGTCATTCCTTTCAAAGCCTGGAGTGCCGTAAGTCCTTGTTCCGGCTGAAACCCACCCGCTGGATACCCTTCAGCATCCATGCGCGCAGTGGCTGCGTAAAACGTAGCCCTCGGGTCGATGCCTTCAACCGGGAAATCCGTCCCGAGCGCAACTACTCCATTTACCTCCAAGAGATCCCGGTACGCATATGCCCTGCGAACGCGATTTCTACCCAAGCGTTCTCCTGCCCAATACATGTCGCTCGTAGCGTGCGTAGGCTGAACAGAAGGCAAGACCGTAAATGCCCTCATCGCCTCCAAGTTGCGGCTCCCCAGGACTTGCGCGTGTTCAATTCGCCAACGCCTGTCGTTTGTGCCCCCCAAAACGGCACCGTAACTGCTCAAGGCCAGGTCCATCGCTCGATCGCCGATGCAATGGGTAGCCGCCTGAAGACCGAGCTCCTCGCACAGCTTGAGGCGTTGGATGAATTCCAAGGAATCCTGGAGCAGCAGACCTTTCCAATCTGGCCGGTCTGAGTAAGGATCATTCAAAGCCGCGCCCCGAGAACCCAATGCGCCATCGAGGTAGAACTTGATGGAGCGCGCGATGAGCCGATCTGTCACGATGGGTTCATGCTCGGCAAACCATTCCCAGGTGGCTGGTTCATCCGAAGCCATGGCCACCACCCGCAAGTTGAAATCACCGGCCTGTTGCATGGCCTCTATGAGTAAAATGTCTTCCACTGAAAGACCAGCATCCACCACCGTTGTCAATCCCACAGCCGTCAGGCGTTTCTCGGCCGCCATCAAGGCAGCAACTTTCACCAAGGAATCCGCTTCAGGGACTGCATCCAATGCGGCTTCGGCTGAAGCGTCAATGAGCACGCCAGTTGGGACCCCTTGCGCATCGAGCACGATTTCGCCTCCTGAAAACTTCGAATCGGCATCCATTCCGGCGGCACGTAAGGCAGCGCCGTTTGCGATGACCGCGTGTCCATCCACCCGACTGAGTACCACGGGACGATCTGGAAAAAGCAGGTCCAAGTTTGTACGGTCAGGAAAATCTTGGTTTTCCCAATCATTTTGATCCCATCCTCTGCCTACGATCCAGCCATCAGGATTCTCAGTGCTCCACTGGGCCACTTTTTGGACTACTTCATCCCAACTCGAAGTTCCCATGAGGTTCACTTCACCCAAGCCCAGTGCGTAAGCAAGGATGTGAGCATGGGCATCCATCCAACCCGGATACAGGGTGGCTTGCTTGGCATCGAAGGTCTCTTTGCCCCGGTACTTATTCAATATCGCTCGCTCTGCCCCCACTTCAATGACCATTCCGTCATGGATCGCGACCGCCTGCCCAACGGTTCCGGCTGGATCAAGCGTCACAATTCTGGCATTGTGGATGACCAGATCCACCTCCTCGGATTGAAATCCGCAGGCCATCAACAGGAGAAGGCCCCAATGCATCCATTTCATGATTCGACTCGATTTAAATGATAGGCACTGGCCTGCCCAGCAGGCATGATCCAGATGTCTTGAATGCACACGTGCGGTGGGCGCGTTATCATAAACCAAATCGCATCCGCGACATCCTCCGCTCGCAGCGGATCGAAGCCATGGTACACCGCCTCTGCTGCTACCTCATCGCCTTTGAAGCGCACCTTACTGAACTCCGTTTCGACCGCACCAGGTGAGACTTGGCCCACTTGAATGCCCCTAGGAAGCAGGTCCATGCGCATGGCTTGGGTCAACCCGTCCACCGCAAATTTGCTCGCATTGTAGACGCTTCCTCCTGGATAAGCCTGTTTGCCCGCAACACTTCCTACATTGATGATTCGTGATCCGGAAACCATGCGAGGCAGCCATTCACGGGATACATGAAGCAGGCCTTTCAAATTGGTGTCAATCATTCGGTTCCAATCGTCATAAACACCTTCATCGACCGGCTCTTTTCCTACAGCCAGCCCCGCATTGTTCACCAACACTTCTGGCTTCCAAGCATCAGGGATGCTAGCAATGGCGGCTTGCGTCGCCTTCAGGTCGCGCACATCGAACACGAGGCCATGCACGTCGCCCCCCTTCGCACGTCCTTCGTCCACTGCCTTTCTCACCAAATCTCCCCGCCTGCCAGTTAACACAACGGACCATCCAGCCTCCAAGGCCATCCTTGTCACAGCAGCGCCAATGCCTGATGTTGCCCCGGTCACAAAAATCGTTCGGCCACGGGGCGGTTGGTTAAAACTCATTGAAAGTGGGTCCATTGTTTGGGTGTGAAGCAGATTTCACGGAATTTGCAAGCGCAATTTACCATCACACCACGAGCACATGAAAACTCTTTACTCGAACTTTTGGGCTTTACTCATCGGAAGCATTCTTTCCATTGCATCAGCCACTGGCCAAGTGACCCATTCGCTTTATGAAATTCAAGGCGAACTTTTTGCCTCTCCTTTGGCGGGCCAAATCGTCACAACAAGCGGGATCATCACGGCGAACAACGTCACGTCCTCCACGAGCGGCGTAATCGGATACTTCATCCAAGATGCCGACGGTGGACCATGGAGTGGTGTTTATGTTTACGACAATACGCAACTCCCCAACATCGGTGACGAGGTGATCATGGAAGCTGAAGTTGCTGAGTACTTTGACAACACTGAGCTGATCAACGTGACTTCTTTTACGGTCATTTCAACAGGCAATGCATTGCCGGCTTCTGCCTCCTTGACCACAGGCGAAACCGCGACAGCCGAAGCCTATGAGGGTTGCCTTGTGACCATCACCGATGCGCAATGCACCACACCCGATGCCGATTTTGGCGAGGCCATCTTCGATGACGGTTCAGGTCCCTGCAAGACCAACGACTACATCTACATCCCGGAATCAGGCTGGATTCAGGATGAATACTACACCCTCACGGGACCATTGAACTACCACTACGAAGAGTACAAAATTGAAGTGCGGTCCATGGAGGATGTGCAAATTGGATTGGACGTGGCAACGCTTCGCCCAATTGAGCTTCAGGTCTATCCTGTGCCCGCAACAGGGACCGTGAATATCAACTTGCCTGAGCCACTCACCACTTTGCGGATTTATGCATCTACCGGAGCCTTAGTGGCCACTCTCAACAACGTTCGTGGCAAAGCTTCAATTGACTGCAGCGATTGGACTGCAGGGACCTACATCCTCGCGGGAGAGTCGCAGCAACGCACTTACCGCCAGGTGGTTGCGGTGAACTAATACGGGATTTCTCAATGAAAAGCCCGGCATGCGTGAAAGCATGCCGGGCTTTTTAATTCACTTGAATTCCATTCATTCCTCCGCCTTCGAATGCCCTTTCTTTCCTTCGAAGAGGTCGAAGCCGAGCCAACGGCACTCCAAAGAGCCATTGAAAGCAACCTTTCTGGCAAATGGCCGCAGGCCAATGTTCTTCATGGCATCAAAGTCACTGGTTATAATCCAAGCCTTAAATCCTGGCCAATGATGTTTGAGTCGGTCTCCGATGGCGGCGTAAAACCCCTCCATGTCCTCCAATTCCATGCGTTCACCATAGGGAGGATTCATCACCAAAATGCCCCCCTCGCTTCGAGGAACCAACTTGAAAAAATCACTTCGCCCCAATTCCACGGCATCATCAATTTCCATATTCATCAAAGCCGTTCTCGTCTGAGATATGGCTTTGAAATCTTTATCCGATGCAAAAATCTCCGTAGGAATGCGCTCACGGGCAGCGAGCAACTCATCCCGGACGGCATAAAAGACCTCCTCATCGTATCCGCGCCATTGCATGAATGCAAATTTCCGACGGTGCCAATTGACCGGCAATCCATCAGCCCACATAGCAGCCTCGGTCACAAATGTGCCGGACCCGCACATGGGATCGTAAAGCGGGACCCCGGGCTTCCATCCCGACTTTGCCAACAACCCCGCTGCCAACACCTCATTCAAAGGAGCAATGGCCCCCTGCGGTCGGTAACCTCGCCGAGACAATGGCTCACCCGCCGCGTCGAGGGATACGGTTACGTGTTGCCCACTGATGTGCAAGTGAATCCGCACATCAGGGCGATCCCGATTCACCGAAGGACGTATCCCACCATCTTCCCTGAAATGGTCCACTATTGCATCCTTGAGGCGCAACATGGCAAATTGAGAGTGGGTGAACACCTCAGAATGCACCGTGAAATCGATGGCAAATGTGTTGCGCTTTTCCATGACGCTGCGCCAATCCCATTGCAAAGCAGCTTCGTACAACTCATCTGTTGTTTGGGCATCAAACTCAAATACTGGGCGGAGCACACGCAAAGCAAATCGACTGGCCATGCACACCTTAAAGAGGGTAGCCATGTCAGCACCAAATTTTACTCCGCGGCGCTCTGACACGACGTCTTGGGCCCCCAACTCCTGGAGTTCAGGCAAGAGCAATTCTTCAAAACCCGCCAAGGTTTTTGCGAAATATTGTGGCCAAACTGGGGCCGTAGATTCTGATTCCATTGTGATTCTATGCCATCCAGGTTCAGCCGCCTTTGCGCTTCACTTGGTAACCGGTTTCTTCTAAATGCAACACCACGGCTGCTCGGTGATCTCCTTGTACCAGGATGAGGCCATCCTTCACACTGCCGCCTACGCCGCAGCGTTGCTTCAAGGCTTTGCCCAACAGGAGTAAGTCCATGCCGGACCCAGTAAACCCTTCCACAATCGTGACCGGTTTTCCTGCGCGCTGTTTGCGATCCAAACTCACATAAAGCAATTGGTTTTGCGGGGAAACTGACGCTTCATGTTCGGATTCAGGAGTAAGATCCAGGTCCCGGTTGGTACTGAATACCAGCCCCCCCGATTCATCACCCGATTGCCGTTTGGATTGCTTCGATTTGCCCATCAGGGCGCAAGTTACATCAAAGGGATGCCTTCGTAACTTGTGTGCAACCTTCCAGTCGGATTAATCGTATTTCCTTCATGTACCCGTTCAAACTCCTCCCGGCACGTCTTGTATTTGCCGCTTTCGCCTGGTTCGCGCTCAGTGGAGCGGCCCACGCGCAACTTTCGGGCAATTGTTCTGCTCTTGATTTGGAATACATCTGCCAAAACACCGAGTTGGTAAGCGCAGTCAGTGCATCGTGTGGTGATCAGTGCATAGCCGAAGGCGAAGCCTGCATGGTGGCCTGCATGGAAGCCCAGTTGGATTTAAGTTCTGAATGCATTGGCTGCTTTGGCCAGCAAGTGACCTGCGTGGTTACAAATTGCTTGTTCCAATGCGCTGTTTTAGGGGACGAGGCCTGCGCAGAGTGTGCAGTGACCTATTGCGAAGCCGGATTCAATGAATGTGCAGGCATTTATGATGTGGATCAAGATGACTGGACCAACCTCTGTGATTGCAACGACAACAATGCAACCATCTATCCCGGAGCGCCTGGGACAGGTGAGGGCATCGATTCAGATTGCAATGGTTTGATGACCGTGGATGAGTTGATTGAGTGCTTCACCGACATGAATGGCGACAACATTGTAGGGACCGGTGATTTGCTCGCCTTCCTTTCCGAATTCGAATGTTCCAACGCCGATTGCATTGGTGATTTCGACGGGAACGGGGTGGTTTCTGCAGGAGATTTGTTGCAACTCCTGAGTGAATTTGGCCTGTACTGCCTCTAAGTCTTATCCCCTCCCATGCTAACTTCGGGGCTCCCATCATGGATCGTTTTGAAGACCCCATAGCCGATTATGCTGAAGAGCACTCGAATCCTGAACCAGAGTTGTTGGCTCGGTTGAGGCGACGTACCTGGCAAACGCAGACTCACGCACACATGCTCAGCGATCCACTTCAAGGTCGATTGCTCGCGATGTTTTCGAAACTGATTCGGCCCAACTTGGTATTGGAATTGGGAACGTTTACCGGCTATTCCACACTTTGTCTGGCGGAGGGCCTGGCCCCCGGAGGGCACATCCACACCGTAGATCCAGATGAAGAACTGCACACGTTGCAGGATGATTTTTGGTCGGAGGCCGGATTAACAAGCCAAATCACACGCCACACGGCCGAAGCATCAGTTGTCCTGAAAAACCTCGACGGCCTGTTCGACTTGGTTTGGATTGACGCCGACAAACAGCGCACCGCTGAATACACCGAGTGGGCGGTTGCTCATACCCGTCAGGGCGGACTGATCCTCATTGACAACGTTCTGTGGTGGGGCAAAGTGCTCGAAGGATCCAACTCTAGCGACCCGGATGCACGGCTGCTTCATGGCCTCAATGAAAAGCTGGCAAAAGACCCTCGGGTGGAGAACCTCATCCTACCTCTTCGGGATGGCATTCATGTATTGCGGATCCGGTGATCTCGATGGTCCTTGCGCTCCCTTCGTCGGGCATCGCGCAGGAAGTTGCGGAAGCAAGCCCCAAGAAAAAGCGTCGCTCAGTTCAAGCAAGCACCTCAGCAACCGCATCCGCGGCTTCTTTTAGCAACACTGCTGAAATCACTTTCAATCCTGAATTGTCGATCAACTCCTTCGCTTCAATGGCGTTGGTTCCTTGCAAACGCACGATGATGGGCACGTTGATGTCTCCCATGTTCCGGTAGGCATCCACCACACCTTGAGCGACGCGATCACAGCGTACGATGCCGCCGAATATGTTCACAAGAATCGCCTTGACTGCGGTATCCTTCAAGATGATTCGGAATGCCTTTTCTACACGCGCCGCGTCCGCTGTCCCTCCTACATCCAGGAAATTAGCAGGCTCGCCGCCACTGAGCTTGATGATGTCCATGGTCGCCATGGCCAAACCAGCGCCGTTCACCATGCAGCCCACGTTGCCATCGAGCTTGACATAGTTCAATCCCGCTGCATCCGCTTCCACCTCCGTAGCATCCTCTTCAGTCGTGTCGCGCATGGCCGCATACTCGGGATGGCGGTACAACGCGTTACCGTCCAAAGAAACCTTGGAATCCACTGCGATGACGCGGTCATCGGATGTCTTTAAAACGGGGTTGATTTCGAACATCGTTGCGTCGCAACCGACATAGGCGCTGTAAAGGGCACCAACGAACTTCGTCATTTCCTTGAAAGCCTTGCCGCTCAATCCGAGATTGAATGCAATGCGTCGGGCCTGAAATCCTTGAAGCCCCACTGTTGGGTCGATTTCCTCCTTGAAAATCAACTCTGGGGTTTCCTCGGCCACTGCCTCAATGTCCATTCCACCCTGTGGAGAATACATGATGATGTTGCGGCCTTTTGCTCGGTCCAACAGGACACTCATGTAGATCTCCTTGGGCTCACTATCACCAGGTCCATAGACGTCCTCTGCAATCAACACCTTATTCACTTGTTTACCCGTCGCACTTGTCTGTGCGGTCACCAAATGCCCCCCAAGGATTCCTTTTGCCTTTTCAGCAACTTGATCTAACCCCTTCGCAATGACTACACCGTGGGAACCCGTTTCGGTCACCGTACCCTTGCCTCGTCCACCCGCATGAATCTGAGCCTTCACTACGAACCATGAAGTTCCAGTTTCTTGGGCCAACTCCTCAGCTGCGCGCGTCGCTGCTTCAGGGGTATCGGCCACACGGCCTTCTTGAATGGCAACTCCGAAGCTCTTGAGAATGCTCTTCCCTTGGTACTCGTGAATGTTCATGTTCTTTGCCTTTTAGGTTCTGACGGGGGTTGATTTCGCGCCGCGAAGTTAGGAAAGGAACTGCGCCGGAGGGTTTAAAATGCCGTAGATTTCGGACATGAACGGAGGGCAGCCCATCATTGAAGCGCAGAACGTGGTAAAAACGTATGGGGACCTGCGCGTATTGAAGGGCATCGACTTGGCCATCCCTGCAAGTGGCATAACCGCCATCGTCGGCGCATCAGGAGCGGGAAAGACGACTTTGCTTCAAATCCTCGGTACCCTGCTTGCACCAGATTTGGGCTCCTTGATTGTTCGAGGCACCGACGTCACTCGCCTGAAAGGAAAAGCGCTCGCCGCCTTTCGCAACCAGCACATCGGATTCATTTTCCAATTCCACCGTCTCCTTCCAGAGTTCAATGCCATCGAGAATGTCATGATGCCAGCTTGGGTTGCTGGACAAGATGACCGAAAAACTCGGGAACGGGCAGAGCGGCTTTTGCGCGACCTCGGCTTGGGTGATCGGCTGACGCACGCTCCTGCGGCGTTGAGTGGTGGTGAGCAACAACGCGTGGCAGCAGCGCGCGCGCTGATGATGGAGCCAGCAGTGATCATGGCCGACGAGCCAACTGGAAACCTGGATTCGGGCAACGCCCAGGCTCTTTTTCAGCTGTTCCAAGAATTAAGAGATCGCGAGGGCGCAACCTTCGTTGTGGTGACGCACAATTTGGATTTGGCTTCTAGTGCTGACCAAATCTTGAACATCCACGACGGACGCATCACATGATTGCCCGGTTCAGGATGCCCTGCTCCCCCATCGAGCAATCATTCCTCGACTGAAATTTTCCCCAATATATTATGCATGCATAATATATTTGCCTTACCTTGGGAACATGCAACCGCAAGAGACGCTCGATTTTCATTTGCGCTGGGGGTGGGCCAAGCTCAACCGACTCTATGCTGCTGAGGCAGAGCGGCGTGGCATTCCTCTCAGCTACGTTTTCGCTTTGATGCAAGTCGATCGAAAAGGGACCCCGAGCACCCAATTGGGACCTCGAATGGGCATGGAAGCTACCAGCCTCTCTCGCACCTTAAAAGGAATGGAAACAATGGGGCTCATCGAGCGCAGGCCAGACGAGGTTGATGGAAGGAAAGCATTGGTCTTTCTAACAACTGAAGGCGTAGCTGCCCGGAGGCAAGCGCGCGATTTGGTCAAGGAAGTCAACGCCACCATCCGGACCTTATTGGGAGACCGCCAATTCGACGACCTCATAGCCAACTTGCGTCTACTCAATGACCTATTTGATCGCCCTGAGCAATTGCTTGGGCGCGACTCCACACAATCACCAATCGCTTCATGAAAGCACCAGAAGAAATTCCATTGCATCGCATCCAGCGCGTTGCCGTACTTGGCTCCGGGGTAATGGGCTCGCGCATTGCTTGCCATTTGGCCCAAACAGGATCCAGTGTTTTGCTGCTCGACCTTCCCTCACTTGATGGACCCAGAAATGCCATCGCACAAGGTCACCTGAAAACTGCTTTGAACAGCAACCCTTCCCCCATTTACTCCAAGCGATTTGCGGACCGCATCACGGTGGGCAACTTTGACGATGACCTGCAACGAATTGCCGAATGTGACTGGATCATCGAAGTCATCGTTGAGCGCCTGGACATCAAACAGCAGCTCTTTGAACGCGTTGAAGCGCAAAGGAAACCAGGGACCCTCATCACAACAAATACCTCAGGCATTCCAATTGGCATGCTGTCGGAGGGCAGAAGCGAAGACTTCAGAAAGCATTTTTGTGGCACACACTTTTTCAACCCACCCCGCTACCTTCCCCTGCTAGAGATCATTCCTGGCCCAGAAACGAACCCTTCGGTTTTGGACTTTTTCCAACGCTATGGCGAACGGATTTTGGGCAAACAAGTGGTGATGTGCAAAGACACGCCAGCATTCATTGCAAACCGCGTGGGGGTTTTCGCCATTCAAGCCTTGTTCCATACGGTTGCGGAAATGGGCTTGAACGTGGAGACCGTAGATCGGTTGACTGGACCCGCGATGGGGCGCCCGAAAAGTGCCACCTTCCGAACGTGCGATGTCGTCGGAATTGACACCTTGGTGCATGTGGCCAATGGCGTAGCGAACCACTGCCCCAATGATGAACGACAGTCGGTTTTTGCTACGCCTGCTTACGTTCAACATTTGGTAGACCAAGGCCTCCTTGGGGCCAAATCCGGGGCGGGTTTTTACAAGAAAATCAAAGACGACAACGGGAAGAGTGAAATCCTCTCCCTCAACTTGAAGACCCTCGAATACGGTCCCCAGAAGAAGGCCTCCTTCGCCACGCTCGAGCAAGCAAAGCAAGTAGATGCGCTGCCTGAAAGAACGAAACTCCTCTTCAAAGGCGCAGACCAAGCAGGCGAGTTCTATCGCAGGATCTTCACCGATGTCTTTGCCTACGTATCGCATCGCGTGCCCGAAATCGCCGACCACCCCTTCGCCATTGACGATGCCTTGCGGGCTGGTTTTGGTTGGGAGCTGGGTGCGTTTGAAAGTTGGGATGCCATCGGCGTCAGAGAGGCCATGAAGGAATTGAACAGCCGAGGGCTCGAAGTGGCGAGCTGGGTGCACGACATGCTCGCGGCTGGGGCGGATGCGTTTTACCGCAACGTCAACGGTGTTCGCCAATGCTGGAATCCTGCTGCCAAGGCCTATGAGCCCCTTCCGGGACAAGAGGGTCGGTTGTCGTTGGCTTGGCTTCCAGAGGAAGCGACAGTTTGGTCAAACAGCGGCGTAACCCTGCAGGACCTCGGCGACGGCATCCTCAACGTGGCATTCCATACCAAGATGAACAGCATCGGGAGCGAAGTGATCGAAGGGCTCAACAAAGCCGTCGACTTAGCGGAAGGCGATGCCCGTTGGCGTGGAATCGTTGTGTCGAATGAAGGAGCGCAATTCAGCGCAGGGGCCAACGTGGGCATGATCTTCATGTTAGCTGTAGAGCAAGAGTACGGGGATTTAGACTTTGCGGTTCGCACATTCCAGAAAACCATGATGCGCATGCGGTACTCTGGAATTCCCGTCATTGCGGCACCGCATGGACTGGCTCTGGGCGGTGGATGCGAGCTTTGCCTCCATGCAGACCGGGTGATTGCGCATGCAGAAACTTACATGGGACTCGTTGAATTTGGAATTGGCGTGATCCCCGCCGGTGGAGGCACCAAGGAATTTGTTTTGCGCCTGAACGATGAAATGCACGACGGCGACATGCGCATCAACCGACTGCGTGATCGCTTCTTGACCATTGGTCAAGCCAAGGTATCCACTTCTGCGGTGGAGGCATTCGAACTGGGCTACCTGCGGGATGGGATGGATGAAGTTGTAGTCAATCGAAGGGACCAATTGGCACGTGCAAAACGTGCTGCTTTGGAGTTGGCAGAGCAAGGCTACACGCGCCCCATCGAGCGCAAAGACATCGTAGTTGCAGGCCAAGAAGGTTTGGGCATTGTCTACGTTGGAGCGCACAGCATGATGAGTGGCCATTACATTTCAGATCACGATAGGATCATCAGTGAGAAACTAGGAACCGTTATGTGCGGAGGTGATTTAAGCGAACGCACTGCAGTAAGCGAGCAATACTTGCTGGACCTCGAACGCAAGGCCTTCGTTGAACTCTGCATGGAACGCAAGACGCTTGAACGCATGCAGAGCTTGATTCAAAAAGGCAAGATTTTACGCAATTGATCACCTCATAAGAACACGCAAAAATGAACGCATACATCATAGGAGGTTATCGCAGCCCGGTAGGGAAATCAGGCAAAGGCGCATTTCGATTCACACGCCCTGACGATTTGGGCGAACAAGTCATTCGTCGCCTACTCAGCGATTTTCCGCAACTGGATCCTGAGCGCATCGACGATGTAATCGTCGGAAACGCGACCCCAGAAGCAGAGCAAGGGCTCAACATCGCTCGCATGGTCAGCTTGATGGGGCTGGACACGGAAAAAGTGCCTGGAATGACCGTGAACCGCTACTGCGCGTCTGGCTTGGAAACCATCGCCATTGCATCCGCAAAAATTCATGCGGGTTTGGCGGATTGCGTCTTGGCTGGTGGCATCGAAACCATGTCACCCATTCCATTTGGAGGATGGCGCATTGTCCCCAATGCGCGAATCGCCAAAGCCAATCCCGATTGGTATTGGGGAATGGGCCTGACTGCAGAGGCGGTTGCCAAGGATTTCAATGTGAGCCGAGAAGAGCAAGACGCATTCGCTGCAGAGAGTCACCACCGCGCCGCCAAGGCCATCGATGAGGGACGGTTTGCGCCGGGGATTGCTCCGATTACAGTCCATGAAGTTTATTTGGATGAAAAAGAAAAACGCGCCGAAAGGAGTCACCTCGTGGACACCGATGAAGGCGTCCGCCGAGGCACCTCGGTAAGTGGATTGGCGCGATTGAAACCCGTATTCGCAGCAGGAGGAACCGTAACAGCAGGCAATGCATCGCAGACCTCGGACGGAGCAGCTTTCGTGCTCGTTTGCAGCGAGCGGATGGTGAAAGAACTAGGGGTCGAGCCGTGGGCGCGGATGGCGAGCTACCATGTGAGCGGTTTGGAGCCGAGAATCATGGGCGTCGGGCCCATCCACGCCGTCCCTGAAGCGCTGAAAAAGGCGGGATTGAACGCGCACGATTTGGGTGCCATCGAGCTCAATGAGGCCTTTGCTTCCCAGAGCGTCGCGGTGACGCGGGAACTAGGATTGGACCCGGCTTTGGTCAACCCCAATGGTGGCGCCATTGCCCTTGGGCATCCACTCGGGTGCACTGGAAGTAAACTCACCGTCCAGCTCATGCATGAATTGGCAAGAACCGATCAACGCTATGGCATGGTGACCATGTGCGTTGGCACGGGTCAAGGAGCTGCAGGGGTGTTCGAACGCCTTCGGTAATGGATGATTTTGGAATGATGAAAAGCAGAAAATAAATAGAAAACCATGCCTACCCCCAACGACGCCATACGCGGCGGTGAATTCCTAATCCGCCCTACGCTTGCCTCCGATATCTTCATCCCGGAAGAATGGAGTGAAGAACAACTGATGATGAAGCAGATGACGCTCGATTTTGTCGAAAAGCGCATCATGCCCCAACTGGACGCGATCGACAATCAAGAAGAAGGACTTGTTCCGCGACTGATGGAAGAAGCCGGTGAACTCGGCTTGATTGGAAGCTCGGTTCCAGAAGCTTATGGTGGAATGGGTTTGGATTTTAAAACGACCATGCTCATCACGGAAGCCATTGGAGGAGCTCATGCCTTCAGTGTAAGTTTCAGCGCACACACAGGCATCGGCACCTTGCCCATTCTTTACTATGGCAATGAAGAGCAAAAACAAAAGTGGATTCCAGGTTTGGCCTCCGGCGCGCTTAAAGGATGCTACTGCCTCACTGAGCCTGGCGCTGGTTCCGACGCCAACAGCGGCAAAACGAAAGCCACACTCACAGAAGATGGAAAACACTACGTGATCAATGGCCAAAAGATGTGGATCACCAACGGCGGTTTTGCGGATGTCATGATTGTCTTTGCAAAAATCGACGATGATGAAAAGCTCACGGCCTTCATCGTGGATGGCCACAGCGAGGGCATCACCAAGAATCCGGAGGAAAAGAAGATGGGCATCAAAGGCTCTTCGACGAGGCAAATTTTCTTCAACGACGTCAAGGTGCCCGTGGAAAACTTGCTTTACGAGCGGCAAAAAGGGTTCAAAATCGCTGTCAACATCTTAAACATTGGCCGGATCAAGCTGGGCGGTGCGGTACTGGGCGCTTCGAAGCAAGCCTTGAACAAAACCATCCAATATGCGAATGAGCGGGAGCAATTCGGGCGGGCCATTTCGAAATACGGCGCTATCCGACACAAGTTGGCGGAAGCCGCCATTCAGATTTATACCTGCGAATCGGCAACGTACCGAGCCACTCAAAACATCGAGGATGCCATCCAAGCGCTCAAGGCCGGAGGAATGGAACATGGAGAAGCAACCCTGAAAGGGATTGCAGATTTTGCACCAGAATGTGCCATGATGAAGGTGCTTGGATCGGAAGTTTTGGATTTCGTGGTCGACGAAGCGGTTCAAGTGCACGGGGGCATGGGCTACAGTGCTGAAACGCAAGCTGAGCGAGCTTACCGGGACGCTCGAATCAACCGGATCTTTGAAGGCACCAACGAAATCAACCGGATGCTGACGGTGGACATGATCTTGAAAAAGGCCATGAAGGGTGAAATGGACTTGATGACGCCTGCGATGGCGGTGGCGAACGAACTCATGGGCATTCCCAGTTTTGGAGAAAGCGGTGGCGACATTTTTGAGCAACACCTCGCGTTGGTAGAAAACTTCAAAAAGGCCGTGCTGCTTGTGGCGGGATCAGCCGTTCAGAAGTTGATGATGACGCTATCGAAGGAGCAAGAGATCCTCATGGCCATCAGCGACATGGCCATTTGGACTTACACGGCTGAGAGCACTGTTTTGCGGGTGCAAAAACTGGCAGGGATGCGCTCCAATGAATCGGAATACCAGCGCGAATTGGACATCATGAAGGTCTACACTTACCAAGCAGCTGAGTGGATTCACAGTGCTGGAAAAGAGGCGTTGTTGGCTTTCGCGGATGGCGATGAGCTCAAAATGATGCTGATGGGCTTGAAGCGGTTTTGCAAAGCACAAGACTTCAATACCAAAGAGGCACGACAGCGCATTGCCATCGGAATGATCGAAGCCAAGTGCTACGAATGAGATCTCGCAATCGCTTGAATTGAATTGCGCCGGCTCCAAATGGGGTCGGCGTTTTCATTCAGTTTATTTCGTTGAAATCAAACAAACGAAGGCTGATTCAAAGGAGTGAATCACGCTAACTTCGCAACATGGCAAAAAAGAAGATCATCAACCGCACGAGCGAGCAATTCCTCGAAGCTTATTTGAACAACCCCAGCCCAACTGGCTTCGAAAGCGAAGGCCAAAAACTGTGGTTGGAATACATCCGCCCCTACATCGACGAGCACATCGTGGACGCATACGGTTCCGTCGTGGGCATCATCAACCCCGACGCTCCTTACAAAGTTGTCATCGAAGCTCATGCCGATGAAATCAGCTGGTTCGTTCACTACATCACAGCAGACGGGTTCATCTATTTGCGCCGCAACGGAGGGAGTGACCACCAAATCGCCCCTTCGAAGCGCGTGGACATCCACACCGACAAGGGCATTGTGAAAGCCGTATTTGGTTGGCCAGCCATCCACACTCGGACAGCTGACAAAGAAGCAACCCCCACCACGAAAAACATTTTCCTCGATGTTGGAGCAAAGGACAAGGCCGAGGTTGAAAAAATGGGCATTCATGTTGGTTGCGTGGTCACCTACGAAGACACCTTCACCGTCCTCAATAAACAATGGTATGTAGCTCGGGCTTTAGACAACCGGGCTGGGGGATTCATGATTGCTGAAGTGGCACGTTTGCTGAAAGAAGAGAAGATTGAACTGCCCTTTGGTCTGTACATCACCAACAGTGTCCAAGAAGAAATTGGATTAAGAGGCGCTGAGATGATTGCTGAACGCATCCAACCTGATTTGGCCATTGTTACAGACGTTACGCATTGCACCCAAACCCCCATGATGGACAAAATCGCACAAGGCGATGTGGCAGCAGGAAAAGGCCCCGGGGTAACGTATGGACCTGCGGTGCACAACAACTTGCTCAAGCGGATCATTGATACTGCCGAAGCACAGAAAATTCCGCTGCAGCGCATGGCAGCGAGTCGCTCAACAGGAACCGATACGGACGCTTTTGCATACTCCAACAAGGGCGTGCCCAGCGCGTTGATCAGTTTGCCATTGCGCTACATGCACACGACGGTGGAGATGGTCCACAAGCAAGACGTAGAAGATTGCATCCGCTTGATTTTAGCAACACTGCAAACGATTGAAGCGGGTGAAGATTTCCGCTATTTCAAATGATCTCGTTCCGATTTAAGAGAACGCCTCCGCCTTGCGGGGGCGTTTTTTTTTACGATTCAACTGCGGTGCTGATGCTGTGGACATCGATGGGCTCCATGACCACTTCATCCGGTGACCATTCCAAAACCCATTCCAATAATGGTGCGCCTTGGGGCAAGATGGCGATCAACTTTGCTTCTCCGTGTCGAGACCGGAGCGCTGCTAGCCAATGTTCAGCAGTTTTCTGATCCGCAACATCCAATCGCAGAAAAATCACTGCCTTTTCCCATGGACCCGAAGCATCAATGAGTCGAACATCCAAGCTGGTAAAGCACTCGACCAATTCATCTGGGAACCTCTGTTGGAGTAAATCCTTGTGAACTTGTGCACGAATGGAGTCTGAATCGAAATAAAGGATCATTAACTGCGTCGTTTCAACTCAAAAGTACGACACAGTTATAAATTATAAGAGGTTTAACTAAGTAGTTCGTCTATTTTTTTTGCCTTTTCATGGATGACGCCCGCTTCCATGGTGGGCTTCGACGTGGCCTGTACAATCCAGGAGGCCAGCTCCTTTGCCTGACGCATCTTCTCAATCAATCGGTTCCCCTCCATTTGCATGGATTGCTTGCGGCGGAACTGCTCGGCCGCCTCTTCTACCAGACCTTGCAACTCCGCCTCGTTCCAAGGCTTGCTGATGTACTTGTAGATTTGACCTTTGTTGATGGCGTCGATGACCGCATCAATGTCTGCGTGCCCTGTAAGGAGCATGCGCGTTGGGTCTGGGAAATCTGACATGATCATCTCAAAGAACTCAACACCGCTCAATGCCGGCATTTTCTGATCGGAGATGACAACTTCGATGGGATGATCTTTGAGCAGCTGAACAGCTTCCGTTGGTTCCGTCGTCACGTGCACATGAAAATCCCGCCTAAAGGCAGCTCGGAAAGCCGTCAGGTTATGCGATTCATCATCGAGGTAGAGAACGTGGATCATGCTTTGAATCTTAAAGTAAATGCTGTGCCTTTGCCCAAGGTGGATTCCACTTCAACCTCAGCTTCGTGATCTGACAAAATGCCCATTGCGATGCTGAGGCCCAAGCCCGTTCCTTTGCCCACCTCTTTCGTTGTAAAGAAGGGGTCGAATATTTGACCCTGCACTTCATCGGACATCCCGGTTCCATTGTCCTCAATGCGAATGACGACCTCTACCTTGTTCACCCTTCCCTCTAACTTGGAGCTGATGTAAACCAACCGGTCGGTGGGCTCCAAATCCTTCCTTGCCATGGTGGCATGCGCCGCATTGGTAATCATGTTCATGAATACCTGATTCAATCGGCCAGATTGACAGCGAATTTCGGGCAGCTCATCCGAGAGATCCAAATCGATGGCCACTTGGTCGCGCAGGTTGCTGCGCAAAATAACCAAGGTCGACTTCAACAATTCGTTTACTTGTGCAAGAGCAAACGCGTCGCCATCCACTCGCCCAAAAATTCTGAGGCCCTTAACGATTTCAGCTGTTCGCTCCGCACCATCTTCAATTCCCTTGAGCAACTGAAAGATCTCTTCCTGGGTGAAGTGTAAATCCAGCTCTTCCATGCGCGCTCTTAACGCTTTGACCTCCGTTGCAAGCGAATCAGATTCAGGATTCAACTCCAACACCCGCTTGAGTATTTCATCCACGTCATCGAAATCCCTCTTCAAACTTGCACTGGAAGACGAAACGAAGTTGATGGGGTTGTTCAATTCGTGAGCAATTCCCGCAGTTAGCTGACCAATCGACGCTAATTTTTCCTGCTGCAAAAGCTGCTGCTGAGCCTTTCTCAAGTCGGTCAATGTGGCTCCCAGTTCTTCGTTCGCCTGCGTCAATTTAATGGTACGTTCCCTTACCCGATCCTCAAGCATTCGGTTTTGGTCTTTCACCATCCGCTCATTTTTCTGCGCCAAACGCAGCTGCTCCTCCCGCGCCTCAGCGCTTTCCAATTTCAGATCGTTGATGCGGCTTGCTAAGGCCAAACTCAACAACACGATCTCTATGGCATTCCCGACTGGCAATGCGAAAAACGTCCACTGGTTGAATGGGATGATCGAAGCGTCCTTCAAGACAAATATCAAGACCGCCGCAATGAAGAGCACCCAAGCAATGAGGAAGTACCCTGCAGGGCGATAACCTTGCCGCAAGGACAACACAGCCCCTGGAATCAACAACAAAATAGCCAAGGCACAGAAATTAATCAGGTTGTAGCTCCAAGCAAAGAACCCAGCAATGGTCAAAACCATGGCAATGGCATACAACACGATGTAGACAAACATGATTTTATTCAACCAAGGCACACGCTTTGGGAGATCCAAGAAATCCCTGGCAAAGACGATGGTCGCGATTCCACTGAGCACGCCAAAGAAGTGAACCAATCGAATGGAAAGCCAAGGGTAAGTGGCAGCGCCCAACAAATCCGCATACCCATTGATGACAAGCTGCGCCCCGCCAACGGTCAAGATGTACAGCGTATACCACAAGTAATTCCGATCCCCTATGCTGAAAAACAGAAATAAATTGTACAGGAGCATCACGAAGATGATCCCGAAATAGGCCGCGAAGAACACATCCCGTCCATGCGCATCGCGAATCACCTCCTTGTGTCCTGCGAGCCGAATGGGAAGCAAGATTGGTTTTCCGTTTTTCACACGAATCAAGACTTCAAGATCATCGCAATCCGTGGCCAACGGCACATCAAAGGAAGGATAGGTTCCCAATCGACTCTCTTGACCACTTCGGTGATTCGAACCGTCGCCGTAGGCAGTGATGACTTCACCATCGCACACCATGAAGCAGCTCAATTCATCGATCGTGGCATTCTGTACTTCCAACAAGGAACCCGCCTCTGTCTGGGGATCAAGCTTCATGCGAAGCCAGTAAACCTCATCGCTCACACCCAAATTTGGGACATCCACTTCCAATGGTTTCCACCCCAACATGTCCACAATCTGCTCTGTAACGGACATCTTTGGCACCATGGAGTCCGGCAAAAATTCCATTCGCTTGCCGAGGTAATTTTGCGCAAGGGTTGGTGAATTGGTGCACCCGATGACCAAAACCACCAACCACCACCGCATGTTTCGGCGCAAGGGACTCATTCCAAACGCAATTCAAATGCCAGCTTGAGTTCGCCTTTTGGGCCATTCACCAAGTGCACATGTCCCGTGGGATCTTGCCAAAGTTGCTCCAACAACTCACGCACTTTCGGAGCCGCAAAATCCAAATGGTCTGGAAAAGTAAACCGGGCCAGGTTGGCCTTGAGTTTTTCAGTGGGATAAATGAAATAACCTTTGTTTCCGACGCTTTCTTCCAAATGGAAACCAATCGCTCCTTGCATCCTTCGCGTCACGGGCGAGGTTAATGCGAAGAGGTGCCTCGCGTTCAACATGGGAAGAGCGGCTATAGCTGTTTGCACCAGGAACGTGGCTTCGACACCCATACCGGCCAATTCCAAGCTGTTCCATAGGCCAGAGATTTCGAATGCCCCCTCTTCGATGAACGGTTGCAAGTGCGCACCCAGATCGGGATCTTGGTCTTGAACTGCTTGATACAATGGCAAATCGCTGGGGGAGTGCGCACGGTGCATCCGCGCTCCTCCAAGAACCTGTCCAGTTTTCGACGAAAGTGCCGCAATGACCATTACCTCGGGGTTTCCAATCCAATCTCGGTTGAATGTCTTCAGGTCCTTGATGCCGTAGGCTGCGAGCACAGACCTGTGACCGTCAACCAACTCATGCGAGCGCTCTGGATGCAGGTTCGCTGGATAAACCAAAACACGGGCAGCCCCAACGCGCTCGGCTTGACGAATGCGTTCAAGAGAAGGATTGGGCGAACTGCTCATCTAAATTGATGTAAAGCCGAATGTCCGGCATGTGTTGGTTTAACAATATCCTCCGTGAAGCCTGCGCAGCAAAAGCCCCGCCAGCCGCAACCTCAGTGTAAACTTGAGGCCAAGCCAAGATCTCCTTGCCCAGCATAGGAATGCTCGCCGCACCGCGTTCAGAGACATTTTCCAAGTCAACAAAAGCGTGCAACGACTCGGCCGTCCAGCCTTCACATTGAGCAAACAAAGCCATGGTGTCGTCATCAATCCTGCCATGCAAGTACCCGGGCTTGAGCGTTTCGGGTTCATCGTATCGTTCCACGTCCAGCATGCCTCGGTCGCTGGTGTCCATGATCACTGGAATTTGGCGGGCGCGGGCGTTGATTCGCAGGGACGCTTTGGTGGAGATGCTGTCACAGGCGTCACAAATAAGGTCCAGGCCATCGAGGAATTCATCGATGTTCGACTCTTGGATGCCTTCCGGATAGACTTCGAGTTGAATGAAGGGGTCGATTTCTGCAATCTCACGCGCGGTGATCAGCCATTTCGGCTGGCCCAATTGATGGAGCCCTGTGCGAATCCGGTTGACGTTGGAGAGTTCCAACGAGTCAAAATCGGCAATCTTTATGCACCCTGCACCGCGCTCCATGGCGACGCTGATCGCAAAACTCTGACCCACTGAAAGGCCAACCACCCCCACGGTCTTCGTACTCAAAACGTCCTGCTCAATGGGAGTGATTCGGTTGTTATTGCGGTTCGTACGAACTTCAATGAATGCCGATTCCGGCAAAATCCGGACCAAGTGGCCTCGCCAGGGATAATGAACCCACACGCCATACACCTCCCGCTCCGCCTCCGTGAGAAATGAAGCAACGGCTTCCTCAATGGCCGAAGGATTGCCCTTGATTTGAGGGTTGCGGATGACAACAAGTTCATGGATTTGATCCACCAATGTGTCCCACTCCTCCCTCACTTCACCTGAAGAACGCAAAGCCAACAGCCGCGCCTTCCCTTCTGGGGTTCCCGGCTGAATGAACTCAGGTTGCCAACTATGAGCTATGGATTCATTCATGCACTAAAGTTGCTGGAATCCGAGGCTCTCAATACGCCCATTTCCAGATGTTTTGAACAGAGAAAAGAGGAGAACCCATGGACCTGTAACCTCCGAGCCTTTGCTTCCGTAAAAGCGCGGCATGACGATGACTCAATCAACGCCTACCGTTTGGATTGTAGGAAAGGACGAAAGGCATGCGAATTCATTTTCGCAAAGGATCTCGACTTTTGCTAGTGGACACGAATTGAATGAAGCTGAGCTACTCCGCTCTCCCAATCGCGTTGTCCACGATGTAGCAACACATGTCACGGCATGGCTTGTGGTTGCAAACCCGAGCATGTGGAGTCCTCAGTTGATTCAACTCGCGTCGGATTGCCGCAATTCGAATGCGGGTTTTCGCTGCTTGGTGTTGGTCGATATGGAATCATCTTCGGAAGCGTTACGGTCGATTTGGCCCGACCAAACCATCTTCCTTTCAGACCGATCATTGTCCACAACAATCATTGACAAATTGAGGTCGGAGACCCACGCAAATCGAATTGCAAACCACCGCAGGCGACAGATTGAACGCTTGAGCCGGCGTTCAGTTTGAGGAATAAACGCGGCGATACCCCGCTCCCAATGCATTCGCTAGGTTGCGCATGGCCACCATCGCGGCCTCCGTTTCTGCAGAGATGGACTGCTTCCCAATTCTCAGAATGAGCCAACCATAAAGCGATACGCACATCAATTCAACAGGGTGCATGGCCCGAACTCCGGCTTTTGCGTTCTTCCCCTCTAACTCTCGAATGAAGGGCTCGGCATCGGCATGGGCCGCGGAGTAATCAGGATCTTTCATGGTTCCAAGTAACAAATCGTGGAGCAAGGCCAACTCGGTCAAGGACTGGTTGGCTTCTCCCGTATGCCCCTGCTTCTTGACGCCTTCACGGGCCATCGACTCGGCGTAGTTCAAGAGCCACTCGGCTTCCTTCTCCCCCTGCTCAGCGACCATCGACCGCAGTGCCGCAGGATCAAAATCTGTTGCGCGCACCAAATCCTCCACCTGCCAGAGATAGAGTACGTACTCGACAGAATGAGTGGCCTTGATTCGTTCTGCGTGCGTGGCTTCCATCAGGATGGATTGGATGACGTATCCGTTGCTGCTTCGAGCTCTGCTTGATGCTTTGCCTTGGTATCGGCGTAACGTTCGTTCAAAAACGCCAACAACGACTCCGTGATGTCAAAACCAGGATTCCCATGCAAAACACCTTCGCCGGACAATCCCCAATTCAAAACCACATCAATGCCCTCCTCGGCTGCATAGACTGCGATGTCTTCCCGGAGGGTTAAGGCAATCATGTTCTGCATTTGTTGCTCCCGATTCGCTGCTGCGCGTTCTGCTTGTTGTTGGTAAAAGCCCATCTCCTCCTCAATCTCCGCGATGCGCTGGCGCGCCATGTTCATCTCCTCAGGTGTCGGATTGCTATTCTGTGCAAAGTTGATCAGCTCTTGCGCCTCGACTTGAAGTGGCTGGGCTTTGGCCTGAAGTTGCGCCTCAATATCGCTGACTTGAATTTGCAACAACTCCTGTAAATCCGAAATGAGATCGTATTTCAATTGAATGGAATCCCCGTGCACGAAAGCGACTGAAGCCAACTGGCCATTGGCGATGGCTTGCGGAGCCGAACTTCCCTTTCCAAAAGTCAAAATCGCACACCAAACCAGCGCAATTGCACTCAACACCCAAGCTGCATTTTTCATGATCATTTCTTGATTTCAGTCCATTCTTTGCGCATCGCTACAAACCGAAGAAGGACCGCCTCCTGAAGAGTCCTTGCCCAACTCTCAAGAAGAGGGATGCCCTCTGCAACCTGCTCTTCCGGTATTTTGAATACCTGCTCATATTGGTCTGCTTCAAAGCGAAGGGCATACTTACCATTCCATGAAGTGACCGTTATGCGCATGATGGGATGAGGAAAGTGTGCCAATTCTCGCATGTTCGCGCCAATGTTTGGGTGCGAAGATAGAACTTGCAACCATGCCGCACCACACCACACCCCTGTGCCAGGGTCCAAATCCCTGGAATTCCTTGAGGCATTCCGCAGTGAGGCAGCTGGCCTGGTGCATTGGTGGTTCTCCCATTCTTGAAAAGGGGGCGGGAATCGACTGGATTACGGGGAGGGCATGCAGAGAATGGCTGGAAGAGTATTGGCCACAGCTCTTGATTTTGGACGACAATCCAGCGCCTTTGGAGGACGCCCTTCGTGCAGCCGGACCGCTGTTAGGCAAGCGATTCGAAGCGCTCATGAAATGGTATTTTGAATCTTCAGACCAATGGAACTTGTTGCTTTCGAACGAAGTCGTTGAGGTAAATGGCCGGACCATTGGAGAAGTGGACTTTATCCTTGAGGACCGCAACGGAGTAGTTGTTCACCTCGAAGTAGCATGCAAATTCTACCTTGGAGAGGCTGGAAGCCAAGGTGAATGGGGCCGTTGGAGGGGGTTGCGCGCTGAAGATTCCCTTGAAAAAAAGGTCGCAAAATTCTCAAGGCAACTCGACTTGCATCGCTCAGATTGGCCCAAAGTTCAGAGGAAGGCGGCCTGCCTGAAAGGATGGTTGTTCTACCCTTTTCGCGAGCTCGCCAAACCCAAACCACCGCGAGGTGCAGCCCCGAGAGCGCCCTCAGGATGGTGGATGCACACGAATGAGATTCAAAGCTGGACAGAATGCCCGAACCTCTGGGCAGTTCCGAGAAGGGAGTGGCTGATGCAAGTTCACGAGTCGCAAATCCATGGCATTTTGCCCTTCGAGCGAGGGGGGCTTGTGGCTCAGACTTGGGTGGATAACGACCAGGTTAAAGAAACCAGCCGGGGCATGATTGCACCCGATTTTTGGCCTCATTAAACCTTTTTCGCTTTAGGCTGTCTTTAATGTTTGTCACTCG
>DAISXU010000023.1:0-24399 GCA_036825655.1 Flavobacteriales bacterium | reverse complement strand
TACGTAACTGTAATTCGTGGCCCAACTCAAAACCAACAAGAAGGCAACGAACGCCAGAAACCACTTGAGAATACGTTTCATTTAGAACTGAATCACTTCGGTTACTGCTCGATGTAAATTCTACGAACCTCGCGGCGCTCTGCAGCGGTAGCAACCAGCGTATACCATCCAACTTCTACTCCAGAGAAATCAATCGTCCTCATGCCACTCCAGGATTCTGACGGCATGCTCTTGGCCAAACGGCCGCGTGCATCCAATAACTGAAGATCCATTGAGCTTCCCCATCCTTCCACTTGAAGATGTCCTGTGCCTGCAGTCGGAAAAACGGACCATGTGGAAAGATCAACCGCTTCATTTACACCAACTTGGTCACCGGGGCAGAAAGTGCCCGCTCCGTTGAAATCGCACGAACGGGTTTCCATTTGAGTAGGATCTCCATTGACGAAGATTTGGAAATTCAAGGTGCCCCATACATCCTCACTATTTGGAATGCTCATCTGCATCACCAACACCCGCATGGTAGTCGCGTTGGGAATGCCATTGCTCGCGCCAGAAATAACAAACCAGATGCCTCCGGTGCTGTCATCCATGTAAACGTCCGTACCGTTGTCTGCTCCAGTGGCCGCAAAATGCTGAATCCATGGTTGAAATGGCGATTCAATGGCAGTTACTGCAATGGCGGGCGGTGTTGGTGTAGACTCAGAACCTACAGTCACCCAAGAATCAAACTCCGCACTGGGCACCGCTGCAAAAATCGCTGGGTTGATTCCATCAGCCGTCGTTGACCCCAAGTCGTCATTGTAAAAACCCGTGCTGGTATGGATCACCAAGGGTTCATTCGCATCGCCATAAACTGCACCAACGAAGTCCGTTGCATTCACAGCATCCACATAAAAGCGATAAGTTGTCAAGCCTTCCACGCCATCTATAGCGTGCGCTTCAACCGTGAGGCAGTAGTCTGTCGATTGCGCGGTGAGGCCCGCAGAAGTGGCGATGCACGCAAGGGCAAGGAGTTTCATTTTCATGGCGGCAATTTGGGCCAAACCCCTGCTCTTTCCAAATTTAAGCTTCACTCCAGCCGAACAACTCCCGCAAGTGGCCGTGCAATGTCCGTTGAACCTCCTCAAAACTCACCGGCCGACCCAATTCTCGCTCCAAAGAAGTGACCCCCCTTCCTTGAATGCCGCAGGGCACGATGAGGTTGAAAAAATCGAGGTCTGTGGCAATGTTGAAGGCAAAACCATGCATGGTTACCCACCGGGAACTCTTCACCCCCAACGCTGCAATTTTTCGCGCCCCCATGCCTTTGTCCACATCCAGCCAAACACCCGTCAATCCTTCAATTCGACCTGCCTGTAACCCGCAGCTCGCGCAGGTCCGAATGATGGCCTCTTCCAGCGTTCGCATGTACTTGCCGATGTCCGTGAAGATTTGGTCTAAATCCAAAATCGGGTAACCCACCAATTGCCCAGGCCCATGGTAGGTGATGTCTCCCCCCCGATTGATGGGGAAATACTCCACTCCCAAGCGTTCCAAATGCGCTTCACTGGCTACCAAATGCGACGCATTCCCACTCTTACCCAAAGTCAAAACATGCGGGTGTTGCACGAACAAGAGGTGCCCCTCTGGTAAGGCCAATTCCGGGTCTTCACTCTCGGTCAACTCGCCCAATCCTGCCCGCCGCCGTGCAATTTTCCGCTGCACAATGGCACCAAACAACTCCTCCTGAAGTGCCCAGGCTTCGCCATAACCCATCACGCCCAAATCTCGAACGTGCACCCGATGAGGTCCTTTGCTCACTGCGGTATTTTCGCCAATTCAGACTTCAGCAAATCAATGTATCGGATGTCCACCGGATCCACCCCGGATCGCTCCGCGAGAAGCAGGCTCAGCCAATCTCCCAAGTGGACCAAATCAAAGAACCGATCCAACTCCGTGTCACCTGATGGCTCAATAACAACCACATCTGCCCCTTGGTCCTGGAATACGCCTGTGCACACCTCCATTCTTGCCAGGGTGCGGGGGTGATCCTCCGGACATTGCACCATGACGGCCACATCCGCTTCGCTCCCACTCTCCCAACCGACCAATTCGTTGTGGTTCATCTCTGGGAACACGTGATGCGTGACAAGCATTTTGCTGTTCTCATTCAGTTGTTGCCTCCAGCGCGTGATCAGGCCTTCCTGGGCGGCATCAGCATAAAGCCAAACTGTTCTGTTCTCAATGACATCCGCCACCTGAGACGCTCGCTCAACGACATCCTCTTGGCTCGCTTCGAGGTTGGGTCCTGCCTGTTCAAAATTCTGGTACATGGATTCTGGCACCGCACCAACAGCATGCAAAACATGCATGACACAGGTGAAGGCGTATCCAAACTGAGAGCGAGGAGGCTGGCCTCCGGGAATGCGAACCATGGGCCAAGCATGCTGCGCCGCCCGCTCCGCTAACTGCCCCCCGGATGTGATGGCTACAACTTGCGCTCCCCTTTCCATGGCCTCAGAAAGGGCTGTTAACGTTTCCTCTGTTCCCCCCGAATAGCTGCAGGCAATGATCAAAGTGGATTCGTTCACGTACGCTGGGATTCTGTAGTCACTGTTAGCAGCTATGGGCATTTTTGCAGTGCTCGACAGCATCTTCGAGGCAACTACCCCACTGATGCCCGACCCCCCCATTCCAAGGATGACAACGTTTTGAGGAATGAACCCCTTCAAGTCCAACGGAGTAGACTGAGTAATCTTCCAAGCATCCTTCAATTGCTGAGGAAACTCGGTGATCAACTTGCGCATGAGTTCCATGGAAAATAGGTT
Organism: Flavobacteriales bacterium; assembly: GCA_036825655.1. Taxonomy (GTDB): domain Bacteria; phylum Bacteroidota; class Bacteroidia; order Flavobacteriales_D; family Sanyastnellaceae; genus JALQTD01. The sequence goes on along the minus strand of DAISXU010000023.1, from coordinate 21,592 downwards.
TTAGACAAAGGTACAGCTCAACGTTCAGCGTTCTGCGCGCCAAATCACCCCTGCGCGCCACCAACGGCCTGGCTGCAATACATTTCCAAAATCCACATAATTCGCATTCAAAACATTGTCGATTCTAACAAAAGTCCGCAACCTCCGTCCCAAACTCCAATGCGATAATCCCATTCCAAGTACCGTAAACGGTTCGTAATCCACACCAGCAAAACTGCCTTGGCGGTCCTGGTATGTTCCGCGCAATTCCATGACCAATCCGACGGGCAAAACAACGGTAGCCAAGACATCCGCCTTGTTCCGAAGAATGTCCAAGGCATAACTCGAAACGATGGAAGTATCTGTCGCCTCGGCATGGGTCATGGCGTAGGAAACACGCAAGCTTTGGAACCCCAAATCTCCTCGGTTGGGATGCTGATAAAGGGCGCTCAACTCCAAGCCTTCATGCTTAGTTGAAGTCAAATTTGCAGCTTCAAACTCCTCACTGCCGGGCAAAAGCACCCAGTCAATTAAATCTGAACCCCAACGCATCCAACCCGCCATTTCGAGCCGGATGAACTGGGCAGGACGGGAAACGAAATCTGATTGCCGTGTTTTTTGCCACCTCATGCCCAACTCCACTTGGTCTGATTTCTCCGGTTGTAAGTCCGCCCTTCCCCTGGCCCCGCCTTGATAGTAGAGGTCCGTGTAGCTTGGATGGCGAACGGATCGACCCGCTGAAGCGAAAGCAGACCATTTTGGGTTTAGAACCCATGCGGCATCGCATGCCGGTAGCAACCGTGCGCCAAACTGCGAATTGGCATTCAGCCCCAAAGTCGCAGAAACACGCGCAGTACCTGCTGGGTTTTGCCAACGTTCTGAAACAAAAGCATCCAGATTCAATCGCTCCTGACCAAGTGGTCTAACCGAAGATGAATCCCGCATTACCCCCAAAACGTTGCTGCGAACAGCCTCCATGCGAACATCTGCGCCGATTGTAATCCGGCCAAAACCATGTGTTTTTGCCGTTCGCAGCGTCATTCCCGTAGTCAACGACCGGTGCTGATTTGCACCACCATACCAAGAGGCGGCTGTATCAGCTGGCTCACCTTCAAACGCTTCGCGGACGAAATACCCATCTGGAGTGGGAGCATACCAAGCCGCACCCTCCCGATACAACTCAAACCGGTCGCGGTGGTACCGCAAGTGGGCCCCCGCAAACGAACTCCAAGCCCGCTGGCGTCTCCAGGTTACTTGAGCCACTGTTGATCCTGTCGACTCAAACTGGTGGGGATAGGCCGCTGTGTAAAAAGACTGCGCCCCGAAGGACTTTTCTTCCAATCCGATGAGGGCCCTCCACAGACCTTCGTGCTTGTCCCTCCAATCGCCAATCCACGTGGCCCGGGTGATCATGGCGTCTGTGTTCTCCATGTAACCTGAAGTTTCACTGTGGGAAACAGAAGCCCGGTGCGTGAAGTCCGGGGTGGTCCACATGCCAGACATGGCCGCCCGCATCCATCCATTTTGACCGCCCTCAAGCGCTACTTGGGTAAACGCGGCCGGAGCCAAAGTGCGCAAGGACAGGTGAACAGAGCCCGCAAAAGCTCCAACTCCGGCAAATGCCCCAGTTCCTCCCCGGACCACCTCGAGGCCACCCAAAAGCGCTGGATCAAAGGGCAAGTTCATTAAATGATGACCCGTCTGTGGCGCGGACCAACGGATGCCGTCCACGTAAAGTGCCGTTTGCTCAAACGAACCCCCACGAACCCCCAAATCCGATTGCACCCCCAATGGACCCCTTGAGCGCACATCCACGCCCACTACCGCCTCCAATGCATCCCCCACAGCAGGTGTAGCGACCTGGTTAATCTCCAACGGAAGGAGCGTCGAAACAGCGTGGGGTGAAGTCATCGCATTCAACGGTTCTTGAGCGCTCACTCCCTCAACCAAGGCTTCAGGTAACTGCTGAGGTGGCCAGACCAAAATCATGATGGAATCCGATGGAGCTTCCGATTGCCCCCATCCCACGAAAAAGGCCAGCAAAAAGCCAAAAGTGAAGAGTGCTTGCTTCATGAAGTGCGTTTTTGCAAATCTACCGAGTTACGCGCTAACGAAGCGTCGTGAAAACGTCACGGGTTCACCGCCTTAGCAACTAACTTTGCACCATGCACCTTACAGAGCAAGAACGCATCCGCCGGAACTCACTTCAAGAATTGAGAAATCGCGGAATTGAACCCTATCCAGCGGCGGCCTATGGAGTAACTCACCATTCAAAATCCCTTTCATCCTCGTTTGAAACGGGTGTTGAAGTCAGCATGGCGGGTCGGATCATGAGCCGCAGGATCATGGGCAAGGCGTCATTCGCTGAACTCCAAGACGCGGAAGGCACGTTTCAGCTTTATTTGAATCGGGATGTTTTGTGCCCCGATGAGGACAAAAGCCTCTACAACGACGTATTCAAGAAACTCCTGGATCGAGGCGATTTCATAGGTGTGAAGGGAGTTACTTTCTTGACCCAAACCGGGGAGCAAAGTGTAGAAGTTCGTGAACTCACCGTCCTTTCGAAATCCCTCAAACCCCTGCCTGCAGTGAAGGTCGATGAGGATGGTAACGTGCACGACGCGTTTGCTGATCCCGAACTGCGCTACCGAATGCGCTACGTAGATTTGGTCGTTAACCCCAAGGTTCGAAGCACTTTCGAAGCCCGCAGCGCCATCATTCGCACCATCCGGGAGCGATTCGACGCGAAGGGGTGGCTGGAAGTCGACACCCCGGTGTTGCAGGCCATTCCGGGGGGTGCTGCTGCACGTCCTTTTACAACGCACCACAACGCGTTGGACATTCCATTGTACCTCCGCATCGCCAATGAACTTTACCTGAAACGGTTGATCGTAGGTGGGTTTGACGGCGTCTACGAATTCTCAAGGAATTTTAGAAACGAGGGGATGGACCGGACGCACAATCCGGAATTTACCGTGATGGAATTGTACGTGGCCTACCAGGATTACCTCTGGATGATGGAGGAAATGGAGCAGCTGATTTCCCAAATCTGCTTCCGGCTGCACAACAAGCACACCGTCACCTTGGGTGGAAACGAAATCGACTTCACACCGCCTTTCCGGAGGGTTACCATGCGCGACGCCATCCTTGAGCACACAGGGGTAGACATCGATGGGCTCGACGAAGCTGGACTCCGAGAAGCTTGCTCGACATTGGGAATCGAAACCGACGCCAGCATGGGCAAAGGCAAGCTCATCGATGAACTGTTCGGTGAACGCTGCGAAAAGCACTATGTGCAACCCACTTTCATCATTGATTACCCTGTGGAAATGTCCCCATTGACCAAAGCTCACCGCTCGAAGCCCGGCTACACCGAGCGATTCGAACTCATGATCAATGGAACAGAGGTGGCCAATGCCTACAGCGAGCTCAACGACCCGATTGATCAACGCGAACGCTTCGAATCCCAACTCGCACTGCAAGAGCGAGGCGACGACGAGGCCATGTTCATCGACCAAGACTTCCTCCGTGCTTTGGAATATGGCATGCCACCAACGAGCGGAGTGGGCATCGGCATCGACCGGCTGGTCATGATGCTCACAAACCAAACCTCCATCCAAGAAGTGCTGCTTTTCCCCCAAATGCGTCCAGAAGTCTGGGCTACAGGCCCTGATCTGGGGGCGCTCACTGCCTTTGGTATTCCTGCCGATTGGGCTCCACACGTAGTGGCGGCGGGATTCGAAACCGTTGAAGATTTGGCCTCCATGAAACCTGCAGGATTGCGAGAAAAACTGAATGGCTTCCGAAAGAAGAACAAATTGGACCTTCCAGCACTTTCAATAGAGGACGTAGAATCTTGGCTCCAAACAACATGAGTAAACCATTCGATGAAGCAACGGTGATTGCGGTTTTGAAGACCATCTTCGATCCGGAGATTCCGGTGGACGTTTATGAATTGGGCTTGATCTACGAGGTCAACATCTCATCAGATGGCTTTGTAAACTTGGACATGACCCTCACGTCTCCCAACTGCCCTGTTGCCGAATCCATGCCAGCCGAAGTGGAGCAAAAGGTCGCGGGAATCGCTGGGGCTACTGGGGCAAAAGTGAACATCGTTTTCGATCCCCCTTGGTCGCAAGACATGATGAGTGAAGAGGCGAAACTCGAACTCGGTTTCCTATGAGCACACGCGGAATCGCCATCCTTGGCTCCACAGGCTCCATCGGAACGCAAGCGCTGGAGGTCATCCGAGAGCAACCCGACCACTTGCATGTTGAGGTGCTCAGTGCACACAGCAACGCCCAACTGCTCATCCAGCAAGCCTTAGAATTCAAACCCAACGCAGTAGTCATCGGTCGAAAGGATCTGTTTTCCACGGTGCAAGACGCCCTTTTCGAACAAGGCATCAAAGTCTATGCGGGTTCCGACGCCTTGGAACAAGTGGTTGAAATGGATGGCATTCACATGGTCCTGACCGCGCTGGTCGGAGCTGCTGGTCTGCGTCCAACGTTGCGCGCCATTCGCGCCAAAAAACACATCGCTCTCGCGAACAAAGAGACCTTGGTCGTTGCGGGAGCGCTGGTCATGAAAGAAGCGCTCACCTATGGAGTGGACATCCACCCTGTAGACAGTGAGCACAGCGCGATCTACCAGTGTTTGGCGGGAGAATTGCTCAACCCCATTGAGAAAATCATCCTGACCGCATCAGGAGGGCCTTTCCGCGGACGCACCCGTGCAGAATTGGCCGGTGTCACCAAGGCCCAAGCCCTAAAGCATCCCAACTGGACCATGGGAGCAAAAATCACAATCGACTCCGCGTCCTTGATGAACAAGGGGTTGGAGGTCATTGAAGCGCGTTGGTTGTTCGATTTGAGCATGGACGCCATCGATGTGGTGGTCCACCCGCAGTCCATCGTCCATTCCTGCGTTCAATTCGAAGATGGTTCCATCAAAGCCCAACTGGGGCTTCCCGACATGAAACTGCCCATCGCCTATGCCTTGGGGTATCCACGCCGTCTTCCCAACGACTTCCCGAGGTTCTCGTTCATGGATTATCCGCAATTGACCTTTGAACAGCCGGACATGGAGGCCTTTCGGAATTTGAAGCTCGCTTTCGAAGCCGGTCGACGGGGAGGCAATGCCGCGGCCGTGCTCAATGCAGCCAACGAAATTGCCGTCGCGCGTTTTCTCAACGATGAAATCGAATTCCTTGAACTCACCTCCGTGGTTGAACACGCCCTGATGAAGGTGGATTTCGAGGCGAATCCAGACTTAGAATCCTTGATTGAATCGGATGCCGCGGCTCGTGCGGTTGCGGCGGAGTGGAAAGCCTAACGGAGTTAGACTGTCATGATGTCCTTCTCCTTGGCGTCAAGGATGTCATCCACCCGCTTGTTGTATTGGTCGGTCATTTCTTGAACCTTCGTCTCCCCTGACTTGACCAAATCCTCACTCAACCCATCCGACTTGGCGGATTTTAAAAAATCCATGGCGTCCTTCCGTCCCGTGCGAATGCCAACACGCGCATGCTCCCCCTCCGATCGGGCACGCTTTACCAGTTCTCGACGGCGTTCCTCAGTCAAGGGTGGAACGTTGATCAGGATTACCTCCCCATTGTTCATGGGGTTAAGGCCCAAATTCGCATTGATCACAGCAGTAGAAATGGCGTCGAGCATTCCCTTTTCCCACGGTTGAATCGTTAACGTTCGGGCATCTGTTGAGTTGACATTGGCTACCTGGCCCAGTGGAGTAGGCGCACCATAATAATCCACTTTTACGCCACCCAACATGCTTGGATGAGCCTTGCCAGCCCTCACCTTCGTCAGTTCGCTCTCCAAATGGCCAATGGCCTTATCCATGGCCTCTTGCGCTGTCTCCAGCGCCATTGTAATTTCTTCTGTCATGATGCTTCGGATTCAAATGTAACCAACGTGCCCACATCCTCACCTTCGATGATTCGCTTCAAATTACCCGAACGATTCATATCAAACACTACAATGGGCAGGCTGTTTTCATTGCAAAGCGTAAAGGCTGTCATGTCCATCACTTGAATGCCTCGGCTAAATACTTCTCCAAAGCTGATGGAGTCGAACCGCTTGGCGTCAGGATGCTTTTCAGGGTCTGCCTCATAAATTCCGTCCACTCGCGTGCCTTTCAAAATCACGTCCGCGTCAATTTCAATGGCCCGAAGTGAGGCAGCAGAATCGGTTGTGAAAAAGGGATTTCCCGTTCCTCCGCCGAAAATAACAACCCGCCCTTTTTCCAAGTGGCGGATCGCCCTGCGCCGAATGAATGGCTCAGCAATTTGCTTCAATTCGATTGCACTTTGAAGGCGCGTATCGATGCCTTCTGCTTCCAAGGCGCTTTGAAGGGCCATGGAGTTGATGACGGTCGCCAACATGCCCATGTAGTCCCCTTGGGTACGTTCCATGCCTCCTTCTGCCGCTTGCACACCACGGAAAATGTTGCCTCCGCCAATGACGATGGCTATTTGAACCCCTTGATCCAAAGCCGCCTTGATCTCAAGGGCGTATTGTTTCAACCGATCGTTGTCAATGCCAAACTGCTTGCTGCCCATCAGGGCCTCACCGCTTAGCTTCAGGAGTATGCGCTCGTACCTCATCGTGCGCGAATATCCGAATAAACATGGCAAGTTCACCCGCCTGTAAACAACAAAGGCACCCCGAAGGATGCCTTTGCTTCAAATTCAGTTCTTTATGCTCAGTCAAGAGCCGCGCGGCAAAAGCCTGTAGCGCTCACGCCGGAAGCAGAAGCTCCGATGAATTCAGCAACAGTTTGCTTGTTGTCTTTGATGTATGCCTGATTGACCAAAGTCGATTCCTTGAACCACTTCTTCAAACGGCCTTGTGCAATCTTCTCCGCCATGTCCGCTGGCTTTCCCTCTTGGATGGCCAACTCCTTTCCAATTTCCAATTCCTTCTCAACGAGGTCTTGTGGAATGGTAGACTCGTCCAGTGCAACAGGAGCCATAGCCGCAGCTTGCATGGCGACATCACGCCCAGCTCCCTCTGGCATAGCCCCTGAGAAGCCCACCAGCGTTGCCAAGCGGTTGCCTGGATGGATGTAAGAAACCACATTGCCCGCAGACAAAGTCTCAAACGTTCCAATGTCCAAACGCTCGCCAATCTTTCCAATCTCCTCCGTAATCTTCTCAGAAACGGTGATGGATGAGCCTGGGTAAGGCTTGGACATCAAATCATCCTTCGAGGTGATGCCTTCGCTGATGGCCATGTCCAATAGGGTTTGAGCCGTAGCCACAAATGCCTCGTTCTTGGCAACGAAGTCCGTCTCGCAATTCAAGGCGAGGAGCACTCCGAAGTCCCCTGCTGCGTTCACGCCAGAGAGGATCGCCCCCTCTCCTGCTTCGCGATCGCTGCGCTTCGCGGCTACTTTTTGGCCTTTCAAACGCAAAACCTCTACGGCCTTTTCAAAATCGCCCTCCGCTTCCTGGAGCGCCTTTTTGCAATCCATCATGCCAGCTCCTGTTTGCTTCCGGAGCTTGTTCACGTCTGCTGCAGTGATGTTCATGGGGTATCGTTTATGCCCTTTTGGGGGCAGCGTTAATGGGTCTATACCGGTGTGGTTGTTTCGATTTTAGCTCTCTGAAGACTCCTCGCCCTCTTCAGTAGATTCTTCAGCAGGAGCCTCCGCGGCTTCCTCAGCAGGAGCCTCCGCGGCTGGCGTAGCTTCAGCTACTTCCTTCATTTTTTCCGCTGCCGCATCCGCGCTATCCTTATCGGATTTCCGCTCTTGCAAACCCTCAGCAATCGCCGCTACAACCGTATCCATAATCAGTTCAACTGCGCTGCTCGCGTCATCATTGCCTGGGATTGGGAAGTCAACTGGGCGAGGGTCCGAGTTGGTGTCAACCATTGCAAAAACAGGAATGCCCAACTTTTTTGCTTCCGCTAAGGCGATGTGCTCTTTCTTCACATCGATGATGAAAACTGCTGCTGGAATGCGTGTCAAATCAGAAATTGAACCCAAGTTCTTTTCCAATTTGGCGCGCTGACGTGAAACCTGAAGGCGCTCACGCTTGGACAACGTATTGAGGGTGCCGTCTGCCTCCATCTTATCGATTTGAGACATCTTTTTCACCGCCTTGCGGATGGTCGCGAAATTCGTCAACATTCCACCCGACCAACGCTCCGTAACGTACGGCATGTTGACGGCCTCAGAACGCTGAGCCACTACCTCCTTCGCCTGCTTCTTGGTAGCAACGAATAAGATTTTCTTTCCGCTTTTTGCGATTTGCTTCAACGCCGCCGAAGCCTCGTCCAATTTGACGACCGTCTTGTGGAGGTCGATGATGTGGATGCCTTTGGTCTCCGTGAAAATGTACGGAGCCATGTGTGGGTTCCACTTGCGCTTGAGGTGTCCAAAATGGACTCCTGCTTGTAACAACTGCTCGAAGTTCGTTCGTGCCATGTTTACTTTCCTGATTTAAGCAACACAGAGGTAGTCCTGAAGGAATCCAATGTGTTTGGATACTAAACGATTGATAAAAAGTGGACAGCCCTTGACGGGCTGCCACATGAAAATTTCTTGAAAAAGCGAATCAACGCTTTGAGAACTGCTCTCTCTTCCGAGCCTTCTTCAAACCTGGCTTCTTCCGCTCCACCATACGTGGGTCACGGGTCATCAAACCGACTTCCTTCAAAGAAGGCTTCCACTCGGGATTGATTTCAACCAAGGCCTTGGACATCGCCAAACGAACTGCGTCCGCCTGTCCGTTGATTCCTCCACCATACACATTGACATTCACGTCATACTGACCCTCAGTCTCTGTCAACACGAACGGTTGATTCAACTTATACTGCAACACAGCAGTGGGGAAGTAAGCCTCTGCAGCGGTTTTGTTAACCGTTACTTTACCCGTTCCGGGCTTCATGTAGAGGCGAGCGACCGCCGTCTTGCGGCGACCTGAAGTGTTGATTACGTCCATTGATTAGGCTCTGTATCGATCAATTAAAGAGAAAGGAGCTCGGGCTGCTGTGCTTCGTGCTTGTGATCCGGTCCCACGAAGACGTGGAGGTTACGGAACATTTCACGGCCCAAACGATTCTTTGGAAGCATGCCGCGTACAGCCTCTTCTACCAAAGCGTATGGCTTGCGGTTCAACATCTCCTGAGCTGAGCGCGAACGCTGTCCTCCAGGATAACCAGTAAACCACTGGTACTCCTTGTTTTGCATTTTGTTGCCAGAAAGCACCACCTTCTCGGCGTTGACAACAATCACGTAATCACCGCAGTCCGCGTGAGGAGTGAAGTTCGTCTTGTGCTTTCCGCGCAAGCGCTTGGCAACTTCAGATGCGAGGCGGCCGAGTGTTTGGCCTTCAGCATCAACAAGTAACCACTTCTTTTCGGCATTCTCCTTGTTAATGGAGAGCGTCTTGTAGCTCAATGTATCCACGGTCAATAGCTTCAAATGCGTGTATAACCCCAAAATTGGGGCTGCGAAGATAGCGAACGATTGTTTACAACCCAAGGGGGTCTGTGGACAAAAAACTCACGAATTCATTCACCGGGTGCAAAATAGCGCCCAATTGAAGGTGGGGTGACCCTCGAAGCGCCTGAATTATCAAAGGTTTCGGTGCTTTCTTGGGAAGTGGGTTGAAGCTTAATTTCTCGGACAACTCCCTCCGAATCGGACAGGTAAACCACCTCACCTTGAGCCGATAAGCCCGATTTAAACCCCCCTTCACCTTCCGAAAATGCCACCCAACACCCATGAGCGGGTACCACTTCAGTCGAGCCGACCCAATCATCCAAGGCCTCATCATCATCAAAGCGCCAACCTGTCAATTGGCAATCCACATCGCTCAGGTTGTGCAATTCAATGAAATCAGCGGTCGGCCCATTCACTTGGACTTCCGAAAGGAAGATCTGGTTCGATTTGCAAATGGCATACTCGATGCTCCGACCCTCGGTGACGACCACTGTGCCAGTGGCATCATAGGAGCGGGAGGCCGGGATGGCCGACAGCCTTCTTCGCTCCTTCATCTGCTTGCCCGGTCTCCACTCTCCCAAATCATGCGACCAACCCACTCGGATGGCTTGCTCCTGTTTGCCGGCGCTCCACTCCAATTGATAACCGACCAGCAAGCGATCGTTTTTCGCCACCTGTATGTCTACCTCAACTCGGTTGCGAACATGTGAAAAAGCCAGAGCCGACTGTGGGAGTTCTGCGGCATCGCCCATTCCCCCTTTGGCAATCAGCTCCATGTTAGAACTCCAACGCACTTTGTTCGTCCATGGAGACGTGTAACCCATGCGCCAGCGCAATGCAGAACGATTGATGGAGGCACTTGACCACTCCGATCGCCTCAACAAAGGCTCGGATTCTTGAAACATCAGCCGCGCATCCCAAGAGCCTGCACCGCAATCCCCTTGAGCAAGAACCCGAAACGCCAACCGCGATTCTGGTCGGTAGGAGGCATTGTTCCACGATTGACCGGTCCGCCACTGCAAATTCACTTCGAGGTGCTTTCCTAAAGGCCGCGCTATGGCTACATCCATGAATGCTGTTTCGTGCACCTGCAACCACCGACTCTCTATTTGAACAGAATAGGACCAAGCACCGGGTAACCCAGCCTGAACTCCACTGCTCGCCCAATACCCAAGTTCTTGCGCATGCCCCTGAGTGCCCAAAATGAGCGCAAGCAAGAGGGTCCCCCATTGCAATCGACCTGGTTGCCCTGCCATGCTCAGAGTTCGCTGAAAATTCGAATGCTTCCCATGTCCACCTCTTCCCTTCGGCCGTCAATCTCCACTTCACGGATGATTGCGATTTCGGGGGCTTGTTGGACTTGAGGCATGGTGTCCTCACTGTACACGTATATGGTGTAATTGCCAGGAGTTAGGCCGTAAAAGGCAAAATCCCCATCGAAGTTCGTGGTGACCTTATCATCTGGTCCCACTCGGTCTCCATAGGTAATGAACACGTCAACGTCCGCCCCTGGAAAAGTCACGGCACCCGCCGGATTCGAAATGACCGCCCTGCGCTCTACTTCAACTGATCCGGTGAGCACGGAGGCGCCTCCTTCCCCTGCTCGAGGCGTACAAGCGATAACAGCTAACAACAGCAACCAAGGGGTTTGGTGAAAACTATCTCTTTTCATGGTGCTGCGAATGTAAGGCCTGAAGTAATTTCGTTACCGCGATCATGGTTCCACACGAAACTTCACATCACCACCACCCCGACCTCGGAGAAGGTCGGGTAGAGGTCATTTGCGGTCCAATGTTTTCTGGGAAAACGGAGGAGCTGCTCCGGCGCATTCGCCGCGCGCGCATCGCACGCCAACCCACTTTGATTTTCAAACCCGCCACGGACACGCGATGGAATGCCGATCAAGTCACGTCACACGACAGCAATGCACTCGACAGCATTACGGTAGCAGGAAGCCAAGCCCTTCTCCATCACATTGACCAGCTCGATCGCCCAGTCACCGTTGTCGCCATCGATGAGGTGCAATTTTTTGATGATGCATTGCCCGCCTTGTGCAGTGAGTTAGCAAACCGAGGAATGCGCGTCATTGCTGCGGGATTGGATTTGGATTTTACAGGCACCCCGTTCGGATGCATGCCTGAACTGTTAGCTCGTGCCGAGGAGGTCACAAAGTTGCACGCCATCTGCATGGAAACAGGGCGGTCAGCCCATTTCTCTCACAGAATTGCCGGAGGAGACGCCACTGTGGAGGTGGGCGCAACGGATCGCTACATTCCTTTGACTCGGGCTGCATTTGTGGAAGCTCGCAAACAAAGTGCCCATCAAAAATCGCGCGCGTGACCGGAGCAGAATGGAGGAGTTGGGCCGTTTCTGCTGGTGAGCTTCGGGCTTCTGGCATGGAGGCGCAAGCGGCTTCCATCCTGACTTTAGATTCACGCGCGTTGGAACGCGGAGAAATCGAAGGGGACGAGGCTGTCTTTTTTGCGATCAACGGTGTTTGGCACGATGGGCATGACTTTCTAAATGCCGCTCACAAGGCTGGAGTTCGGCGCTTTGTGGTTCAGAAAGACCCGGGATTTCAGGACAGCGACGTCCTGGTGGTTCCCAATCCGATCGTTGCCTTGCAGTCCCTCGCTTCAGTGCACCGCCAACGAACAAAAGTCCCTGTTGTGGCCATCACCGGAAGCAACGGCAAAACAATCGTCAAAGAATGGGCGGCGGCACTGCTCGCCCGCAAACGCCCGCATCGGAGCCCCCGGTCCTTTAACAGCCAAGTCGGCGTTCCCTTGTCCTTGTGGGGATTGAATGCACAACAAGAACTGGGCATCATCGAGGTTGGCATCAGTGAACCTGGGGAAATGTCCGCCCTGCGCTCTTGCGTAGAACCTGAATGGGGCGTGCTAACGCATTTGGGAGAAGCGCATGCATCCAACTTTCCCAACCGATCCGTCTTGATCGAAGAAAAGCTGAGCCTTTTTAAAAACTGCAAATGGGTTGCTCTCCCAGAAGATTGCCAAGAGGGGGTTGAGGGGTTGGTTGGCCTTCAAGTTCCAATTAAGACCTGGGGGGAATCAGGCGATTTGCGCGTCATACAGCGGTGGACTCAAGGCCATCAATGCGAGGTTGCCATTGAGTTTGATGGTGTTCAAGCAAAGTGGACCCTCCCTGCTCCAGGGGAGTTGGTTTTTCGAAATGCCATGACGGCATCCCTCGTGGCCCTCTTGTTGGGTGCTTCCCTCGACGAAGTGGGAGCAACCATGCCACACCTTCCGGAGGTGGATTTGCGCATGCAGCGCGTAAGCGGACCCGGGGGGACTTGGATCATATCGGATGCCTATGCCAATGATTGGGGTGCGCTCGCATTTGCCTTGCGCGATCTCGGACGGCTTCCTACTGGCCATGAACGGGGGTTGATTTTGGGGGAATTTCCGGGGGCCAAACACGACACAAAACGGCTTCAACAACTCCTCGAAGGGACTGGTGTCAGCAAGGTTTGGCTCGTTGGAAAACAGTGGCGATTGGCGAACCCTCCTGATGATTGGAAGGTTTTTGATGCGGTCGAAACAGCATTAACAGCCATTTCCAGCGGGCAGGAAGATCCTTTTCGGGGGATGGATGTCCTCGTGAAGGGCCCGAGATCGGCCGCTTTTGAGTCCTTCGTGCCTTTGTTGAGCAAGAAAGGGCATGTGACCTCCCTCACCCTTGATTTGGACTCAGTAACCCACAACATCAACTCATTTCGCCAACACATTCGGGCTGCACACCCCGCTGTGCCTTGTGACCACCCCACGCAGCTCATCGCAGTTGTCAAAGCTTCGGGCTACGGAGCGAATGGTCCCGCCTTGGCGCGAGCCCTCGAGCAATTGGGCATGAGTTACCTCGCAGTTGCCTGCACAGAGGAGGGCATCGAATTGCGGCGCCATGGGATTTCAATGCCCATCATGGTGTTGAATCCGGATCCTAGCACATTCGATGCATTGATTGCGCACCGGTTAGAGCCCGAGCTGATTGGACCAGCTCATTTTCAAGCATTTTGCAAGGTTGCAGAACACGTGGCACCTTGGCCCGTTCACCTGAAAATTGACACAGGAATGCACCGGGTTGGTTTTACACTGGACGAAATGGACGACTTAGCGCGTGAGCTGAATGTTGATCGTTGCTCTGTTCGAGCGGAAACGGTATTGAGTCACCTCGCTGCTGCGGATGAAGCCAGTGCCGACGAATTTACCCAGCTTCAATTCAGTCGTTTCATTGATGCTTCAAACGCCTTGCGTTCCAGCACCACCCGTGAGCAACATCCATTGGGACGTCACGTGCTCAATTCGGCAGGAATTGCTCGTTTCCCTGAATTCGCGCTGGAATACGCCCGCTTGGGAATTGGGATGTTTGGTGGGTCACATGGCATGGGGAAATTGCTGTTGTCCCCCGCTATTTCCTTCGAAACAACCATCAGCCAAACCCGACGCATACCAGGAGGTGAAGGGGTAGGTTACGGGGCAATGGACGCCACCCAAGAGGACCGCACCATCGCCATCCTTCCCGTCGGATACGGAGATGGCTATCCAAGGCATTTAAGCAACGGGGCGGGGCACGTTCTCATCCGAGGGCAACGCGCACCCGTCGTGGGACGCGTGTGCATGGACATGACCTTGGTGGACATCACGCACATCCCATCAGCGGAAGTCGGTGACGACGTAGTTTTGTTTGGCATACAGCCCACCCTTGAGGAGGTGGCCCAATCCGCCGGCACCATTCCTTACGAGCTCATCGCACGCATTTCATCACGCGTGGCACGCATCCACCGCGGTGGTTAAACCCTAATTCAGTCCCGCTTTGAAAACGTAGCGGTACTTCATCCGTTCGATCCACCAATACATGATCGGCACGATAACCAAGGTCAGGAACGTCGCGAAAGTCAATCCATAGATGATTGCCCAGCTCATCGGCTTCCAGAACACGTTGTTGTCACCCCCGACGTAAATGTGCGGATCGTATTCGGTGATCAAGCGAACAAAGTCAATGTTGAGGCCTACAGCGAGCGGCAACAAACCCAGCACGGTGGTGATGGCTGTCAATAAAACCGGGCGCAAACGCGTCTTACCCCCAACCACAATGGACTCAATTACCGTCCCAAAAGGCAAGCGAACGGACTCCCCCAATTCTTCCCTTTTGCGTTCCCTCAACAAGTCCGTGTAGTCGACTAAAACAATGGCATTGTTCACCACAACACCAGCTAACGAAATGATGCCAATCATCGTCATGATGATGACAAAGTCCATTTGGAACACCACCAAACCGAGCAACACACCAATTAGCGAGAAGAACACGCTGAAACCGATGATGAAGGGGGTGGTTATGGAGTTGAACTGAGCAACGATGATCAACACAATCAGAAACAAGGCAATCAACAAAGCCTTGGAAAGAAAAGCCAGCTCTTCGGCTTGCTCCTCTTGCTGGCCCGTAAACCGCCAATCCACCCCTCTTGGGAGCTCAAAATCCGCCAGTGCGACCTTCATGTCCGCCACAATGGTGTTCGCATTGGCACCCTCCAAAACGTTTGAGCTGATCGTGATGACCCGATCGAGGTCTTTTCGTTTCACGCTTGAAAAGGTCGTGCTGCGCTCAGCGCTGGCCACCGCGCTGATTGGAACTTCCTTGATTTGGCCATCGGATGCGCTCCTGAAAATGACCTTTTGGTTCATCAAGGCATCCAAGTTGTTCCTGTATTGGTCCTCAAACCGCACGTTAATGGGGTAATCATCCTCTCCGTCCTTGAATGTGCTAACCTCTCGGCCAAACAATGCCGTTCGCAGGGTGTACCCAATGTTTTGAGTAGACAACCCGTAGCGTTGGGCCTTCTGGCGATCAATGGTGATGGGCAATTCAGGCTTGTACTTGTCCACATCCATTTTGAGTTCTTCCACGCCGTCGAAACCACGAGTTCTTAAGAATTGCCGAATTCCCATGGCTGCTTCCAAAACAGCATCGTAGTCTTCCCCTCGAACTTCCAAGTTGATGGGAGGGCCTTGTGGCGGGCCGTCTGAGTTTTTCGTCACAATCACCTCTGCGTCTGGGTAATGCGCCAGCCTGTTCCTCAAAGCAGACAACATCTCACTGGTTGATTGCCCGCGTCGTTCTTGGAATTTCACAAAATTGATGGCCAAACGAGCTTTGTTCGGTGTATTGCCCAATGAAGGCCCCTCATTGGGATCACTGGTTCCATTGCCCACTTGTCCAATGATCGAATTGACCATGTAAGACTCCAGTTCTCCCGTTTCCGGGTGAGGCCTCTTCCATTGTTCCTCCTCCACAAATTCCATCACAATGCCCTCGATTTCGGCAGCAACGCGGTTGGTTTCTTCAATGTCCGTTCCGATGGGCTTCGTGATGAAGACATTCAGCAATTGGGGCTCATTGGATGGGAAAAACTCCACTTTTGGCGGAAAAGCTGCCAACAAAATCGCTGCTACAACAAAGAGCGAGGCGGTTCCGAAGAAGAACAACCAGGGTTTTATGCCGGCCAACGCAAAGCGTAAAAAGCGCTCATAGCCGCTTTCCAACCACGGGAGAAAACCATTTTGGAACACCAGCGTGGCTGGATAAAGAACGTAGGTATTCAAAAGCCCCAACAGCCCCGCGATGAGGAGGATGTTTCCAAATCCTGTGGCCTCCAACATCAAAAACAACCCACCTACAACCAGCAAGACCCCGCTCACAATCCACGTCCGCTTGCGGTTCACCTTTTCCGCTCCAACCTTCATGAAGATAGCAGTCAACACGGGATTGATGACCAGCGCAACAAAAAGCGAAGAGCTCAGAACAATGATCAAGGTGATCGGCAAGTACTTCATGAATTCGCCAATCAGCCCTGGCCAAATGGCCAACGGCATAAAGGCAGCCAACGTAGTCGCTGTTGATGCAATGATGGGCCAAGCCACCTCCCCAACTCCATAACGCGCTGCGTCGAGCGGACTCATCCCTTCATCCATCAGTCGGTAAACGTTCTCCACCACCACAATGCCATTGTCCACCAGCATTCCCAAGGCCAATACGAGTGAAAACAACACCATGGTATTGAAGGTGACCCCCAAGGCGGTCAAAATCATGAAGGACATGAACATTGACAAGGGAATGGCTACACCTACAAACAACGCGTTTCGAAGTCCCAAGAAAAAGAGCAGGACACCGACAACGAGCAAAACACCAAAAATGATGGAATTCTGCAATTCCTCTACTTGCGTCCGCGTCTGATCCGATTGGTCATTGGTGATGGACACATTGAGGTTGCGGGGCAGGTAATCTTGCTTCGCCTCATCGATGATTTGATTGATTCCGTCTGACGCAGCGATGAGGTTTTCGCCCGCCCGCTTGATGATGTCGAGTGTCACCACTGGATTGCCATACTCACGCGCATAGCTCGTCTTCTCTTGCTCCACAAACCTAACCCGTGCTACATCACGGAGAAAAATGGGCGAGTTCCGCTCGCTCTTCACAATCACCGATTCGATGTCCTCCATGGACTTGAAGTCCCCCACAACCTGAACCGTCCTGCGCACCTGGTCAACCAACAAATCGCCACCAGAAATGGTCACGTTCTCGGCCGCAATCGCTCCTGCGATGTCATTGAAACTCACCTGCATCGCTTCGGCTCGCAAGTAATCGACTTCAATTTCAACCTCCTTGTCCATCACACCCCGGATGTCGACTTTTGAAATTTCTGGAAGGTTTTCTATTTCCTCCTCAATCCGCTCTGCATACCGCTTCAAATCATCCAGGGTATAGTCCCCGGAGAGGTTCACGTTCATGACGGGCAGCAATTCGCTGAAATTCAACTCAAAGACATTCGGTTCTGCTGGCAAATCATCCGGGAACTCAGGATCTGCTTTGGCCTTATCCACAGCATCTTTCACCTTGCGCAACGCCTCAGCTGGCGAAACATCAAAGTCGAATTTCACATCAATGGCACTGTACCCCTGGATGGATGTCGAGGTGATTTCGTCAACGCCTGTTATGGTGTTAATTTCCTTCTCGAGTGGACGAGTGATCAGCTTCTCAATGTTGGTTGGGCTGTTTCCAGGATAGGGTGTTCCAATGTAAATCTCCGGAATTACAACCTCCGGAAAACTCTCCTTGGGTACCGTGAGGTAGCTGGAAATCCCACTGAACGTAATGATGGCTATGAGGACAAAAACCGTAGTTCGGTTCTTGATGCTCCAGGTGGTTAAACCAAATTCCCGAAGCTTCGTTGTTGATGGGGGTTGCTTCATGGCTTCGAACTAGAGGGTACGGACTGCTTCACCATCCACAATCCTGCTTGCACCTTTCTCCACGACTCGGTCACCAAAATTCAAACCAGCCGCAATGAGCACTTGATTCTCACTGCTCATTCCGAGTTCGACAATGCGCTTGCTCGCTGTTTCACCTTGGATGATGTAAACGAAATTGTTTCCCGATACATCCTGCTGCACTAGGGCATTCGGCAACACCAAGGCGCTATCCAACGCGAGGTCTTGCAACCAAACGTTGGCAAACATGTTAGGTAAAAAGCCCGATTTTCCCGGAAGTCCCAAGGTGATTTCAATGGTCCTGTTCGAAGGGTTGATGTACGAACCTACTCGAGCAATTTCGGTTTCAACCACCTCCATGCCCGTCACTTCAACCCTCGCTGGCATTCCCGCCTCAATGCGGCCTGCATAGTGGTCACTTACCATGGCGCGGATGTACATGCCATCGAGGTCCACGACACGCGCCAACGGAATGCCCGGCGCGGCCAACTCACCTTGCTTGGTGAACGCGCGGTCAAAAATGCCCGAGAAAGGTGCGCGAACCGTAGCCATGTCCCGCTGTTCTGAAAGCGTTGACAAGCTTTTTTCGAGGGCGTCTTTTGATGCCTTCAATTGCAAATAATCCACCTCGGATCCAATCCCTTGACTCCAAAGCCGAGCTTGGCGCTCAAATAGCTCTGTCGCCAAGGCCAATTGCGTCTCCAACTCTGCTTGGGTCGCGTCCAACATGTCGGTGTTGATTCGCATTAAGGCTTGACCTGCATTGACTCGCTGACCTTCTCGAACCAAAAGCTCATCGATGATGCCAGAGAATTCAGCCGTAAGGGTGGCGTTTCGGTCCGTTTCCACATTGCCTTGAACAGCAAACTGGTGAATGAACTCCGTGGGCTCCATCGTCAGAACGGAAACGGTCGACCGGTTGTCGCGTTCCTCAATGGATGCTGTTGAATCTGGGCTTTCTCCGCCGCAGCCTGATGCGACCAGCAAGCAGGCCGCCAAAAATGGGATTACAATTCGTTGCATGTCAGTAAAATGGCAGGGAGTTATTCGAATTCAGATAAAGCGGATTGCAAGCGAACCCGGGCGTTGAGCAATGCAATTTGTGCTCCAATCAGCCCGCCTTGTGCTTCCAAAAGCCCGTTGCGTGATTCCGTCAATTCAAAACTGGAATTCACGCCTTCGCGGATTCCTTGTTCTGTTCTTTCATAGATGGATTGGGCCAAATCAAGGGCCCGTGTCCGGTTGTTCAATCGTGCCTTTGCATCGGCGAAACTTGCACGTGCCGATTCGAATTCCATCCGCGCGGCTTGCTCCATTTGACGGTACCCCGTTTCGGCACGAATCAGCTCCAACTGGGCCTTCTCTACCCGCTGTTGCCCACCAAAACTGGTCCACAGCGGCATGGAAAAATTGAGCCCTGCCAATTGCACGTTGTACCAGCTTTGGTCGGCCTTGAATATGTCAAATTCTGTCCGTTGGGCATTCTTCTGCATCGTGTAAAAAGCAGAAATCGTGGGGAGTCCGGAAGCGCGTTTGTTTTTTACATCCAACTCAGCCAGCCCAACATAAGACTGTTGCTCTGCCAACGATGGCAAGGCTTCTGCCGAAAAGGAACGGCTCAACAAGGCGGCGTCATTTCCAGCAGCAAGGAGCCCTTCAATGCTGTCTGTCAATTGAATGGGGGTCTCCGGTGCCAGTCCGATTTGAAAGCTCAACAGCGCCATGACCAGCTTCGACTGGGTTTCTGCAAATGCCAAATCCTGCTCCAAATCCATGACCGAAAGGGCGAGTTGATCCACCACCATGGCGTCCACAAAGCCCGCATCCAACATCGCCTCCATCTGGTCCCTCGAAGTCTTCACCGCGTTCAACGCCTCCTTCAAAACACGCACATTCTCCTGAGCACCCAAGGCGGTAACGTAAGCCTCTGCAACAGTGCGCATCACCTCATCGGCCGTGCGTTCCACCGCCTGTTCGCGCGATTCAGAATACAAACGTGCTGCTTGCAATCCTACAAAGTAAGAACCGCTGAAGACCAACTGCGTCGCCTGAAATCCAACGTTAGCGGTGTGCTGGTTTCCAAATTGAAGCTCGCTCAACCCATCTGGATCTGGAGCCGGCGCATTGATTGGTACTCCCGTGGCGGTTGATACTCCACCCAAAAACTCCGTGAGGTACGAAGGAAAACCAAAGGCATCCGCCGGCACCACTTGCGTTGGAATGTCGATGTAGTTGCTGTAGTCTGCATTCAGCGTGACCTGAGGCAAACCCGTCGCAGTCAATTCTTTCACGTCCCGATCGGCCACTTGTTGATCCAGAAGGGCATATTGCATGGCATACGCTTTTTGCAATGCCAGCTCTTGCGCACCCGAAAGGGTGAGCGAAACTTCATCTTGCGCTTGCGAAGTCAAGCTTGCAGCGATGCAAAGCGCTGTGATTAGGTGCTTCATGCAGAAGGAAATTCAGCCGCCAACTTTTCCTCGAGGTACCCCAAACCCATGGGACTCGCGATGCCGCGGATGTGATATTGAAAAGTCTCGAAATAGATGTCTGATAGGGGTTTTCCCAACTCCAAGGTGGCTTGTGAATTCTTGGAGGTGTCGGCAATCGCCACCATGAAACGTGCAACAATGCGGGCGTCGAAATCCTTGCGGTAAACCCCTTCCATCTGTCCGCGCTCGAGGTTCTCTTGTGAGGAAGTCAAAATCACTTGCTCCCGGCGTCGGGTCACTTCTGCCCAAGGCACCGCATAGTACTTCTGAAGATCAAACAAAACACTCGGATGTTGCTCCACCAACATCTTCCTCACGTAACGCATCATAGCCAATTCAGCGTCAATGGCGTTTCCTGGGTGGTTTTTGAGGCCTCCCATCATCTCCTCTGTTTGATCGATCAGCAAATTCATCGAGCGGATGACCAAATCGCGCTTGTCTCGGAAGTACTTGTAGAGCGTTTTCTTTGAAATCCCAATGTGACGGGCAATGTCATCCATGTTTACCGCCTTGATACCAAACCGCATGAACACCCCGCAAACTTGATTAACAAGCTCTTTTTCACGGGTTTGTGTGTTTTCTGAAGAAAGGGTCGTGCTCATGGCGGCGCAAATTTAGCGGCTCATCTACACGTAGGAAACAAAAAACGCGTTAAATCGTTTCCAATCGGGCGAATTATTTCGCGTTTGCCCCAAGCGCCGACTTCACGACTGCTTCAGATGCATGCTGTGCAACCGTCACCCGCAACCGAGGCTCCTGCTCCATGGCCCGAGCAATCGCCCATTCAGCACCAGGATTCCTAGCCCAACTGCGCCGAGCAATTCCGTTGTTGACATCCCAATGCAGCATGGCCTTCAACTTGCGTTCGCTGTCAGCAGAACCATCAATTAACATCCCAAAACCTCCATTGATCACCTCACCCCATCCTACGCCACCACCATTGTGTAAACTGATCCAGGTCGCTCCGCGAAAACCATCCCCTACAAAGTTGTGCACCGCCATGTCTGCCGTAAAGGCGGAGCCGTCATAGATGTTCGAGGTCTCGCGGTAGGGCGAATCGGTACCGCTGACATCGTGGTGGTCTCGGCCCAAAATGACTGGGCCTTGGAGGCGGCCATCCGCGATGGCGTCATTGAAAGCCTTTGCAATTTTCATGCGACCCTCAGCGTCTGCATAGAGGATGCGCGCTTGTGAACCCACCACAAGGCGATTCGCCTTCGCTCCTTTGATCCACCGGACATTGTCATCCATCTGCTGACGAATTTCATCCGGTGCGTCCTTCATCAATTCCTCCAAAACTTCGCAAGCCAACCCATCCGTCAAGTCCAAATCTGCTTGCTCTCCACTTGCACAAACCCACCGAAATGG